>NZ_JBWKCC010000027.1:0-32435 GCF_056436655.1 Streptomyces sp. NPDC043427 | reverse complement strand
CGCGGTGGTCACCGTGGCAGCGACCGTCCGTTCAACCGCGACCGTCGTGACGACCGCCCGGGCTTCCGCCCCGGCGGCCACGACCGCCCCGGCCACGACCGCCCCGGCCACGACCGCCCGTACGGCCGTCGTGACGACCACCGCGGCGGTGGCTCCTTCGGCCGCCGCGAGGACAAGCCGCGTTGGAAGCGCAACGGCTGACGTCGGCTGACGAACTGATTCCGGAAGGGCCCGTACGACTCCGGTCGTACGGGCCCTTCCGGCGTTTCGGGGCGTACGACGGCGTCGGGCAGGGCCGGCGGAGCTGTACGGGCATTTTCCGGCCACATTCGATGGGCCTATGGCGCATGTCACGTCCTTCCCGAGGGAATCGCTGGGGACATGACAGATGACGCCAGAGTGAGTGGGCTGTCTGACGAGGAACGGCTGGCCCAGCTCGGTTACACGCAGGTTCTCGCCCGCCGCATGTCGGCGTTCTCCAACTACGCGGTCTCCTTCACGATCATCTCGGTCCTGTCGGGGTGCCTGACGCTGTACCTGTTCGGGATGAACACGGGCGGCCCCGCCGTGATCACCTGGGGCTGGGTGGCGGTCGGCCTGATGACACTCTTCGTCGGCCTGTCGATGGCCGAGATCTGTTCGGCGTACCCGACGTCGGCGGGCCTGTACTTCTGGGCGCACCGCCTCGCGCCCCCGCGTACGGCGGCCGCCTGGGCCTGGTTCACGGGCTGGTTCAACGTGCTGGGCCAGGTGGCGGTGACGGCGGGCATCGACTTCGGCGCCGCGTCCTTCCTGGGCGCCTACCTGAACCTCCAGTTCGACTTGGAGGTGACGCCGGGCCGGACGGTGCTGCTCTTCGCGGCGATCCTGGCGCTGCACGGGCTGCTCAACACCTTCGGTGTCCGTATCGTCGGCCTGCTGAACAGCGTGAGCGTGTGGTGGCACGTGCTGGGCGTCGCGGTGATCGTCGGCGCGCTGACCTTCGTACCGGACCACCACCAGTCGGCGTCCTTCGTCTTCGGCGAGTTCGTGAACAACACGGGCTGGGGCAGCGGGGTGTACGTGGTGCTGCTGGGCCTGCTGATGGCGCAGTACACGTTCACCGGCTACGACGCCTCCGCCCATATGACGGAGGAGACGCACGACGCGTCCACGGCGGGCCCGAAGGGGATCGTGCGGTCGATCTGGACGTCGTGGATAGCGGGCTTCGTGTTGTTGCTGGGCTTCACCTTCGCGATCCAGTCGTACGACGGGGCGCTTTCGTCCTCCACCGGCGCGCCGCCCGCCCAGATCCTGCTCGACGCGCTGGGGGCGACGGCCGGCAAGCTGCTGCTGCTGGTGGTGATCGGCGCGCAGCTGTTCTGCGGGATGGCGTCGGTGACGGCCAACAGCCGCATGATCTACGCCTTCTCCCGCGACGGGGCTTTGCCGCTCTCCCACGTCTGGCACACCGTCAGCCCGCGCACACGCACTCCGGTCGCGGCGGTGTGGCTGGCGGCGGGGGGCGCGCTGGTGCTGGGCCTGCCCTACCTGATCAATGTCACCGCCTACGCGGCGGTGACCTCGATCGCGGTGATCGGCCTCTACATCGCGTACGTCATCCCGACGCTGCTGCGGGTGCGCAAGGGCTCGGCGTTCGAGCGGGGGCCGTGGCATCTGGGCCGGTGGTCCGGGGTGATCGGCGTGGTGTCCGTGGGCTGGGTCGGCGTGATCACGGTGCTGTTCATGCTGCCGCAGGTGTCCCCGGTCACCTGGGAGACCTTCAACTACGCGCCGGTCGCCGTACTCGTCGTGCTCGGCTTCGCCGCGACCTGGTGGCAGGCGTCGGCCCGCCACTGGTTCCTCAACCCCGACCACGACCGCACCCGCGCCCGCGAGGCGGCCCGCGCGGGCGCTCCCGAACCGGTCGATCCCTGACAGTCCCTGACACTCCTGGCCCCATCCATCCGCCCGACGCGGCCGTGTCCCCGATACCCGATCGGAGACTCGGCCGTGTCCGGCTATGCTCGTGGAGGCAACATCACGCAACACCGCCTGGGCCGTTAGCTCAATTGGCAGAGCAGTGGACTTTTAATCCATTGGTTGTGGGTTCGAGTCCCACACGGCCTACCGGTGGCGGGAGAGGGATCCTCCCTTCTGCTACGCAGCGTCCGGGTCGACTTCGGTCGGCTCGGGCGCTGACTCGTTTTCGGGCCCGTGGGTGCGCGATGCGTGCGCGGATGCTTCCGTGGCCTGCCCTTGGAAGCTAATGGTGCTAGCGTCATTAGCATCATGTTGCTGAGACTCGATGTCGCGGACGGTCGTCCTCTGCACGAGCAGGTGGCGGGCGCGATTCGGCGTGCCATCGCTGAGGGCGAGTGCGGTCCGGGGGACCGGCTGCCTCCGGCGCGGGACCTTTCCGAGGCACTGGGCGTCAACGTCAACACGGTGCTGCGTGGGCTTCGGGCGCTGCGTGGCGAGGGAGTGGTGGAGTTCCGGCGCGGCCGGGGTGTGACGGTTACCGACGGGGCGGACCAACGCGCGGTGCTGCTGGACCGCTTGGGCGATCTGGTGGCCGACGCGGCACACCTCGGTTACAGCAAGGCCGACCTTGTCGAGATGATCAGGGGGATGCCGTGAACGAGCGTGCGGGCCGTGGGTGGGTGTCACATTGCCGACTGCGGGGCTCTTTCCGGTCGGCGGACAGGCGTCGATCGTGCGGGCGAACTTGGACCGGCCCGACTGGCATGAGGCCGGTTCGGTGACGGGCTGGGTCGTGGCGACCTTTGTGGGGGCGGCCACGGCGGCTGTGGTGGCCTGGCTCGCTACCCGTCGGGGACCCGCAGTCCCGGGGCGGGTGGCGGCCGGCCCGGGCATGGACCTCCCGGAAGGGCAGCGACTGGTGTGGCTCTCCCGTACGTCCAACCCGTGGCTTCAAGCGATCTCGGCCGTACTGGGCCTTCTGGCGCTGGCCGCCTGCGCGGCCGCCGTCGGGAATCTGGTGAGTCTGCGTCCGGGGTTGATCCTGATGGCGCCGTTCGCGCTCGCCTCGGTCCTGGTGCTGGGCTGTGCCTCGGTGCGGGCGCGGGCCAGTGAGACGGGGCTGAAAGTGTCCTTCGGGCCGTTCGGTTGGCCGGCGCGGCACTGGTCTGTCGGGGACATCGAGTCGGCTCGCGTCGAGCGGCGCACACCAGCGCAGGTGGGTGGCTGGGGCTACCGGCTGAGCGGGTTGGGCACGACCGTGATGCTGCGCAGTGGCGAGTGCCTCGTCATCCGGGCCAGGGGCAGAGACTTTGCCATAAGCGTGGATGACGCCGAACGCGGCGCCGCACTTCTGAACTCCTTGGGCGCAAACTGCTCGAGGTGACAGCGGGTCCCGGCTCAAGTCGGCTTGGGTGTTGATTCGTTTCCGGGCGCTTGCGTGAGCCGGTTTGCCTGGCCTCAGCTCTGGCAGCCGCAGCCCGACACGCTCTTGGCCTCCGTGACGGTCAGGCTGGGGTCGGCCGAGGTCTCGGACGGAGTGCAGCAGGCGTTGACGCCGCAGCACGCGGCGTCCGATCTCGTCGCCGGGGAGGTCGTATCGGGGCTCGTATCGGAGGTCGTACAGGGGGTCGTGTCCATGGCCGCGGGCTTGGTGGCGTGGATGACGGCGGAGTGCATGCCGTCCGCGACGGGGTGCGTCGGGGTGATGTCGATGCCGGTGAAGCCGGCGGCTTCGAGGCCCGCGCGGTACTCGGCGAAGGAGAGCGCGCCGGCGATGCAGCCGACGTAGTCGCCGCGTTCCGCGCGCTGTTCGGAGGTGAGGGCGTTCTCGGCGACGACGTCCGAGACGCCGATGCGGCCGCCGGGCCTGAGGACGCGGAAGGTCTCGGCGAAGACGGCGGGCTTGTCGACGGACAGGTTGATCACGCAGTTCGAGATGACCACGTCGATGGTGTTCGCGGGCAGCGGGATCGCCTCGATGGTGCCCTTGAGGAATTCCACGTTGGTGGTGCCCGCCTTCTCGGCGTTGGCCAGGGCGAGGGAGAGCATCTCCTCGGTCATGTCCAGCCCGTACGCCTTGCCGGACGGGCCGACGCGGCGGGCGGAGAGCAGGACGTCGATGCCGCCGCCTGAGCCGAGGTCGAGGACGCGTTCACCCTCGCGGAGTTCGGCGACGGCGGTGGGGTTGCCGCAGCCGAGCGAGGCCGCGACCGCTTCGGCGGGCAGCGTGTCGCGCTCGGCCGTGGCGTAGAGGGTGGAGCCGAAATTCTCGTCGACCTCGACGGGCTCGGGGCCGCAGCAGGCGGTGCCGCCCTCGGTGACCTTCACTGCTGCTGCGGCGTACCGTCGGCAGACGGTTTCGCGCAGGTCGGTGGACTGCTCGCTCATCACTTCACTCCTGGGGTACGGGGCATGGCGGTGCCCGGAACGGCCTGTATTGAAGTTTGTTGATGCAAGCTTGCGCCTTGGATCGAGAAACGTCAACATAGAGGGATGTCAAAACAAGAGCTTGAGGTGATCGGCCGGGACGCCGCGTGCTGCCCGGGCCTGGCCGCCGCGCCGCTGGACGACGAGCGCGCCACGGAGCTGGCGAGGGCCTTCAAGGCGCTGGGCGATCCGGTCCGGCTGCGGCTGATGTCGATGATCGCCTCGCGCGGGGAGGGCGGCGAGGTCTGCGTGTGCGAGCTGACCCCGGCTTTCGACCTCTCCCAGCCGACGATCTCCCACCACCTCAAGCTGCTGCGGCAGGCCGGGCTCATCGACTGCGAGCGACGCGGGACCTGGGTCTACTACTGGGTGCTGCCCGGCGTCCTGGACAAGCTCGCCGGCTTCCTGACGACACCGCAGACCACAGGAATGACGGCGCAGACCGGCGGAGTGACGGCTCAGACCGCCGGGGTGACGGCGTGAGCGTGTCCCTCGGCCGCCGTGTCGCCGCCGAGGCGGTGGGCACCGGGTTGCTGGTGGCCGTGGTCGTGGGCTCCGGTATCCAGGCGACCGAGCTCTCCCACGATGTCGGCGTGCAGTTGCCGGCCAACTCGCTGGCCACCGTCTTCGGCCTGGGCGTGCTGATCACGCTGCTGGGGCCGGTTTCCGGCGCGCACTTCAACCCCGCCGTCACCCTGGCCGCCTGGTTCACCGGCCGCCGCGCCGGCGCCGGGCCGAGCCTGCGGGAGGTCGCCGCGGACGTTCCCGCGCAGGTTGCCGGGGCGATCGGCGGCGCGGTGCTGGCCGACGCCATGTTCGCCGTGCCGCTGGTGAGGTTCGCCACCACGACCGGTCCGCCGGTCACCTCTGGCTGGGTGAGGTCGTCGCCACGGGCGGGCTGATCCTGCTCATCTTCGGCTTGGAGCGTGCGGGGCGCGCCTCCCTGGCCCCCGTAGCCGTAGCCTCGTACATCGGGGCCGCCTACTGGTTCACCTCCTCCACCTCCTTCGCGAATCCCGCCGTCACCGTCGGCCGCGCCTTCAGCGACACCTTCGCCGGGATCGCCCCCGCCTCCGTCGCCCCGTTCGTCGCGGCACAGCTGCTCGGCGCCGTACTCGGGCTGGCCGCCGTGGCAGTCGTGTACGGACGTCCCGCCCCGACGGCAGACGACGTCGTCGTCCCGCACGGCGTCACCGAGGCCGTACAGTCCTCCGACGTAGTGATCACGATGGGCTGCGGGGACCCCTGCCCCGTCTACCCGGGCAAGCGGTACCGGGACTGGCAGCTCGAAGATCCGGCCGGCCAGGGCGTGGAGGCTCCGGCCGATCCGGGAGGAGATCGAGCGGCGCGTACGGGGCCTGCTGGCCGAGCTCGGCGTCCCGGCGGCAGCGGCCTGATCTCACGCCACGCCCCGAAACGCTGCGCCCCTCGTGAATCAATATCTGTGCTCGCGAGATGAGAGTTCAAAAGACCGCGCGGGCAGAGTTTTTGCCTCAGTGAACAAGCGTCATTATTTGCCGCACACAAGCCCTTGTGACGTGCTACTGTCGATCTCAGTTGCAGTGTGGTTCCCGAAACTTCAAGCGCCCCCGGTCGACCCTCTGGTCGCTGGTAGCGCTTTTGTATTTCCGGTCTTTCCCGGCGGGGTAATCATCGCGGCGACACGGCGTCCGCACAGTGCGGATGCCGATGCACTGCCCCAAAGGAGATTGACATGGCTGCTGGTACCGTGAAGTGGTTCAACGCGGAAAAGGGCTTCGGCTTCATCGAGCAGGACGGGGGAGGCGCCGACGTCTTCGCCCACTACTCGAACATCGCCGCCCAGGGCTTCCGTGAGCTGCTCGAAGGCCAGAAGGTGACCTTCGACATCGCGCAGGGCCAGAAGGGCCCGACGGCCGAGAACATCGTCGTCGCCTGACGCTGGCGCGCACTTGACAGCTGGGGCCCGCATCCTTCGGGGTGCGGGCCCCAGCTGCACGCATCTCCTGACATTGGGTGCAGAACGCACCCCTGCATGGCTTCACGAGTCGACGCCCCGGATTTTTCCTCACACGGCGTCGCCCGTCTCAGCGCCTGTGCCCGCACGGATTTCCGGCCGGCCAGATTTTATTTTACGTTCCATTCGGCCCATGCCTGCAATTCTCCGTGCCGCTCATTGCTGCGGGAATTCCTTGATATGTGCCGCATCGAGGAAGGTTTCCGCATGAACCGCACACGCACGAACGACCGCTTCGCCCGCACCCGTAAGGGCAGTGCCGGCTCCGGTGGGGGTGGCGGCCGATTCGGCTCGTCGGCCCCGAGCCGGTCCGGGGGTCCGAGCCGTTCCGGCGGTTACGGCCGGCGGCCCGCCGCGATCCAGGGGGAGTTCGCCCTCCCCAAGACGATCACCCCCGCGCTTCCCGCCGTGGAGGGCTTCGCCGATCTCGACATGCCCGGGGAACTGCTGGCCGCGCTCGGTTGGGAGGGCGTGACCGTACCGTTCCCGATCCAGGCCGCGACCCTGCCCAACTCCCTCGTCGGCCGTGACGTACTGGGCCGCGGGCGCACCGGCTCCGGCAAGACCCTCGCCTTCGGGCTGGCGCTGCTGGCCCGTACGGCCGGGCAGCGCGCCGAGGCCAGGCAGCCGCTGGGGCTGATCCTCGTACCGACGCGTGAGCTGGCGCAGCAGGTCACCGACGCGCTCACCCCGTACGCCCGCTCGGTGAAGCTGCGGCTGACCACCGTCGTGGGCGGGATGTCGATCGGCAGGCAGGCCGGCGCGCTGCGCGGTGGCGCCGAGGTCGTCGTCGCCACCCCAGGACGCCTCAAGGACCTCATCGACCGCGGCGACTGCCGCTTGGACCAGGTCTCCATCACCGTCCTCGACGAGGCCGACCAGATGGCCGACATGGGCTTCATGCCGCAGGTCACCGCGCTTCTCGACCAGGTCCGCCCCGAGGGCCAGCGCATGCTGTTCTCCGCCACCCTCGACCGCAACGTCGACCTGCTCGTGCGCCGCTACCTCAGCGACCCCGTCGTGCACTCCGTCGACCCCTCGGTCGGCGCGGTCACGACGATGGAGCACCACGTGCTGCATGTCCACGGCGCCGACAAGCACGCGGCCACCACCGAGATCGCCGCACGCGACGGCCGCGTGATCATGTTCCTCGACACCAAGCACGCCGTCGACCGCCTCACCGAGCACCTCCTGAACAGCGGCGTACGAGCCGCCGCACTGCACGGCGGGAAGTCGCAGCCGCAGCGCACGCGCACGCTGGCGCAGTTCAAGACCGGGCACGTCAACGTGCTGGTGGCGACCAACGTCGCGGCGCGCGGCATCCACGTCGACAACCTCGACCTCGTCGTCAACGTCGACCCGCCGACCGACCACAAGGACTACCTCCACCGCGGCGGCCGTACCGCCCGCGCCGGCGAGTCCGGCAGCGTCGTCACCCTGGTCACCCCGAACCAGCGCCGCGACATGACTCGCCTCATGGCAGCGGCCGGCATCGTCCCGCAGACCACCCAGGTCCGCGCCGGCGACGAAACCCTGCAGCGCATCACCGGCGCCCAGGCGCCCAGCGGTATCCCGGTCGTCATCACCGCACCGGTGGTCGAACGCCCCAAGCGCAGCGCCACCTCACGCGGCCGACGCCGCCCCGCTTCGGCGGCCCGCCGCGCGCCCGCGCGGCAGTCCACCGCCAGTACGGCGGCGTAGAACCTTCGTGATCAGGAAGCCGGTCCATCCCCGCAGGAGGCACCCTTTGACGCTGGTCCAGATGCAGTCCCGCCCGGCGAGCGCCCACCCCGCGCACGGCACGGTGGCCGACGCCATGGAGGCGGCCGGACCTCAGGTCTGGGAGGACATGACCGTCGAGGTGGCGCTGTCCGTGATGGCGGCCGCCCGTACGGGGCATCTGGTCGTCTGCGACGAGGACGGCCAGTGCACCGGCCTGGTCACCCGGGCCCGGCTCACGGCCGTTCATGACAGCTCCGGATACACGGACCGGATGCGCCTGCGTGACATCGCCGACGTCCTCGGGCCCTTCGCCTCGCCGCTGACCACGAGGACCGAAGCCGAGTACGCGATGCGCTGCCGCCGGCTCGGGGCCCTGCCCGTGGTCGACGAACACGGCAGCGCTCTGGGCATCCTCGCCCTCTCCCGCTGAACCGCTTCACGGCCCTGGCCCCGGTGCCTGTACGGCACCGGGGCCGGGTTCTCCTGTCACCCGAGGTGATCTTTCTATGGTGACGGCGCGTGTACAGGTGTAGCGTCTGTGTCAGCTGTCGTGGTTCGGAATTCCCCTGCCCATGCCTTCGGCGTGGGCTTTTTGCTGTGCTATGCCGCAGGGACCAGGGCGATCAGCTCCGTCTTCCCCATGCAGGGGGAGGCGTTTCGTCAACTGGAAGGTATGACCATGGCTACGGGAACTGTGAAGTGGTTCAACGCGGAGAAGGGCTTCGGCTTCATCGCCCAGGACGGCGGTGGTCCGGATGTCTTCGCGCACTACTCCGCGATCAACTCCTCGGGCTTCCGTGAGCTCCAGGAGGGCCAGACCGTGACGTTCGACGTGGTCCAGGGCCAGAAGGGCCCGCAGGCGGAGAACATCACCGCTTCCTGACCACCCGCAGGACGCATCCGGGGCCGCGCGGCGCACGCCGCGCGGCCCTCACCCTTTTCGTGCCCCGGTCGGCCGAAGTGACCGAACGCGGCCTGGCGACGTAACCCGCGGGCGCCCCAGGCTCCCCTTCCGGCCGGGACCGCACCTACCGGCCGGAACGGGCCACGAACACCATCACGAGCTGTTTCGCGGGACCTGCGTGACGCCCGCGCCCCTGCCCGGGGTGGCGTTCCAGGCGCGGATCTTGTCGGCGACGTGTTTCACCTTCGGGGAGGTGGGCGGGACGTCGATCTGGAAGTGGCTCTCGTCGGGCGTCGGGAAGTCGCCGCCCCACTTCACCGCGCCCTCGCAGTCGGTGAGGATGTCGCGGATCACCGCGAGTTGGGGGGCGAAGAAGCCGCCGTGGACGCCCGCCGGGTAGGAGTCGGGACGGATGTCGATCGCTGTGCCCGAGGCGTGGTTGGTCTCCGGGCCCGTCGTCTTCGCCGCGGGGCGGTAGCCGGTCACGTCGCCGGCGCGCAGTGTCTCGATCTCGTAGTGGAAACGGCGGACCACGTGGACGAGGATCGTCTCCGCGTCACCGATCGCGACGTCGATGCCGAAGCCCGTGCCGGGTACCGGGCAGGTCCAGATGCTGCCGTCGGCGTTGGGGGGTGTCGTGGCGATCGGCCAGCCGTTGGCGGAGACGGGGGGCTTGTCAGCCGAGCCGGTTGAGCCCGTCGCGCCCGCTGAGGTCGCCTTGTCGGCTGCGGAGGCCGTGGACGCCACGGTCGTCGTACCGGCGACCGTGCCCGCCGCGACCGCCGTGGTGACCGCTGAGCGCAGGAAGTGTCGTCGCGTTGCTGCCATGGGTGCTCTGCTTTCCTCTCCGGTGCTTCCCGCGTCTGTCAGCGGCCCGTGCCGCGCAGGGGTGCGTAGTGCTTCTCCAGGACCTGGTACAGGCCCAGCTGGGTCGATCCGTCCAGGCTGCCCGAGCCGAGGAAGTCGCCCAGGAGCCGCCGCGTGCTCTCAGCCGTGTCGGCGAGGCCGGGGCGGGGCAGGCCCAGGTCGTGGGCGGCCTTGATGAGGGCGTACGCGGTGCTGTTGATACGGAACTTGTCGTCGTCGCGCGTTTTCTGGCGGACCGCGCGGACGTCGGCGGAGTCGGAGGCGTCGAGGAGCGGACCGCGCAGGATGCGCTGCTGGACGCAGTAGTTGCGGGCGGCGATGGTGGCCTGCGGCGAGAGCGTCGTCCCCGTGCGCACCGCCCACAGCAGGCTCGTCGCGATGAGGGCCTTGCGCATGCGCAGGGTGCGGGCCAGGTCGGTCAGGACGGCGTCGTAGGTGACGAGGGTGTCGAAGGCGTTGGTCGTGGTGTCGGCGCCGGGGGCCACCGTCGTGGACGTGGGCGTCGGGTCGCCGGCTCCCCGCTCGGGGAGTCCCCAGGAGCGCAGGTAGTGCCGTACGTCCGTCAGGGCGACCGCGCGTCGTGACGTGTCGAAGCGGGCGTCGAGGTCGGTCGCGACGGCCGGTGGGGCGTACGCGATCTGGCCGAGGTCGCGGCCGGACGCGATGTTGTTGTCGATCTGGATCGCGCCCTCGCCGGTGCCCACCTCGACGGTGGCGATCTGGTCGAAGGCCCAGTCGTCGGGGAGGGGGGAGGCCACATTGCCGGTGTAGGCGGTGGACATGTCGGAGACGAAGCTCGCGGTGGTGAGTCCCTCGGCGCCTACCCGGGCGCACACGGCGCGCGCGCCGTAGATACCGGTGAGGTAGCCCGCGCCGTCGGCGTCGATCGCGGCCTTGAGGGCCCGGAAGTAGGGGAGGACGCCGGTGGTGACCTCGGCGTCCACGGCGTCGTAGTCGACGGCGAAATAGATACGCGTGCCGGGGCGGAAGCCGTGGTAGCGGGCCCAGTACAGGGCGTCGGCGGCGTCCGAGGTGCCCTGTGCGGAGGTGAAGTAGCTCGCGGCGGCACCGTTGGTCTGGTAGATCGGGAAGCAGCGCAGCCCGTTCGCGGCCAGGGTCCTGAGCTCGCCGGGCTTGATCATCTTGTCGAGGGTGGTGCCGGGCACGTTCGACAGGTACCGCCCGACCACCCGGTACCCGGCGGCGGCCAGCTCCTTGGCCCGGGCCGCGGTGACCTCCGTGGAACAGTCCGCGGCGCTGCCCTTGCGGGACGTGTCCCCGGTGGACACCAGCAGGGACGCCCAGGTGGCGAAGTCGCCCTTGCCGGTGACGGGAAGCTTCACGAACTCCTGGAAGGCCGCCACCCGTACGGCGAGCCCGGCGTCGAAGGTGTCCGTGAAGGTGACCCCGTGACGCTGGTTGAACGCCATCGCGGCCGAGAACAGCCGTACCCAGGCGCCGGTCGACCCCACCGAGAGGGTGGTGGACCGGAGTCCGTTCTGGGTGCCGGGACCGAAGACGCCGTTGGCCACGTCGTCGGTCATGCCGATCTCGTACTGCACGGCGTACATCAGCGCCCGCTGCACGTCCCGCGAGTAGCGGCCGTCGCAGGCGATGACGAAGAAGTTGGCCCGGCCGACGTACGTCGCGTTCATCCAGCGCTGCGCCACGCGCACGGTGCCGCTGCCGCCGTCCTGGCAGGTGTACGCGTCCCGGTTCAGCAGCGCCTTGAACACCTTCGGCACGACGGCGTCCCCGGGATACGGCTCGTCGAGGCCCGCGTCCGCCTTCAACTGCCGTACGGCGGCTGCGACTCGGGCGTTGTACGTGCCGTCGATGTCGCCACCGTCGTAGCCCTTGCAGCACAGGGCGGCCTGGACGATGCGGATGACGTTGGCCGGGACGGCCGACGAACCACCGTCTATCGTCGGCCACTTGGTCGTGAGCGTGGCGAGTGTGGTGGGCCCGAAGTTGTCCGAGAGCGCGGTGATGCCCAACTCGTACTGCAGGGCGCGGACCAACGCGTACACCGTCGGCCAGTCCACCACCCCGCTCTCCTCGACCTTGCCGATGCCCGGCACGTCGCCATACGTGCCGTTGATGAATCTCTGGGCGCGCAGCACCCTCTCGTCGGCCATGGATGGGGGTTCCTTTCGCATGGGGGGTGAGTGCGCGAGGCCCCATGCGCCACAGAGGCTCCATGGGCCACAGCGGCACCAACAGAAGGAAACCGGAGCAACATCACGACTGGGCGGCCCTTCCTTCGCTACCGGCCGGTCTCCCCAAGAAGATCCCAGTACTCCCGCAATCTCCACGCCCCCGACAGGCGCAGGCAACCGGCCCAGGGTCCTGCCGTCACACGAAGACGTGCACAGGGCCGAGTTGTGCGTGGCTGGAACGCGGCGCTGAATTTGTCGGGCGCACAGTTGATCGCCGGGGCTAAGCTCACCTGAGTGCAGTAGGTGCACACCCCCCTCATGGTGAAGGACTGAAGCCAATGGATGCGGCGTCCCACAGCGGCCGCCGTCGGGACTGAACGGAACCTTCCTGTCCGCTCAGTGCCGTTCCGCTCTCCTCACGGCGGCCCGACGTCGCGGTGTCCCACACCGCCACGCCTACACCACTTCAACGTGAGGTCACTTCACCATGCACATCGACGCTCAGCACGTCGACGTCCAGCACACCGACGTCCAGGCCTTTGCCGTCAGCAACCTCCGTCGCCGTCCCGCAGCGGTCGACGTCGCGCCCTTCGTCCTGGGGCTCGACCCCACGACCACCAGCCCCTACCTCAACTACGCGACTCCCGTGCCCGGCGCCCGTCCGAGCCGTGACGATGTCGCGGCTCTGATCGAGGCGTTCCACACGCGCGGGCTCAAGCCCCGCCTCGAGTTCGCGCCGGACGCCGCACCCGAGGTCGAACCCGCCCTGCGGGCGGCGGGATTCACCACGGAAGCGGTGCACACGTACCTGGTCTGCACGCCGGCCACGCTCACGCCGCCGCCGTCGTCGCCCACCGGTCTCCTCGTCGAGACCCCGCGTACGGACGCGGACTACGCGGCGATCGACGCCGCCCTGTCCGAGGCGTTCGACAGTGCGTTCGCCGCGTCGGAGGAGGGGGCCGCCCGACTGCGCCGCATCCAGGAGAGCGGGGGAGCGGTGCGGTTCGTACGGGGTTCCGACGGCGGCTGCGCCGGCGCCGGAACCTGCTCCGCGCCCGCTGTGGGCACCTCGGAGCTGGCCGGCGTCGGTACCCGGCCGGCCTTCCGCGGCCGAGGTGTCGCCGGCTCCGTGACCGCGGCGCTGGCGGAAGCCCTGTTCGCGGCCGGGGCACGATCGGTGTGGCTCGAATACTCGGGTGAGGGGTCCCGGCAGGTCTACGAGCGGGTCGGCTTCAGGCCGGGAGGCACCCGCCTCTACATGGCGCTCGAGGACGGCCGCGGGGGCGCGACGAACCCGTCGTAGACGGTACTCAACGGCTCCGGCACCGGTACGAACATGGGCACCGGTGCCGGGAAGGCCCAAGCAGCCGCAGACTCAGCCCACGCTCAGTTCCGTCAGCGGCGCCGCCGCCGGCAGCTCCGTCAGCGGCAGCGTGTGCTGGGTCTGGAGGACCTTCGCGCGGAGGTAGCGGACGTTGTCCGGGGTGGCGAAGACACCGGTGGGGACGCGGTCGCGGACCTCGACGCCCAGGGTGCGCAACTGGTCGGCCTTGTCGGGGTTGTTGGAGAGCAGGTCCAGGCCGGTGATGCCCAGGGCGTCCAGCATCTGCGCCGCCGCCGTGTAGTCGCGGGCGTCCTCCGGCAGGCCGAGGGCGGCGTTGGCCGCGTAGGTGTCGAGGCCCTGGTCCTGGAGGGCGTACGCGTCGAGCTTGTTGTAGAGGCCGATGCCGCGGCCCTCCTGGCGGAGGTACAGCAGAACGCCGCCGCGCTCCGCGATCCGCTCGACCGCCTCGCGCAGCTGCGGGCCGCAGTCGCAGCGGGCGGAGCCGAACACGTCGCCGGTCAGGCACTCGGAGTGCAGCCGGACCAGCGGAACGGGGCCCGGCTCGCCGAGGACGACGGCCACGTGTTCCTGGCCGTCGGCCAGGCCGTGGAAGGTGACCAGTTCGGCGTCGACGCCGTAGCCGTCGTGGAAGCGCAGCGGTACCCGGACGCGGGAGCGCGTGGTGGCGGCGGGGAATGCGGGCATGCGGGCCTCCGGGGTCGGGTCCATCGCTGATCGTCCAAGGGTCTGCTTCAGATTTGAAGCACATCCTCGAGTCGGGACCCTACCTCTGCTTGAAACTTGAAGCAACCGGTTTGTGGGGTGCCCCACGGTCTGCCTCGACTCCTGGCTCAGCCCGTTCCTGCACACCCTGTGGATGAACGCCGCAGCCACGGCAGGTCCCCCGAGCCGTCCCTCGGCCCGTCTCCCTGGAGTCCCTTCATGATCCCCGTGAAGATCTCCTCCAGCTGGGTCACCTGCTGCGGGTCGAGGTGGTCGAAGAGGTGGGCGCGTACGGTCTCCACGTGACCCGGCGCCGTCCGCTCCAGCACCGCGAGCCCCTCCTCGGTCAGCGCGGCGAGGCTGCCGCGGCGGTCCGACGTGCATCCCTCACGCCGTAGCAGACCGTCCTTCTCCAGGCGCGCCACCGCGTACGTCAGCCGGCTGCGGGTGATCTTCAGCTCCTCGGCGAGGTCCGTCATGCGCAGCCGGTGTTCCGGTGTCTCGGACAGGGTGGCCAGGATGGAGTAATAGATGTGCGGCATGCCGGCCTCCTGCTGGAGCTGCCGGTCGAGCGCGTCCTCCAGGAGCATGGTGGCGGCGATGTACGCGCGCCAGGCGCGCTGCTCCTCGGGGGTGAGCCAGCGGGTCGTCATGTCACCAGTGTAGGTTTGTTTCAAACTTGAACCAAGCCCCGGACGCTCCCGCCCACGGTGCCTCTGTCCTCAGATGCTCCCGTCCTCACGATGGAGTGCGTAGATGCCTCTCCCTTACGTCCTGCTGTCCGCCGCGGTCTCCCTCGACGGCTACCTGGACGACACCGGCCCCGAGCGGCTCCTGCTCTCCAGCCCGGCCGACTTCGACCGGGTCGACGAGGTACGGGCCTCCGTCGACGCCATCCTGATCGGCGCCGGCACGATCCGCGCCGACAACCCCCGGCTGCTGGTCAACTCGCCCGAGCGGCGCGCGGCCCGTGTCGCCGCGGGGAAGCCCGAGTTCCCGCTGAAGGTCACGGTCAGCGGCTCGGGCGAGCTGGATCCGGCGGCGCAGTTCTGGCACACGGGCGGGGAGAAGGTCCTCTGTACGACGGACAAGGGCGCGGAACGGGCCCGGCGGGCCGGTATCGACGCCGGCGCCGAGGTCGTGGCGCTGGGCGCCGAACTCGACTGGCGCCGGATCCTGGAACACCTCCACGACGTACGCGGTGTGCGACGGCTCATGGTCGAGGGCGGCGGAACCATCCACACCCAGCTGCTTCAGCAGGAACTCGCCGACGAACTCCAGCTCGTCCTCGCGCCCCTCTTCGTGGGCGACCCCAGCGCGCCCCGGCTGTTCGGGTCCGGTGCCTACCAGGGCGGACGACTGCGACTCGTGGAGACCCGGCAGATCGAGGACGTCGTACTGATGCGCTACGAGCCGACGGCACCCGGCAGTGCGGGGGTGGCCGCCCCCGCCGACCGGCACTGGCTCGCCCTCGCCTGTCACCTCGCGGAGCTGTGTCCGCCGTCGGAGGGCGCCTTCAGCGTGGGCGCCGTGGTCGTGGCGGCCGACGGGACCGAACTGGCGCGCGGGTACTCCCGGGAGGGCGGCGATCCCCTCGTGCACGCGGAGGAGGCGGCCCTCGCGAAGATCGACCCGGCCGACCCCAGGCTCGCGTCCGCCACCGTCTACAGCAGTCTCGAACCCTGCGCCCGCCGCGCGTCCCGGCCCGCGCCCTGCGCCCGTCTGATCCTCGACGCGGGGGTGGGGCGGGTCGTCACGGCCTGGCGTGAGCCGGACACCTTCGTCGAGGGTGCCGACGGCACGGGCGTGCTGGTGGCGGGCGGTGTCGAGGTCGTCGTCGTGCCGGAGTACGCGGAGCGGGCCATGGCCCCGAACCGCCATCTGCTCGGCTGATCCCCCGTCACCGCAATACCCGTGTGCTTCGCACCCCGCGGATGCCGTACACTGGAATCACCGACGCGGGGTGGAGCAGCTCGGTAGCTCGCTGGGCTCATAACCCAGAGGTCGCAGGTTCAAATCCTGTCCCCGCTACTGAAGGCCGATGGCCGGGATTCTCACGGATCCCGGCCATCGGTGCGTTTGGGGGTGTGAACGAGCGCAGTCACGGGGTGTGAGTGGGCCGCCCCGCTCCGCATAACAACTGACGCACCGTCAGAACCGTGAGGGATCCACCACGTGGTCAACTCGCCCGTTTTTCACCGCTCATGGGTCGTAAGTCCAGGGTGAAAATGTTAATGATCAAGAGGAACAGCTTGGAAACCTGACCTCGTGTCTATTAACGTTCGATAACGCAGCGCGGTCGTCCCAGCCGTCACAAGAGACGGCTCCGTGCTCACGCGCCGAATCCCGCAAGGGAACCGGGGAACCACCACCTTGGGGTGAATCACGTGGATGCCGCCGTGAAGTCACGGCAGGTATACGCGCGTAGGAGACCTTCCCGCTCCGAACCCGTCAGCTAACCCGGTAGGCGTCACGGAAGGAAAGGAGCACGCCTTCGTGGCGTCCAACCCGCCTGCCCCCGAGGCTCCGCACGCGCCGAGCCGCCGCAGTACCGAGATCTTCGGCTACGGCGACTACCGCAACGACGAGGGCCCCTGGGAGGAGTGGAATCCCACCGCGGAGTCCATTCGCCCGGTACGTGGCCGGCACCGTGTCGCCAAGCAGCGTGGCGGGCTCGCCCGCAGCTCCACCGTCCTGGGCGTCGGCGTCATCGCCGCCGTCGGCGCGGGCGGCATGGCCAGCGCCAACACCGGCAAGCCGCCGGTCTCCATCTCCGTGCCCGACCTGCCCTCCGTCGGCTCGCTCCTGACGGACGACCCCCAGGACGACACTCGGGACGCCGCGGACGCCCTCAGCAGCGTCGGCGTCGACGACACCACCCAGAGCGCCACCGACGCCGGTGAGTCGCTGCGCAGCCGCATCATGGCCCAGGCCGAGTCGCAGCAGGGCCAGCTGGAGAGCAAGGCGGAGGCCGCCGCCGAGGCCGCGGCCGCCAAGGCCGCCGACGCCGCCGCCGCGAAGGCGGAGCAGGAGGCCAAGGCCAAGGCCGCCGCCGCCAAGAAGAAGGCGGAGGAGGAGAAGCAGCGGAAGGCCGAGGCCGAGCGCCTGGCCGAGCTGGCCAAGGAGTACACGCTGCCGACCTCCTCGTACACCATCACCTCGACCTTCGGTCAGGCCGGCTCCTACTGGTCCTCCGGCTACCACACCGGCCTCGACTTCGCGGCGCCCACCGGCACGCTCATCAAGGCCATCCACAGCGGCACCATCACCGAGGCGGGCTGGGCCGGTTCCTACGGCTACCGCACGATCCTCACGCTCGACGACGGTACGGAGCTCTGGTTCGCGCACCAGTCCTCCATCAACGTCAGCGTCGGCCAGAAGGTCGCCACGGGCGACGTCATCGGCCGCGTCGGCGCCACCGGCAACGTCACCGGCGCCCACCTCCACCTGGAGGTCCACCCGGGCGGCAGCAGCACGGGCATCGACCCGTCGGCGTGGCTGCGCAGCAAGGGGATCAACCCCTGACGTAGATCTTCCGGGAGTCGGTGAGGTCTCCCGGATGTTACGAACCGTTGACGGGAGGCGCGGAATGCGTGCCTCCCGTCAACGCGTTGACGTAGAGCATGACTTCTTCTTCTCTTCGCAAGCTCGGTTCCTCCGACCTGGAGGTCTTCCCGCTAGCCCTCGGCGGCAACGTCTTCGGCTGGACCGCCGACGAGGCCACCTCCTTCGACGTCCTCGACGCCTACACCGCGGCCGGGGGCAACTTCGTCGACACCGCCGACGCCTACTCGGCCTGGGCCGAGGGCAACGCGGGCGGCGAGTCCGAGACCGTCATCGGCAAGTGGGTCAAGGCCCGTGGCAACCGCTCCGACGTGGTCATCGCCACCAAGGTCAGTCAGCACCCCGACTACCAGGGCCTGAGCGCGGCCAACATCAAGGCCGCCGCCGATGCCTCCCTGCGCCGCCTGGACACCGATTACATCGACCTCTACTACACGCACTTCGACAGGCCCGAGGTGCCCGTCGAGGAGATCATCGGCGCCCTCGACGAGCTGGTGCGGGCGGGCAAGGTGCGGCACATCGCCGCCTCCAACATCTCGCCCGTACGCCTCCGCGAGTCCCTGGAGTTCTCCGACCGCGAGGGTCTCGCCCGGTACGTCGCCCTCCAGCCCCACTACAACCTCGTCTCCCGCGACACCTACGAGGGCGAGCTGAGCGACCTCGCCTCCCGCGCCGGCCTGGCCGCCGTCCCGTACTACGCGCTGGCCTCCGGCTTCCTCACCGGCAAGTACCGGCCCGGTACGAGCGTGGACAGCGTGCGCGCCGGTTCGGCTGCCAAGCACCTCGAGTCCGAGCGCGGCATCAAGGTCCTGACCGCCCTCGACGAGATCGCCGAGGCCCATGACGCCCCGGTCGCCACCGTCGCCCTCGCCTGGCTCGCCGCCCAGCCGACCGTCGCGGCGCCGATCGCTTCCGCGCGCACGGCCGAGCAACTGCCGGCGCTGCTGGGCGTGGCGGAACTGCAGCTGACGGAGCAGGAGGTGGCGAAGCTGGCAGCAGCTTCGGCGTAGGACCTGTCCGGCGGTGCCGAACTGCCTGTGGCGGCTGCCCTCTACGAGCGGTAAGGGTTGTACGCGGGGTAAGGCGCCGCCGGATGCTCGTACCCCGCCCCGGGCCCGTTCCCGTACCCGTACACCCCGTACACCGGCCAAGGCGGCGCGACCACCGGTACCGGTGGGGCGGCCACCCGCGCCGCATGGTCCAGCGCGGGCCGTGCCACATCGCGCCGCCCCCACAGCTCCCGCAGCAGCTCCGCCTCCCGTACGACGAAGTCGGCCCCCGCCTTGCCACGGTTCCCCCGGCGCCGCAGGAACGCCAGGGACGTCGCGTACGCCTCGTACTGCGCCACCGCCCGCGCCGCGGGCCTGCCGTGGTGGCGCCTGGCGTACTCGCGGGCCAGCCGCCGTGCCCGCATCGAGCCGAGGGCGAACGGCTCGGCCGGCGTCAGCCATCCCGCGGAGGCGTAGGCGGGCAGCTCCTGCCGGACGGTCCTCAGCTCCCGCTGCCGCGTCCAGATGACCAGCCATGTCAGCAGCCCGAACGCGGGCACCATGAACGCCCCGTACACCGCGAAGAACCCGTACTCGCCGAGGGACGACGAGCCGTTCCAGAGCGCGTGCATGCCCATCGCCAGCAGCAGTCCCAGCAGCGGCAGCGCCACCCGCCGCACCTGCTGACGCTCCCCGGCGAGCGCGGCGGCGCCGAAGCCGATGCCGGTCAGGACGGTGAAGAGGGGGTGCGCGAAGGGCGACATGATGACGCGTACGAAGAACGTCGCCGCCGTCACGGAGGCGATACCGCTGTCACCGGTGAGCTGGTCGGTGCCGAAGGCCGTGCCCAGGTAGAGGATGTTCTCGGTGAACGCGAAGCCGGTCGCGGTGATCCCGGCGATGACGACCCCGTCGACGATGCCGGTGAAGTCCCGCCGTCGGAAGAGGAAGACGAGTAACACGGCGGCGGCCTTGGCCGACTCCTCGACGACGGGGGCTATGACGGTCGCGCCGAGGGTGTCCGCACTGGACGGGTCGGCGGTGGCCGTGGCTATCCATCTTGTCGCGAAACTGTTCGCCACGATCGCTATCAGCGCGGCCGCGCAGGCGCCCCAGGCGAAGGAGAACAGCAGGTTGTGCCAGGGGCCGGGCTCCACCCGGTCGAGCCACCGGAACGCCGCGACGAGCAGCGGAACAGGCAGTACGGCGAGGCCGAGCCCCACCAGGAACCCCTCCGTGCCGGTCTGTTCGCGCACGAGCGCGAGGATGACGAGTCCGGAGAGGGTGAGGAGGGTGACGAGTGCCCCGTAGCGCACCGACTTCCGCTGCCACCAGTGCGCGTGCCGAAGCACGCCCCCAGCGGCGGGGCCGTCGGGATGCGTCGGGTACGGGGGACAGGTGGCCACGGCATCGACCCTAACGAGGCAGCGCGCCGCCCGCGACGGTGCGCGTTCGTCAGCCGCCGGCGGGAGGCTCGGTGGGGGACTGGTGGTACGGATCGGGGTGGGAACGCCGAGCCGCGCTTGGCTTGCGGTGCTGTACGCGGCGGAAGAGCAGATCGTTCACGACATGACCCTTGTCCAGTCCCTGGCCCTCGAAACGGGTCAGTGGCCGGAAGTCGGGACGTGGCGCGAAACCGCCGTTGGCCTGTGTGTTCTCGAAGTCCGGGTGCGCGGTGAGCACCTCGAGCATCTGCTCGGCGTACGGCTCCCAGTCGGTCGCGCAGTGCAGGACCGCCCCCGGCTTCAGCCGGGTCGCGGCCAGGCTCAGGAACTCGGGCTGGATCAGGCGCCGCTTGTGGTGGCGCTTCTTGGGCCAGGGGTCGGGGAAGTAGACGCGCAGCCCGTCCAGCGCGTCCGGGGCGAGCATCTCGCGCAGCAGGATGATGGCGTCGCCGTTGCCGACGCGGACGTTGGACAGGCCGCCCTGGTCGGCGAGGTTCAGCAGGTTGCCCTGCCCCGGGGTGTGGACGTCCACGGCGAGGACGTTCGTGCCCGGGTCTGCCGCGGCCATCCGCGCGGTGGCCTCACCCATGCCGAACCCGATCTCCAGCACGACGGGGTTGTCGTTGGCGAACAGCTCGCCCAGGTCGATGACCCGCTGCCCGTCGATGTCGAGGCCCCACTTGGGCCACAGCCGCTGCAACGCGTCCGCCTGCCCCGCGGTCACCCGGCTGCGGCGCGGCTGGAAACTCCGGATCCGCCGCTCGAAGTGCGACCCGGCGGGATCGGCCGTGGGGCCGTCCGGGAACCGGGGCTCACCCTTGGTCCGGGTGTGCCGGACGGAGACACCGGGGACGTGCGGGTGCTGCTCGCCGGGGGCGGGCTGAGGGGTTTCGGGGGTGTTGAGGGAGTCAGACACAGTGCACTCGATTTTACGGGGCTCGCTCCAGCGGGAAGCATGCCGTCGGTCACGGGGCTGTGGGGGCCGGACGGGGGCCCTTACGCCGACCCCAGCACGGTCAGCGCCCGCCGGGCAACCTCCCGCCCGATCGGCAGCGAGGCGGTCGCCGCGGGGGACGGCGCGTTCAGGACGTGGACCGCCCGCGCGCCCTCCCGGATCAGGAAGTCGTCCACGAGCCCCCCGTCCCGCAGCACCGCCTGAGCCCGCACTCCGGCCGCCGTCCGCACCAGGTCGCCCTCGCCCGCCGCGGGCAGCAGTCGGCGCACCGCCTGCGTGAACGCCGCCTTCGACACCGACCGCCGCAGCTCACCCGCTCCGTACCGCCAGTGCCGCCGTGCCATCCGCCACACTCCGGGCCACGCGACCGTCGTCGCGACCTCGCCAGGCCGTACGACCCCCCACCCGTACCCCTCCCGCGCCAGCGCGGGCACGGCATTGGGGCCGATGTGGACGCTGCCGTCGATCCCGCGCGTGAGATGCACCCCGAGGAAGGGGAACGCCGGATCGGGCACCGGATACACCAGTCCCCGCACCAGCTCGGGCCGCGCCAGCTCGTAGTACTCCCCCCGGAACGGCACGATCCGCACCCCGGGCTCGTCCCCGGTCATCCGGGCGACCTCGTCGCAGTACAGCCCGGCGCAGTTCACCAGCACCCGACCCCGTACGACATCACCGTTCGTGGTCCGCACCGCGACGCCCCGGTCGGGACGCCGGTCGATCCGCTCGACCCGGGCGCCGTACCGGATCTCCGCCCCCGATGCCTCGCCCAGCTGCCGGGCGACCGCGACGAAGTCGCACACCCCCGTCGTCCCCACGTGGATCGCCGCGAGGCCGCGCACCTCCGGCTCGTACTCCCCGATCTGGGCCGCGCCCAGCTCTCGCACCGGGATCCCGTTCTCACGGCCGCGCTGCACGAGCGCGTGCAGGCGGGGCAGCTCCTCCCGCTCGGTCGCGACGATCAGCTTGCCGGTGACGGCGTGCGCGATGCCGTACTCCGCACAGAACTTGATCATCTCCGTGGCGCCCCGCACCGCGTACCGCGCCTTGAGCGACCCCGGCCGGTAGTAGATCCCGCTGTGGACGACCCCGCTGTTGCGCCCCGTCTGGTGCCGGGCCACCCCTGGCTCCTTCTCCAGCACCGTCACCCGTGTCCCCGGCGCGGCCCGCGTGATCGCGAACGCGGTGGACAGCCCGACGATCCCTCCACCGATCACGAGCACATCGCAGTCGTAAGCACCCGCCCGCACCTGCACCACCTCCCACCTCCGATAGTGCACTGCGCCACTGACAGCCCCTTCAAACCCAGGCGAGTGCAGCCGGCTCAGGGGCGCGGGGCCGGGACATGTGCGGCTCCGCCGCGTGGGCCCGAACAACCCGCGACAACCCGCCCCGCCAGACCACAGTGACCAGGCAGACGCGAAGGCGGAAGCTCTACGCCGGAGCCATCAGAAGGGGCCGAGCCCGCTCCCGCAGCTCCACCACCCGCGGCTCGTCCCCATACGGCTCCAGCCGATGCAGAAGATCCTTCACGTACTCGGTGGTCCGAGCCGAAGAGATCCGCCCAGCCACCTCCACCGCCCGCACGCCCTGCTCACAGGCCGCATCAAGATTGCCGGACTCCAGCTCGGCCACCGCCGAGACGACGAGCCGTAATCCGTGCGACCGCACAAACTCCTCCGTCGGCTTCGACAGCGCCTGCTCCGTGAACCTCCGCACCTGCCGAGGCGCCTTCAGGTCCCGGTAGCACTCCGCCGCGTCGGCGGCGAACCGGTCGTAGCCGTAGAACCCCAGCCACGACGGGTCGTTGTCGCCCTCACGGGACCGCTCCAGCCAGCCCTCGGACGCCTTCAGGGCCGCGCCGGCCGCCGGGGCGTCGCCGGCGCGCGCGTGCGCGCGTGCCTCGACCAGCCGGAAGAAGCTCATCGTGCGGGCGGTGGCCAGTCCCCGGTTCCGCTCCAGGGCGGCCTGCGCGAGGTCGACGCCCTCGTCGCCGAACCCGCGGTACGTCGCCTGCAGCGACATGGAGGCGAGCACATATCCCCCGAGGGGGACGTCTGCGGCCGCGCGCGCGAGGCGCAGTGCCTGGATGTAGTACCTCTGCGCGGCCTCCTGCTGACCCGTGTCGAAGGCCATCCACCCGGCGAGGCGGGTGAGTTCGGCGCTCGCCCCGAACAGGGCCCGGCCGACCTCGTCGGAGTAGGAGCCGAGCAGCAGGGGCGCCGCCTCCACCCTCAGGCACTCCGGCACCATCGACGAACGCCAGTCGCCGCCCCCGTACTTGGAGTCCCAGCGCCTGGCGTCCTCGGCGGCCTCCCGCAGCTTCTGCACATCGCTGTGGCCGACTTTGAGCGGTGCGCCGGAGCCCTCGGAGGGGTTCACCTCACGCGCCACCGAGCTGTCGGCCGGGGTTATCAGCCATCGTGAGGCGGGCGTTGCGTATGCGCTCACTGCGAACGACCCGGCCAGCGACTGCCAGATGCCGCCGGAGCCAGCGCGGCGCCCGGCGAGGTCGAGCCGGTACAGCTCGGTCGCCGACCGCACGGCCTGTCCGACGTCCCGGGGGAAGGCGAGGCCCACCTCGGGAGCGGGGTCCGCGTCCGCCAGACCGATCTCGTGCAGGGGCACGGGCCGGCCGAGCTTTTGGCCGATGGCGGCCGCGATGAGGTGTGGAGCGGCGCCTTGCGGCACCATGCCCTTCGACACCCAGCGCGCCACCGACGTCTTGTCGTAGCGAAGCGTCAACCCGCGTTGAGCGCCAAGATCGTTGACGCGTCGCGCGAGTCCGGCGTTGCTGATTCCCGCGAGGGCGAGAACGGCGCCGAGTTTTTCGTTCGGCCCGCGTTGCTCCCTGGACATGAGCCACCCCTCGACACAGACGGCTGCCGCACTGGCATAACCACGCGGCATTCGTAAACCCAGCGTAGTTCGCCGCATCCCAAGCGTTAAGGGGCATTCTTCCGGATGGCGGGATTGTGGTCCGTACTGAAGTACGGACTTACCTACGCACTGTTGCCGCGTGCTCCCGTTGTGTGGCTGTGCGCCCGGCCGTGCGCTCTTCTCCGGCCACCGCGGGAGCGCTTCCATGGGCCGTGCGTGGGTCGGCCCGCTGTACTGGATCCAGTGGGCTGGGGGACACCGCCGCCTACATCCCCGCGGGCGGCGGACCGGTCCGGGAGGTGTGCTTCACCTCCCGGGCTGCGCATCCGTTGTGTGGAGCGCAGGGCATGTACGGAGCGTGCACGGAGTGTGTGCGCGCCCGCCTCGACGGTCGCCGCGTGCCCTCGATTTGGCTGAAAACAGACCCTCCCCTTCGTATGGGATTACCGCTCTCACCATGGGAGTTGAGGGCGCGAAGGGTGTTTTCGGGGAGCGTACTGGGGGCGCATTCGAGTCGAAGTCACCGCCTCCCGCCTGGGCGTTCAGGCCGACGAGGCGATGCGGACCGGCGAACACTTCCTGGATCACAAGCGGCTCCGCCGCCCCTCTGTGAGGCGTTCTTCGTGGCAGCATGGTGAACCGTTCGTACGGAGCACTGGTTGTCCACAGCCTGTGGAGGCGTCGATGCGGTGGTTGGTGGGATGGAGCAGCACCGCCGCGCGAGCCGTTGAGCCCGGCTCCGCCGGCGCCACCGGGCTCGACGGCGAGACGCTGCACCCGGTCGGCTCCCAACTGCTGTGGGGCGACCCCGATCCGCTGTGGGCGGTCGGCGACTGGCGCCCCGACGAGGTGCGTGTCGTCAAGGTCGACGACCAGACGCGGATCGCCGTCCTCGGCCTGTGCGGGGCCACCGACGAACAGTTGCGGATCGGCCTGTTCGCCGCGCGCGGCGGGGCACTTCGCCATCTGACCGCCTGGCCGGGCAGCTACACGGCCGTCGTCAAGGTGGGGCGGCGGATCACCGTCTGCGGCGATCTGGCGGGCGCGCGCCCGGTGTTCCACACCCCCTGGGCCGACGGCACGGCGTACGCGACGGCCGCACTGCCCCTCGCGGACCTCATCGAGGCCAACCTCGACTTCGGGCACCTCGCCGCGCTCCTCGCCGCCCCCGACGTACCGGCCGCCCTCCAGGACTCCACCCCGTACGACGGCGTACGTCGCATTCCGCCGGGGCATGCGCTCATTCTGCGCGCCGGGGCGCGTGAGGTCGCCGGATACGAGCGGGTCGCCTCCCTCGCGGTGGCGGCGCCCGCGGCCGACCCGGACCGCGCGGTCGACGACGTGCGTGACGCGCTCGTCGAGGCCGTACGGGCCCGCCTCTCCGCACCCCGGCACGTCCCCGACATCGACCCCGGGCCTGTCCCCGGGATGGGGCCCGCCGAACGGCGTGCCGCGCGCGGGATGCCGGTTCCGGGCATCGGCGCGGACCTCTCCGGCGGCCCGGCCTCCGGCACCCTGGCCCTGCTGGCGGCGGGCCTGCCCGGCAATCCCGGCACGCTCCTGGGTCACGGCACGGGCGCGGGGGAGCGCCTGCTGGCCGTCACCTTCAACGACCTGGCCGTCCCCGGCCGCGAGGCCGAGGTGGAACGCGCGGGCGCCCTGGCGGCCAACCCGCGCCTGCACCACGTCGTCGTGGCGGGCGGCGAGGAGACCCTGCCCTACGCCGACCTGGACGGCCCGCTCACCGACGAGCCCGGCCCCTCCCTGGTGACGGCGGCCCGCCACCGCGCCCGCCTCGCCTCGGGCAGCGCCGACCACTTCACGGGGTACGGCGCCCGGCAGGTCCTGGACGCCCACCCCGCCCGCCTCGCCGACCTGCTGATGGACCGCAAACGGCGCCACCTCGTGCGCCCGGTCGCCGCGCTGGCCAAGGCGGACGGCTCGGTGCTGGTCCCCGCGCGCGTGTACGGCGCGGCCCGACGGCTGGCCCGTACGCCGTACGGGGCCGGCGTGGAGGCCCTCGCCGAGCGGCTGATGCAGCGCAGAGTCGACGAGCCCACAGGTGCGGTGGGGGCGTCCCTGGCGGCGCTCACCTGGGCCAGACCCGGGCCGGCGGCACGCTGGCTGACCGGAGAGGCACTGGCTGAAGTATCGGTTCGCCTCCAAGGGGCGACACATCGCTCAGGCGTGGGCCCGGCGCAGCGGCCCGGCGACTTCCGCGCGCGTGCGGCCCTCGCCCGGCACGCGGCGGACCTCCGCGTCCTGGAACAGGCCGCCGAGATCCGCTCGCAGCGGCTCCACGCGCCCTTCCTCGACAACCAGGTCGTACGGGCCTGCCGCGAACTCCCCGAGACGCTACGGGTGAAGCCGGGCGCGCGGGCGGCGATCCTCCGCACGGTGCTGGAGGGCGCCGGTGTGTCCGACCTCCCGCCCGGCTGGGGCGCGCCGTCCCACGCGTCGGTCGCGGCCGCCGCCCGTACGGGCCTCAGGGTGGCCGCGGACTCGCTCATCGCGCTCTTCGACACCCCCTTGTTGGCCGAGGCGGGCCTGGTCGAGGCCCGCGTCGTCCGCAAGGCCCTGCGCTCCGCCGCCCAGGGCGAACCCCTCCCCCTCGACGGCCTCGCCGACCTCGTCTCCCTCGAACTCTGGCTCCGCCGCCTCCTCTCCCGCCGAGGCACCTGCTGGACCGGTACCCCTGCACGCACGCGTGCGGTACCGGCGGGGATCTCACCACAGAGGGGGGCGCTGGCCTCCGGCGGTTGAGCGGGACAAGCCGCGGGCAGTCGTGCCGCTGGGGCGGCACGGGTGGGGCTGCGGTGACCGTCCATGCGGACCTGCGCCTGCCAGTGGCCGCCGCTCCGCCTGAGCCGCGGGCAGTCGTGCCGCTGGGGCGGCAACCCGTGAGCGCCGGGCTGCGCGACACACACCCCGCCTCGGCCCGAGCGCCGACGCCCTGCGAAACCCCCGGCCCGCCAAACCCCGTGCCTCACCTCCCACCCCCAGCGACAATGACCCGATGCGGTACAGAATCCTGGGCGTCACCCAGGCGCAGGACACCCAGGGCAACGACGTCCCCCTCCCGGGTGCCCGCCTCCGCACCCTCCTCACCGCCCTGGCCCTACGCCCCAACCGCACCACCACCCCCGAAACCCTCATCGACGAGATCTGGGCCGACGACCCACCGCAGGACGCCCCCGCCGCCCTCCAAGCCCTCATCGGCCGCCTCCGCCGCACCCTCGGCAGGGACGCCATCACCTCCGCCCCCGGCGGCTACCGCCTCACCGCGACGCCGGAAGACGTCGACCTGTTCGTCTTCGAGCGACTGGTACGCCAGGGCACCGCCGCCCTGCACGACCACGCCGACGCCTCCACCGCCGCCCGGCACCTCGCCCACGCCCTCGCCCTGTGGCGCGGCCCCGCCCTCGCCGACCTCCCCGACCGCAGCGCCGCCACCCGTCCCGACGCCCTCCGCCTGGAGGCGACCCGCACCCACGCGGAGGCAGAGCTGCGACTGGGCCGCGCCCAGGACGTCGTACCGCACCTGACGGAACTCACCGCGGCGCACCCCTACGACGAACCGCTGCACGCCCTCCTCGTCCGCGCCCTGCGCGACACCGGCCGCAACGCCGAAGCGCTCGCCGCGTACGAGACCGCCCGCCGCGCCCTCGCCGACGGCCTGGGCACCGACCCGGGACCGGAACTCCGCTCCCTGCACGAGGAATTGCTCAACGGGACGGCTCCCGCTCCGGCGACCGCACCACCCCGGCCGGCACAGCCCATGGCCCCCCAACTCCCGGAACCCCGCGGCAACATCCGTCCGCGTCTTACCTCTTTCGTGGGCCGGGAACCCGAGCTCGACGCCATCCGTTCCGAATTGCACAGGGCCCGTCTCGTCACCCTCATCGGACCGGGCGGCTCCGGGAAGACCCGCCTCGCCGAGGAGGCCGCAGCCTGTCTGCCGCAGGCATGGCTGGCCGAGCTCGCACCGCTCGACCGGCCGGAGGCGGTGCCAGGCGCGGTGGTCAGCGCGCTCGGTCTGCGCGAGACCGTGCTGCTGTCCAACGACCTGGCAACCCCGCAGGACGACCCGGTCGCCCTGCTCGTCGAGTACTGCGCCCTGCGCAGCCCGCTCCTGATCCTTGACAATTGCGAACATGTCATCGACGCAGCCGCCGCCCTCGCCGAGACCCTGCTGACCCGCTGCCCGGGGCTCACGATCCTCGCCACCAGCCGTGAACCCCTGGGCGTCCCCGGCGAGTCGGTCCGCCCGGTCGAGCCCCTCCTCCCCGACCAGGCGCACCGCCTCTTCACGGAGCGCGCGACCGCCGTCCGTCCCGACGCGGCCGCCGTGCTCCGCGACGAGGAGGCGGTGGCCGAGATCTGCCGGCGCCTCGACGGGCTGCCGCTCGCCATCGAGCTGGCGGCCGCCCGCCTGCGGCTGCTCACCCCGCGCCAGATCGCCGACCGCCTCGACGACCGCTTCCGCCTCCTCACCTCCGGAAGCCGCACGGTCCTGCCCCGCCAGCAGACCCTGCGCGCGGTCGTCGACTGGTCCTGGGACCTGCTGGACGAGCGGGAGCGGACGGTGCTGCGCGAGGTGTCCGTCTTCGCGGGCGGCTGGGACCTGGAGGCCGCCGAGGCCGTGTGCACCGGACCGGTCGCGGACCTCATCGGGGCGCTGGTGGACAAGTCCCTGGTCGTGGCCGCCCCCTCCGGGCGGGAGGGCGGCGGCATGCGGTACCGCATGCTGGAGACCATTCACGAGTACGCCACCGAGCGCGCCGCCGAGGCCCCCGAGCTGCGCGTCACGGCCGAACGGCGGCACCGCGCGTGGGCACGCGCACTGGTGGAGCGGGCCGAGCCGCTGCTGCGGTCCGCGGAGCAGCTTCCGTGGATCTCCCGCCTGGAGACCGAGCTGGACAACATCCGCGCCGCCCTCGACCGGTCCCTCGCCTCCCGCGACGAGACGGAATCCGCAGCTCTCGCCCTCGCCATGGGCTGGTTCTGGTGGCTGCGCAACTACCGCGACGAGGGCGCGGAATGGGTCAAGCGCGTCCTGCGCCTGGGAGTGTCCCTGGACACCGAAGCCCACCCGCTGCCGGGCGTTGCCGCGCACACCACCGCCCACCTCTCCCCCAGGGACACCCTGGCACCCCTGGGCCCCCTGGACCCCATCGACGTTTACTTCACCGCCCTCGAGCAGCAAGCGCCCCCTCCCCTGCGCCGCACGCGCATGGACCTGCACATGTTGTTTCTCTTCCTGACCTCGGAGTCCCCGCCGCAGGACGTGGAGGAGGACCCGCGGTACCCGCAGTACGTCGCCCGCGTGCGCGCCCACTACGAGCAGGGCGGCCCGGAGGCGGCCCGGATGCCGGGGCTGACCTGGCCGCTGACGACCTTCAACCGGCGGGGGTCGGAGGACGTGCGGCCCGCCCTGGACGCGGCGGTCGCCAACTGCCGTGCGTATGGCGACGACTGGGCGATCGGCGTCATCCTGATGATGCGGACCCACATGGTCGTCGACTCACCCGGCGGTATGCGCGGTGTCGACGACGACCTCGCGGAACTGCGCGTGCTCAGCCGACGGGTCGGTGACCGCTGGATGTGGGCCCAGGTGTGCAGCGCGGCCGGTGAGGCGGCCATGAGCCGCAGTGGCTTCGAGGAGGCGGAGCGGGAGTACCGCGAGGCGCTGCGGCTCGCCTACGAGGTCGGCGCATACGCCGAGTCGCCGTTCCTCATCGCCAGACTCGCCGAGATCGCCTTCCGCACCGGCGACCGCCCCGCCGCCCTGGCCGCGCTGGATCAGGCCGACGCCGCCGCCGACCGCTATGGCGTGATCGACTCCCGGGCGTTCGTCCTGTTCCTGCGGTGCCAGATGGCGCTGGACGATCAGGACACCGTCCTGGCGCGCGAGTTGTGTGGCGCGGCCCGCGAAGCGACGGCGCGGGGCACCCCGCCGCCCCAGTTCACCGCGGCGCTGGGCCTGCTCGACGCGAACGTCACGGCCGCCGAACGCGGCCCGGCGCACGGGCTGTCGATGCTCGTCGACGTACTGCGGCAAGCCGTGGCCGACCGGTGTGCCGAGGCGGTCACGGCCGCGATCGTGGACAGCATGGCGTCTCTGCTGGCCCAGCTCGGTGACCTCCCGCGCGCGGTCCGCCTGCACGCGGCGGGCGACCGGCTGCGCGGCGGCCATCCGCGCCCCATGCCGGAGCACGCGGAGGCCGAGCGGACGGAGGAGGCCGCCCTCGAGGCCCTGGGCGCCGAGCGTGTCGAGGCCGAGCGCACCAGGGGAGCGGCCCTCGGCGTGGAGGGCGCCCTGCGCGAACTCGCCGAGGCCTCGAGGGAGCACCCCGTCGTCGCTACGAGCAGGTGAACCGCGCGTCCGCCCAGTCCGCGAGCGCCGCGGGGTCGAAGGGCGTGCTGTGCGGCTCGACGACCAGCCGTACGGTGCTGTGCCCGGTGAGGTTCACATGGACGGGCACGGCAGGGTCCCCGCCCTTGATCATCCCGGACTTCCACAGCCGGGCCCCGTCCGCGTAGACGGAGAAGTACACCTTGCCGAGCTTCGACGTCAGGTCGTCGACGCCGACGAGCGCGTCGTAGGAGGAGCACGCGCGGTTGAGGTCGACGGTGACGGAGGACTCGCCGTGGACGGTCACACCGCGCGCGTACCGCTGGTCGTCGATCGACAGTCCGTACCGCTGCCACACCCAGCTGCTCGCCCCGAACCGCATCTCGGGCTTGGTGCCGTCGCCCGTGACGTCGTACGACAGCTCGCTCCACTGGTAGACGACCGGGGCGGGCGGCGGCGGGGGCGGGGGAGTGGGGGTCGGGATCGGCGCAGGGCTGGACGTGGGGCTGGGGGGCGCGGTGGGCTTCGGTTCCGTCCTCGGGCTGGGTGAGGACGTCGGAATGGGCGCGGGCGCCTGCTCCGGGGTGCGGGAGGGCATCGGCGTCGGGCTCTGCGCCAGCACCACCGGCTGCGGCTGCGACTGCTGCTTCACCGGCATAGGCGGAACTGAGGGCGTCGCCGGGGGCGTCGCCCGGGGCGTCGACGGTTGCGGCTGAGGTCTGACGACCGGCGCGGACGCGGGCGGCCTGGCCACCGGCTCCTTGGCCTGGCCGTCGTCGCCGATGAGCGCGAGGGCCGCCGCCGTGGCCGCGACAGCGACCACACCGGCCGCGATACCGGCCTTCACCGGCGCTGCCAGGCCCTCCGCTGCCAGCGCGCCGCCACCGGCGCCCGCCCCGCCGGACGCGCCGCCGCCCGCCGCGGCCGCACCGGCGACGCCCGCCGCACCCGCCCCGGCACCACCGGCGATGAGCGCCAGCGCCTTGGCGTACCCGGCGGCACCGAACCAGCCGATGACCGCGATCGGCACGACGGCGGGGATGCTGCCGGCGACCTCCTCGATCTGCAGTGCGGCAAGGCGGCACTTGGCGCACTCCTCCAGGTGCTTGCGCAGCCCCCGCTCGGCACGGGTGCGCAGCCTGCGCCGCGCATAAGTGCCGAGCTGGTCGGCGTAGCGGGCGCACTCCTCGTCGCCGGTGAGCGTGTCGCTGACGTGGGCCTGGAGATAGGCCTGCTTGAGGCCCTCGCGGGCGCGGCTGGCGAGCACGCGCGTGCCGTTGGCGTCGAGGCCGAACAGCACCGCGACCTCGCTCGGCGACTCGTCCTCGACCTCCGTGTGCCACAGCACGGCCTGCCAGCGCTCGGGCAGCGAGCGGAAGGCCCGCATGGCCATCGACTGCTCGGCCTCCTGCATCGCGCGTACGTCGGCGCCCAGGTCGAGCGTGTCGCCGCCGGACGCCTGCGAGGACCGTGCCGCGTGCGTGGCGAACACCGCGAAGTCGTCGACGAGCTGCTCGCGCCGCGCCGACCGTGTCCACTGGGCGGCGACTCGCCGTACGGAGGTGAGCAGATAGGCGCGTACGGCGTGCTCGGGGCCCGAGCCGCCGCGTACCGCCTGGAGCATGCGGGCGAAGACCTCGGCGGTGAGGTCGTCGGCGGTGTGGGCGTCACGGCAGCAGGTCCGCGCGTACCGGCGCACGGCGTCAGCGTGGCGCCGGTACAGCTCCTCGTACGCCGTGTCGTCGCCCGAGCGCATCCGGCCGATCAGCTCGGCGTCGGAGGACGGCAGCGTCCGCCTGCCCTGACTCGGCACCTGCGGCGTGGTCAGGCCGCCGACCTCCGCGTCACCGTCATCGAGTGACCCGTCCCGCCCGTGAACGCTCATCGCGGAAAGCCCCCGCCGCCAGACCAACCAGTCCCGAACACCGGGTCAGAGTGCCACATTGGCTTTTGTTCAGGACCCGCGGTACGGACCATCCACTCATCCGTGAGGACTTTTCGAGCGACAGTACTGGGAGTCACTCGTACGGGGAAGGATCAACCGCCTTTGCGGCGGCTGGAATTGGGTGGTGGGGGGGGGGGGGGGGGGGGGGGGGGGGGGGGGGGGGGGGGGGGGGGGGGGGGGGGGGGGGGGGGGGGGGGGGGGGGGGGGGGGGGGGGGGG
>NZ_JBWKCC010000026.1:126869-141731 GCF_056436655.1 Streptomyces sp. NPDC043427 | reverse complement strand
TCGCCACCGTGATCCTGCTGTTCCTGGCGCTGCCGATCGTCGTCATCCTCGTCACCTCCTTCAGCAGCAACGCCTTCGCGGACTTCCCGCCGCAGGTATGGACGCTGAACTGGTACAAGGCACTGTTCGCCGACGGCAGCAAATGGCCGGCCGCCCTCTCACTGAGCGCCCTGGTCGCCGCCATCAGCACCGTCTTCTCACTCATCATCGGTGTCACCGCCGCGACCGCCCTGACCCGCAGCGAACTGCCGCTGCGCTCGGCGGTCTACGCCCTGGTCCTCGGACCGCTGGTCATCCCGCAGATCGTCACCGCACTCGGGCTGTTCCTGTTCTTCGAGCCCGCCGCGATGCTGGGCAGCCCGATCGCCATCGCCCTGGGCCACACCGTGCTGGCCTCACCGATCGCGGTGCTGATCCTGATCGCGACCCTGCGCGGCATCGACGAACGCCTCGAGGACGCCGCCGCCAGCATGGGCGCCGGCCGACTGACCATCGCCCGGCGGATCACCTTCCCCCTCGCCGCGCCGGGGATGATCGCGGCGGCGATCTTCTCCTTCATCACCAGCTTCGACGAGTTCTACATCTCCCAGTTCCTCTCCTCGGTCGACACCGTCACCCTGCCGGTGCAGGTCTACAACTCACTGACCTTCGAGATCGACCCCAGCGTGACCGCGATCAGCGCGATCCTCATCGCCTTCGCGGTCCTCGCCCTCGGCCTGGTGGCCCTGGTGCGCTGGCTCGGCTCCGGACGGCAGGACTCCCTGCTGTCGGTCGAGAACACCGTAGGAGTCGCCGCTCCCGGAGGCGACGCCGTATGACCACCCAGCGCTCATGCTCCCGTGGCACACCGTCCTGCGATCACCAAAACCGAAAGGGGCATGTGCATGACTGACATGCTTACCGTTCCCTCGTGGGAGGCGGCAGTCCTGGAATCCGTTCCTCGTGGCTTCCTCGCCCACGACTGGCAACCCGCCACCGGTGGGCGCACCTTCGAGGTGCGCAACCCCGCGACCGAAGAAGTCATAGCCACTGTCGCCGACTGCGGCGCACAAGACGCGTTGAGTGCACTGGACGCGGCGGCCGCGGCCGCCGACGGGTGGGCCTTCACCAGCCCGCGGGACCGCGCGACGGTCCTGCACCGGCTCACCGACGCCATGATCGAGCACCGTGAGCGTCTGGCCCGGATCATCACCCTGGAGATCGGCAAGACGATCAGGGAAGCCCGGAGCGAGGTCGATTACGCCGCGGCCTATTTCCGCTGGTACGCCGAGGAGGCGGTCCGCCAGCACGCTCGCAGCACCCCTTCCCCGGACGGCAAGAGTCACATCGTCACTGTCGCCGAGCCGGTCGGGCCCTGCCTGCTGATCACTCCGTGGAACGTTCCGCTGGCCATGGCCGCCCGCAAGGTCGCCGCCGCCCTCGCCGCCGGCTGCACCGCCGTGCTCAAACCGGCCGGGCTCACCCCGCTGTCCTCCCTGGTGCTGGGCGAGCTGGCCCGTGAGGCCGGCGCGCCTGCAGGTGTCCTGACCGTGATCACCAGCAGCGACGCGGCAGCGGTCACCACGGCGCTGCTCGCCGATCCCCGGCTGCGCAAGCTGTCGTTCACCGGTTCCACCTCGGTCGGCAGGCTGCTGCTTCAGCAGAGTGGTGCGCGGGTGCTGCGCACCTCGATGGAGCTGGGCGGCAACGCGCCGTTCCTGGTCTTCGACGACGCCGACCTCGACCTCGCGGTCCGTGAAGCGATGATCGCGAAGATGCGGCTGGGCGGCCAGTCCTGTGTCGGCGCCAACCGATTCCTGGTCCAGGAACAGATCGCCGATGCGTTTGCTGCTGCGATGGCCGAACGGATGGCCGCCACCCGGGTGGGCCCCCCGGACCGGGAGGACACCGGCCTCGGTCCGCTGGCCGACCACCGGGCGGTGGACAAGGTCCGCCACCTCGTCGAGGACGCCGTGGCCCGTGGTGCCGTTGTCATCGCCGAGGCGGACATCCCTGACGGGCCGGGCTACTACGCCGCCCCGACCGTGCTGGACCACGTCCCCGCCGACGCCGCGATCATGCACGAGGAAGTCTTCGGCCCCGTCGCCACCATCCACCGGTTCTCCACCGAGGCCGAGGCCATAGCGGTGGCCAACAACACCGAGCACGGCCTCGCGTCGTACCTGATGACATCCAACATCGACCGCGCCCGCCGGGTCGCCGCCCGTTTGCAGGCCGGAATGGTCGGCATCAACCGCGGCCTGGTCTCCGACGTCGCCGCACCCTTCGGCGGGATCAAGCAATCCGGCCTGGGCCGCGAAGGCGGCCCCGAAGGCCTCCACGAGTACCAGCAGCTCAAGTACCTGTCCCTGCCCGGCTTTCACACCTGAGCGAGCCGGACACAGCGCAGGGCTCGCCCCTCCGACAACGAGGCGTTCCGCCGCGGCGGTCTGGCGCCCTCGCCCAGACCGCTCGCCATGGTGATCATCGGTGCGCTGAACGACTTGTGGCGGACACCCTGGAGTCGGGTCGCGACATCATGGAAGAGCTTGACCTGGCCATCGCTGTCACGACAGCGCTCTTGGCAACGTACTTCGAAGATCGGCGAACCGCCGACGGCTAAGACGTCGTTTCGACCTCGTCTGGATCGAAGCGGTGCAAACACGCGTACCAGCGACGGGCGTTGAGCGACTTGGATGTGGTGGTTGCCGCCGGTGGAGAGGGCGTTGCCGTCAACGGTGATCACCCAGACGGAGAGGTTCTCGCCACCGGCTGTGGCGATGGCGGTCGCGATGGCCGGGCCGAGGTCGTGGGTCGAGTGCATCCTGGGGTGTCGAGGCAGAAGGGCGGTTCAACGGTGTTTGCCGAGGTCGTCACCGGCCTCGCCGGAGTCCTCCCCGAAGCGGATGATCATCCTACAGGCTGTTGTCATCACTGGAGCCGCCTCGGGAATCGGCAGGGCGCTGGCACAGCGACTCTCCCAGCAGGGCTGCCCGGTCGCCGTCGCCGACATCGACGAAGCCGGGCTGACTGCCACCGCCCGGTCGCTGGCCACGCCAACCCTGTCCAGGGTCCTCGACGTACGCAGCACATCCGACATGGCCGCCTTCTCGGACGAGGTCCGACGGTGCATGCCGGGTCGCTTGGGCGCGGTGTTCAACAACGCCGGCGTGGCTGTCAACGCGACTGTGACAGACGCCGACCCCGAGGACGACCAGTGGCTCCACGACATCAACTTCCATGGCGTGGTCAATGGGACCCGCGCCTTCCTGCCCATGCTGCTCGAACAACGGAGCGGTGCGGTGATCAACACATTACCGATTCGCACGCATGGACTCGGTCGCCTTCTCCAAGGAGGCCGAGGTCTCGGGTCGGGCCGCGGCCGCAGTCTCCGATCCCGCCTCTGTCGTACGGTCCTCGCGCGGCAGCAAGAAAGCTGCTGCCACCGTGCCCAGACCCAGGATCGCCGCACCCACCAGACTGGTGTGGGCCACCGCGTCTGAGAAGGACGAGCCGACCGCGTTCGCCATCTGATGGGCTCCCTGGGTGAGTTGGTCGGCCTGTGCCTTCAACTGCGCGGCCTGCTCGGTGCTGCCCGCGTTCGCTGCCTGTTCCGCGAGCTTCCGAGCCTGATCGCCGATGCCCTGGGCGACGCCGTAGCCGGCGCCGACCGAGTCCTGCGCCTGGCTCAGTGCATCGGCCGGGAGCTTGCTGCCCGCGGTGGCGTCCGACAGGCTCGATGAGTACGAAGTCGACAGCACCGAACCGAGGATGGCGATGCCGATCGCCCCGCCCAGTTCCTGCGAGGTGTCGTTGACCGCGCTGCCCACGCCCAGTTCCTCCTCCGGGAACGCGCCGACGATGGCGTCCGTGCAGGGAGAGAGCGCCATGCCGATCGAAAACCCGAGAATGATGAGGGGCGCGAGAAAATCGCCGTACGACGAGGATGCGTCGACCTGGGTGAGAAGTGCGAGCGACGCCGTGCCGCCTACCATGCCAGCCAAGATCGTGGCCTTCATACCGACACGCGGAGTGAGGTAGCCGGTCAGTGCTGAGCCGGCGAAGACCGCTCCGGCGAGCGGCAGCATGCGTACGCCGGTCTCCAACGCGTTGAATCCCAGAACGAACTGGAGATGCTGGGTGAGGTAGTAGAAGGCGCCGAAGACCGCGAGGAAGAACAACACGACGGCGACGTTGGCGCCCGTGAACGCGCGGTTCGCGAATTGGCGCACGTTGACGAGAGGATGCGGATGGCGCAGTTCCCAGAGAACGAACGTCACGATCCCCACGCCCGCGACCACCGCACCCGTGACCGACGTTGCGTCCCAGCCGTGCGGCACCTCGATCAGCGTGAAGACCAGCGCGGCGATCCACACCACCGACAGCAGTCCTCCGACATAGTCGATCCGGCCCATGTGCGTGGCCCTGGACGGCGGTACGAGGGCGAAGGTGCCGACGATGGCGAGGGCGATCACGGGAACGTTGATCAGAAACGTTGACTGCCAGCTGTCACCCTCCAGGAGCATGCCCGCGACCAGCGGTCCGGCCGCGATCGCGAAACCGGCGGTGGCCGTCCAGAGGGTGATTGCCTTTGTCCGCTCGGCGCGCGGGAACGTCGCGGCGAGGAGGGAGAGCGTGGCGGGCATGATGAGTGCCGCGCCGACACCCATCATGGCACGGGCTGTGATGACGCCCGCCGCGCTGTCGACGAGTGAGCCCCATATGGCTCCGGCGCCGAAGATGGCAAGTCCGAGGATGAGCGCGCCGCGGCGGCTGTACTTGTCGCCGATCGCGGCGAACAGCAGCATCAGCGCGGCGTACGGGACTGTGTAGCCGTCGATGACCCACTGCAGGTCGGTGCTGGACAGGTCGAGGTCCTGGGTCATGGAGGGGGCCGCGACCGTCAGGGCGGTGTTGGCCATGACGATCATCAGCAGGCTGAGACAGAGCACGAGCAGCGCCCACCAGCGCCGGGCGTAGGGCCGGCCCATCCTCTCGACCGGTTCGTTCACGAATAGACGCATGGCAGGGCCGTCCTCCCTCGGAGTGGTCCGTGCGCGCACCCCCGCGGGCAGGGGCGCGACGTGCGGAGTGTCAGGAGGAACCGCACCGATCTCAGGGATGCGGCGCCTCCGTTCAACGGACTTTATCGTACGACAAAGTCGTGAGACCAAGTCTGATGGAAGGCTCTGCTGTGGGATGGGTCGCTCACCGCGACGGTTGCCGAAGAGCGGTGCGCGGCACTGCCTGCTGTGGGCCGGTCGGCGAACGATGCCGGTGTGAGTGCCGACCGTGCCGTACAACACGAAGGCCGAGATCTGGGTGCCGACGCAGGGCAAGCCGGTCGCCCCGCCCCGGGGAGTCGTACACGTCCGCGACGACACCTCCGGCGGTGCTGCCTACGGGGTCTACCGGGCGCGAGCGGGCTCGTACCGCTTCAACGCCTGACGCGGGGGGCACACCGCGCCGGGTGTCCCGCACCCGGCACGGCCGCTGCTACCAGGTCGGCATCATGCGGGCCCGCACCTGGACAGTCCTGACCACCGTCATGGGATGCGCCGGCTTCGCCCTCATCGCGGCACCGTGGCCGCTGGTCTGACCTGTCCGTGTGACGCGGGTACGGAGCTGCCCGCCCAGGCCGTTACGGCACGGGCGGGCAGCTCCTACGAGCACATCCCGGGCGACAGCGACAACGATGAGTGTGTTCTAGACCGGCCGGAACCGGTCCGTAGCCGCCAACACGGCCTCCGCCGTGGCATTTCCCGACAGCCCGTGCGCCTCCTCGCCGATCAGCACGAGCTCCGCGTCTTTCCGCACCTGAGCCAGCCGCCACGCGATGTCCGGGGGGCCGCTGATGTCCAAACGCCCGTGGATCATCACGCCGGGGATGCCGGCGAGCTTCCCGGCGTCGCGCAGCAGCGCCCCGTCCTCCAGGAAGCCGGTGTGCCGCCAGTAGTGCGTGACGAGACGAGCGAAGCGCAGCCGGAAGTGCGGGTCCTCGAAAAGGGGGTCGGGCTTGTGCCCCGGGTGGGTGGACACGTGCACGTCCTCCCACCGGCACCACTCCCGCGCCGCCCGTTCCCGTACGGCCGGATCGGCGTCGGCGAGCATCCGGGCGTACGCGTCCACCAGACTGCCGTCGCGCTCCGGTTCCGGTACGGCGTCGCGGAACTGGGCCCATTCCTCGGGGAAGATCCGCCCCATGTCCCGGGTGACCCACTCCACCTCGCGGCGGGTGGTGTTGGTGACGCTGGGCGTGGGTGACCAGGCCCGCGCGGGCCATGTGGGCCGCCGTCTGGCTGGCCGGCAGCCGGCAGGCAGCAGGCAGCAGCCGGCAGGCAGCAGGCCGTAGTGCCACCGGTCGCTCGGACCAAAGCGTTCCCGGAGCGTTGCCGGTTCCCGCCCCCCGGAGGGATAGCATCAGGGACCTGCGTGTTTCCCAGCAGAGGCGACGTTCATGGATCCGGCCGCGGTCACTCCACCCTCAGCGAGCGTCAGCCTGCGCCAGTTGCTGATGGCGCTGGGCGACTCGCTGGTGGAGGTGCAGGCCGCCCCCGCCGGGCTGGACGTCGAGATCCAAGGTGTTGCCCTGCTGGACCCCGAGGACCCTCCGACCGCCCAGCGGGGCGAGTTGGTCCTCGTCATCGGTGCCCGTGGTCGCGCCGCCCTACCCGCGCTGCGGGCCGCCGCCCGCGACGGAGCCGCCGCCGTCGTGGTCAAACTGGACGGTCCCGGCCAGGCCGCGGCGCTCAGTGAGACCGCCGCCGAGGCCGGGGTGGCTCTGCTCTCCCTGCGCGGCGAAGCACGCTGGGAACAGGTGAACGCGCTGGCCCGTGCCGCCCTCGACGACGCGCCTCCGGGCCACCCCGGCGAGGGGGCCGAGGAGGGCGATCTGTTCTCGCTCGCCCAGACCACCGCCATCCTCACCAGCGGCATCGTCAGTATCGAGGACGCCGCGAACCGGGTGCTGGCCTACTCCCGCTCCACCGACTCCGACGAGATCGACGATCTGCGGCGGCGCTCCATCCTCGGCTGGCAGGGACCGGAGGGGTATCTGGCGAAGCTGCGCGAGTGGGGCGTGTTCCAGCACCTGCACTCCAGCGACCAGGTCATCGGCATCGACAGCCACCCGGAGCTGGGCATCCGCCGTCGACTCGCGGTGGCCATCCGGTCCGGGGAGCGGCAACTGGGGACCATCTGGGTGCAGGAGGGCTCGGCGCCCCTGTCCGAACACTCGGAGCAGGCACTGCTGGGCGCGGCCCGGGTCGCCGCACACCACCTGGTACGCCGTCGCCGTGAGCTCTCCGAGGACCTCACCCTCACCCGGACGCTGCTGGCCGGACTGCTGGAAGGGAGCACCGGGCCGCAGCCGCTCGCCACCCACCTGGGGTTCGACGCCGCCCGCCCCGCCGCCGTGCTGGGCTTCTCCTACGGAACCGCGGGAGCCGAGACGGGGCACATGGGCGGCGCACCGGAGCTGACCCACGCCGAGGTCACCAACCTGATCTCGGTGCACATCGCCGCACGGCACCGCAGCGCGCTGGTCACCCAGCTCGATCCCCGTATCTACGTGCTCCTGCCCCAGCTGCCCCGCAGCATCGACACCTACACGCTGCGCGGCTGGGGCCAGGACATCACCGATGCGGCCCGCCGCCACCTGGGCCTGCACCTGCGCGGTTCGGTCGGCTGTGTGGTCTCCGGGCTCGGGAACGCCCCCGAGTCGCGCCGGGAGGCCGATCGCATCCTCGACGCCATGATGGGCGCCGGCCTGTCCACCGCGGTCGCCGCGCTGCCGGACATCCAGGCGGAGGTACTGGTCAGCGAGATGCTGACGCTGCTCTCCGCCCACCCCGAGATACGGGATCCACGACTGACCGCCCTGGTGGCGCACGACAGCCGCCACCAGGGCCGACTGGCCGAGTCCCTGCTGGCGTATCTCAACTCCTTCGGTGACGTCCGGGCGGCCGCCGCCCAGCTGCATGTGCACCCCAACACCCTGCGCTACCGCATCCGTCGGGCCGAGGAGCTGACCGGTCTCGATCTGAGCCGTCCCGACCAGCGGCTGCTGGCCATGCTCCAGCTGCGACTGCCGCCCACCGGCTGAAACCGACTCCGCATTGGCCGGCCGGACAGCCATCGAGGGCGAGTTTGTCCTCCGGAACAAACACCGCGCCCCCTGAGCCCCCATACGCTTGCGCAAATCAAATTCCGTAAGTGACGCGGCTCACCTCCCACAAGGAGACGGAGCGCTCCGCGGCTGTGAACGCTTTCGGGAACGCCAGGGCCATGCATGCCCGACTCATCCGTCGATCCGGGCAGCCACTCCCCGTGGCCCTCCCCACCACTCACTGGATGTCGACATGACTACACGTCCCCTCGATTCTCTGCCCCCCGACGGCACTCCGCCCGCCGGTGGCCGGCCTCCGGAGCAGCCAGGCCTGCGAGCCGGTCTCAAGAACCGCCATCTGTCGATGATCGCCATCGGCGGGGTGATCGGTGCCGGTCTCTTCGTGGGCTCCGCCTCCGGTATCGCCGCCGCCGGGCCCGGCATCCTGGTGTCGTACGTCCTCGTCGGTGCTCTGGTCGTCTTCGTCATGCGGATGCTGGGCGAGATGGCCGCGGCCAACCCGTCCTCCGGCTCCTTCTCCGCCTACGCGGACCGGGCGCTCGGTCGCTGGGCCGGGTTCTCGATCGGCTGGCTGTACTGGTTCTTCTGGGTCGTGGTGCTCGCCGTGGAGGCGACCGCGGGTGCCGTGATCCTGGAGGGGTGGGTGCCGGCCGTACCGCAGTGGGCCTGGGCACTGATCGTGATGGTGGTGCTCACCGCCACGAACCTGGCCTCGGTCGGGTCCTTCGGCGAGTTCGAGTTCTGGTTCGCGGGCATCAAGGTCGTCGCCATCTCGGGCTTCATCATCCTCGGCGGCCTGGCGACCTTCGGTGTGCTGCCCGGCTCCGACCACGCCTCCACCGGTTTCGACAACCTGACCGCACACGGCGGCTTCCTGCCCAACGGCCCCGGCGCGATCCTCACCGGCATCCTGCTGGTCGTCTTCTCCTTCATGGGGAGCGAGATCGTCACGCTCGCCGCCGGTGAGTCCCCGGACGCGCGGCGGGCCGTCGCCAAGGCCACCAGGAGCGTGATCTGGCGGGTCGGCGTGTTCTACGTCGGTTCGATCCTCGTCGTGCTCGCGCTGCTGCCGTGGGACGACCCCTCGATCGCCAAGAACGGCTCGTACGTGGCGGCCCTAGACACCATCGGCATCCCGCACGCCGGGCAGATCATGAACTTCATCGTGCTGACCGCCGTGCTGTCCTGTCTCAACTCCGGCCTCTACACCGCCTCCCGGATGGCCTTCTCCCTCGGCCAGCGCGGCGACGCCCCGCAGTCCTTCGTCCGCACGAACGCCCGTGGCGTCCCGCAGACCGCGATCCTGGCCTCGGTGGTCTTCGGCTTCGTCGCGGTCGCCTTCAACTACCTGTGGCCCGACACGGTCTTCCAGTTCCTGTTGAACTCCTCGGGCGCGGTCGCGCTCTTCGTGTGGCTGGTCATCTGCTTCTCGCAACTGCGCATGCGCGGGATCATCCTGCGCGAGAGCCCGGAGAAGCTCGTCGTCCGGATGTGGCTGTTCCCGTATCTGACGTGGGCGACGATCGGGATGATCGCCTTCGTGCTCCTCTACATGCTCACCGACGACAGCGAGGGCGGTGGCCGCAGCCAGGTCCTGCTCTCCGTGCTCGTCGCCGCGCTGGTGGTCGCGATCTCGTTCGTCCGCGAGCGGGTCCGCCGCAACGGCGCCAAGGAGGTGGCCGCGGTCCGGTAAACCCCGGACCGTCGTACGGCGTTCACGGCTCCCCGCCGCTCTCGGCGGGGAGCCTCTCCGTGTGATAGGGAGGTGGTGTGTCCACTCTGGTAGGCAGTGTCGACGTGCGACCGCGTGTCTCCTACAGCACGATCCAAGTCGGGCCGATGGTCTTCGAGGCGGTCCCGGAGCAGGACGACCTCGTCATGGTGCCGGGCGACGGGCTGAGCCTCACCTCCAGTGCCAACGACTTCCATCCGCTGGTGCGCTTCGAGCTCTGGAGCGAGCAACCGGCCCTCCCGGAAGGGCCGTTGGACTACGAACGCACCTTCCACGGGCGGCTGGAGGGGGCCCTGGGTGTCTTCGACCTGGACGGCCGCGAGTACGGGAGTCTGCCCGTCCCGGAGGGGGACCACCGGATACGGGTCACCTGCCGGGGACGCGATCACCCGCCGGTCGAGACGGCGCTCGCGGAGTTCCCTCCAGAGGGCCCGCACGAGGACCCTCTGGAGGTCTGGGTCATCCAGCTGTGGCCGGGGCGGTGAGAGCCGCCGTCACGGTCGGCCTGCCCGGGGCGGCGCGAGAGTTCCGCCGGTCGGTGACATGGAGAAGCGCACGAACCGCGGTTTGTAGATGCTGGGATCGCGGTAGTGGTGGGCGTCCGTGGCCACCTTGTTGTCGAAGCTGTTCACGTTGTAGGACAGCGTGAACGGCCCCGTCTCGGCTGAGAGCGTGTCGTGGATGTGGGCGTTGTAGGAGAAGATGGTGGGGTCGGCATAGCTGCCGTACGGCCCCGGCTCGGGCATCCGGTACACCAGCGTCTCCAGCTGCCACGGGCCGTGCGGTGAGCAGGACACCGAAGCCCGGATCTCGCCGCTGAAGGCTTCCGTGCTGGTCTGGCTCACCACGGTGAAGCCGCCGTACCAGGGCGTGACGCTGTACTCGTTGGCGATGCCCGTGAAGACGTTCGCAGCCTCCTTCTCGTTCTTCATCCAGCCGCCGGCGCCGGGGTTGAGGTACTCCCAGTCGCCGGTGAGGTCGGTTCCCCTGACGCGGGCGACACGCATCTTCTTGTTGGTCGGGGCGTCGTCCACGCCGTAGACGTAGGTGTAGCCGTCACCGCTGCGACTGGCCGGCAGGATGGCGGAACCCCAGCCCACGCCCGGAGTCGAGGGGAGCGGGTCGACGTAGAGGGGCTCGTGGCCGTGTGTGGTGGTGAGGTCGCTCAGGGAGAACCACGCCACGAAGTTCGCTTTGTGCTTGAAGTCCCAGTCCCCGGGGCCGAATTTGTAGTACTCCTGGAAGACGACTTGCAGGTAGTTGGTGCCGCCTTCGTTGTGGATCAGCCCGTCGCCCAGCCAGTACCAGTGCTTGTCGGCTGCGGGGGTCATGAGTCCCCGAGGCACCGTCTTGGTTCCGCCGCGCAGTGTGGTGAGCTTGTCCCCGTCCTTCAGGACGAAGGTGCTGTTGACGAGCGGGGCGCTGGTGGGCCGGGTTCCGTCGCTGTTCAGGGGACCGAGGAACGTGTCCGAGAAGAGGAAGAGGACCCGGCCGTCGGGGAGTTTGACGGAGAACGTCGAGTCCCCGCCCGTCCATCCGTCCGGAGTGGTCTTCGCGTAGTCGAGGAACGTCTGTTCCGGAGGGGCGGTCTTCTGCGTGTTGGAGACCACCGGCTGTCGCAGGTCGCACTGCCGGTCGACGATCGGCGACGAGAAGCCCTCGGGCTCTTGAAGACCGGGGTACTTGCCTCCGTCGGCCGCCACCACGTCCACGAAGAACTCGTCGGTGTTGATGACGCGTTCGGTCCGGTAGAACTCCTCCAGGAGCCGTCCCGCCGCCTGGTTGTCCTCCTTCTTGAGCGGACGGACGGAGTAGTGGTGCGTCTCCACGTCCGGATCATTGGATCCGGCCCAGGCTCCCTGATTGGTCGAGGCCATAGGGTACTCGTCGCAGTCCCGCGTGCTGTTCCGGCTGTACTGCGACCCGAAGTTGGTCCGGCAGGTGGCGATGGCCTTGTTCCGGTTCGCCGTGTGGGTGTTGTCCTCCGGGGTCCCCGCCGCGCCGGCGAGTCTCGACAACGGCCGATCACTCTGTATCGAGCCGGGCATGTCCTTGTCCTGAACGGACGGCGGACGCGTGAGGTTGGGCTTGAACTGGGCCGTCCAGACGTGTTTCGCCGTCTGTGCCACGTCGGGTTCGGCCCTGAACGTCCAGATGGAGCGGACACCGTCGAAGACACATCCGTACGACTGCCTGCCGACCGGCCACTTCTGGTACCTGGCGGTGTCGCACCTGAACCCGGTCTCGCCCGGGAGGATGACCGGGGAAACGGAGGGGTACCGCCCCGCAAGAAGGGTCCCCGTCAGGTCGAAATCGAAGAACGCTATCTTGTCGGGGCTGGTGTTGGTGCCCGCTGGAGAGGTGTACTCCCAGTCGGCGTACCCCGCTTCCATCCACCCCTGCACCGTGTCCGTGCGCCCGTTTCCCGCAGCGGCCTGACAGGGCGCACCCGACGTGTACGTCGTGCAGACACCGGTGAAGGAGACCGTCGCGGCGTAGTCGACCCGGCCGAACGGAACCGGATCATCCAGCATCATCCAGTACTTGACCTTCCGGGCGGTGGGGTCGTCCTTGTCCTGGTATCCGTGCCCCATGACACCGATGCGGAAGTTGATGTTCCCCACCTCGACGCAGCCGTTTCCGGGAGGTGGCCCCTGGCAGTTCTCGAAGAAGTGGAAGTACGCGCGCCGGTGCATGCACCACATGAAGTGATCGAGGATCACCGTGGTCTTTCCCGCCGGATAGGGGGCGTTCCAGCACTTGGTCATGCTGTCGCTCGGGAAGTCACCCGTTAACCGGGGTTCGGTGCGTTCCCGTTGCGCGTAGGTGTTGCGCTTCCGTATCTCCGCTGGTAGTTCCTTCTGGACGCGGCTCTTCCGCGCCTTGGGGGTTATGGGCTTGGCGGCTCCCTTCTTCAAGGGTTTCGCGCCGGGATTCGTACCGTCGGTCACGACGACCAGCCCGGACTTTCCGTTTCCCGTGTCCGCGGAGGCCATGGGTGCCGTCAGGGAGAGGAGGAGGGCCGTGAGGAGGATTCCGATGGTCTTGGAACTTCTTGTCCTGGATCTTCTTGTCCTGGATCTTCGCAAGATCGTCTCCAGCCGCAGTCAGTGTGGCGCGCGTGCCGAAGGCGTACGCACGTGACGGGCCTGGCAGACGTTACATGTCCATGCCATACCTATGAAGTGCCTGTGAGCGTTCCTGTCGCGAAAACATGAGGCCGGTTCTGCCCCTGGCGTGGGGCAGAACCGGCCTCGTCGCCGGTGAAAGAGCCTGTCGAAGTCGGAGGTCGCTCAGGCGAGGGGCTTGCCCTCGCGGTGTCGGCGCAGACCCTCGGGGCCTTCCACGACGGCGGCGGTGAGTTCCTCGACGCTGGTGTCCTCACGGCGTACGTCGAGGATCTTGCGCCCGTGGTTCATCACGATGTGCCGGTCGCAGATCTGGAAGGCGTGGTGCAGGTTGTGGGTGACCAGCACCGAGCTGACGCCCTCCCGCTTCAACTGGAGCAGGTAGTCGCGGGCGATAGCCACGGCCTGTTGCTGACCGCCGGAGAGCGAACCCACCAACTGCCGAGGGCTCTTGATGCCCTCGATGGTGACCACGCTGTCGAGGATCTGTGCGGCGATCTCGTCCATCTTCCTCAGCCTCAGCAACCCCAGGGGATTGGTGAGTTCACGGCCCATGAAGATGTTCCGGGTGATGGTCATGGACGGCACCAGGGCGGAGTCCTGGAAGATCGTCTCGACACCGCGCTTCTCGGTCTCCTGACGGTTGAGCGTGGTCAGCTTCTCGCCGCGCCACAGGTAGTCGCCCTCCTCGGCGGTGACCACGCCCGGACATGGTCTTGACCAGCGTCGACTTGCCGGCGCCGTTGTCGCCGAGCAGACCTACGACCTCACCCTGATGGATCGTGAAGCTGACGTCGTCCAGGACGGTGTTGGCTCCGTACCGCTTGGTGATGCCGGACAGCTCCAGTAGCACCTCGCCGGTGCGCTCCGCGGTGGCGGTGGGGGACATGGTTGCTCCGTTTCCGGCGACGGCCTCGGCGGCGCTCACTTCGCCTTCCCCTCGATCATGCGGTTGAAGAAGGCCGCGGCGACGATGATCAGACCGACGAAGAGGTCCAGGTAGAAGCCCGGCGCACCACCGAGCAGCAGGATGTCCTGCACGGTGAGGATGAGGGCCGCGCCGAGGACCGTGCCCAGGACGCTGCCGCGACCGCCGGACAGCGCGACCCCGCCGACGACGGCGGCGGCGATGGCCTTCAGCTCCATGCCGCGGCGGGTGCCGGGCTGGACCGAACCGGTCCGGACCGCGGTCCGGACCGCGGCGAGCGCCACGCACAGACCGAGGACGGCGAAGTTGAGTCCTTCGAAGGGCAGCCGGTCGTCGACGTCCTGGGAGTCCCAGGTGGCGCGTACCCAGCCGTGGGAAGACCCGGGCTCGACGCACCGCGTCCAGATCCAGCTCGTCGGCGCGGATGTCCAGGTCCGGCGCCTTCGGCAGCCGGTAGAAGTACAGGGGGAAGTCGTCCGGCGGGAAGATCTCGCAGAACGTCACCGGCGTCGGCGCGATGTCCGACACCCCCACGAACGAGCCGTCCACCCCGTACCCGGTCAGCGCCTGCCGCACGAACGCACGGAACGGGTCACGGCCCGTCTTGGTGATCACCGCGGCCGATCGTCCGTACCGGGCCGCCGCCACCGCGACGTTCGTCGGGCTCCCGCCCAGGTACTTGCCGAACGAGGTGACCTCCGCCAGCCCCACACCGGTCTGCAGCGGAGACACATCCACCGGGAGATTTCGAAGGACGGGGGAGGAGCCGAGGAGCGGCGCGCCTCGGTGCTCGGACTGACCGGCAATGACCTCGTCCTCGTCGTCGCCGGCATCTGGCGGATCGACCCCGAAGGTGAGGAAAAGGCGAAGCGGGGGGGGGGGGGGGGGGGGCGGTGGGGGGGGGGGGGGGGGGGGGGGGGGGGGGGGGGGGGGGTGGGGGGGGGGGGGGGTGCGCGGGGGGGGGGGG
>NZ_JBWKCC010000026.1:0-126861 GCF_056436655.1 Streptomyces sp. NPDC043427 | reverse complement strand
GCGACCACGACTGCGCCTCCCTCTCTCTTTTCGCCCCCTCCCGCTCGCAACCCCCCCACAGGAGGAAGGAAACAACCCCACCCCCCCCCCCCCCCCCCCCCCTCCCCCGCTCCCCCCCCCCCCCCCCGCTGGGGTGCCGGGTCCCCGGGGCAGGCCCGTGATCCGGCGTCGTACGGTCTGTCAGGCGACGGCCTTCAGTGCGGCGGCCTTGCCCTTGGTGGCGGCGTCCTCGTGCGCCTTGGCCTTGGAGGCCTCGGCGAGCGGGATCAGTTCGGCCATGGCGGGGTTGGAGTGGGCCATGGTGAGCTCGGGGACGATGAAGTCGACCGCCATGCCGAGCATGTCGCCCAGGATCGCCTGCAGGAAGTTCTGCACGTACTCGTAGCCCTCGCGGGGGGTGCCGGGGGCGTAGGAGCCGCCACGGCTGGCCACGATGTAGACCGGCGTGCCCTTGAGTGGCGACTCCTCGACCCCGGCGGTGCGGCCCATGAGGATCACCTGGTCCAGCCAGGCCTTCAGGGTGGAGGGAATCGTGAAGTTGTACATCGGGGCCCCGATGAGCACGGCGTCCGCGTTCTCCAGCTGCTCGATCAGCTCCTGTCGGGGGGCGAAGGCCGCCGCCTGCTCGGGAGTGCGGTCGGCGGCGGGGGTGAACCCGGCGGACGCGGTGAGGGCGTCCAGGTGCGGTACCGGGTCGATGGCCAGGTCCCGGTAGATCACGGTGCCGTCCGGATGCTGTTCCTCCCAGGCCTTGCGGAACGCCGCCGTGACCGAACGGGAGGCGGAGGCGGACTCGGGGAACAGGGACGAGTCGAGGTGCAGCAGCGTTGCCATGAGCAATCTCCAAACGGGCCGGGAACGGCGCTACTGATGCGCGGCAGACGCGCTGCCGTTCCGTGTGTCCCTATTGGTAGCACAGCTACTTACTTTTTTTCATCTGCCATAGACGTTGCAGTACACTCCAGGCATGGAGGAAGTGGTACCTCATCCCTGCAAAACGGTCGACGCCTCGATCGCGCGCGTCTTCGCGCTTCTCGGAAAGCGCTGGACCGGGCTGATCGTCGCCGTGCTGATGGAGCGCCCGGTCCACTTCTCCGACCTGCGCCGCGCCATCCCGGGCATCAGTGAACGCATGCTGTCGGACCGGCTGACAGAGCTGGGCGCCGCCGGGCTCGTCCTGCGCGAGGTGGACGAGGGCCCGCCGCTGCGAGTCTCATACCGGCTGACCGACGCCGGCGCCGCCCTGGAGCCGGCGCTGAAGGAACTGCGGGGCTGGGCGGAGCGGCACCTTCCGGAGGCCCGGGGCATCGCGCTGCAGTGCCCGGGGAAGGAAACCGCCGAGCCCGGGAGCTAGGGCCTTTCTGATGGATCATGCCAGGCTCGCGGGGTCCGGCACGCTCCCCCAGGCTCTTCGAGCAGGGGGGACCCCCACTCGAGAACTTCATGTCCGGCTCCAGTTGTTCGGGTCTGCTGTCCACCGCGACCTCTCCGGCTGGAACTCCCGCTCGAAATCAGTCATGTGACTGCCTGTCATATCCTTTCCGGCTGCATTCCAGGGAGTCGGCCGAAAAAATCCGCTCCGGTCCCCGACGTGTGCTCAGCAGTCGAACACCGACCAGCAGATGTCGTTCCGCAACCGTTGGTCGTCAAGGACGAGCTCGCGAATCGCCTCCGGGAGCTGGTCACGCTGCCACTGGCACTCGAGTCGCCCCGCGGCCTCGCCCTCGCCCTCCGGCGCGGCGGCGCGGACGGCCTTGATCGCATAGGCGGCCGCACCGAGTTCGTGCGCGGCGACGTGTGCGACGGCCCCGGCCTGGCCGGCGGCGTACGCGGCATGCCGTGCCGCCCCACGCAGATCCCTGGCCGCGCCCATCGCATGGCCGCCGGCCGCGCGTGCCTGGGTCATGTTGACCTCGCCACGCACCCAGGCGCGGGCATGCTCGATCGCCTGACGGGGCCGTGGGTCGTCGGGCTGAACCGACTCGAAGAGGTCAAGGACGTGTTCCGCGCAGGTTGCCGCCCAAAGAGCGAGGAGGTGATGATCCGCGTCGGTGAGGGTCCCACCGCGCCGGACAGTCACGAAACGGGGGTCCCGGACCTTCGGGAGGATCATGGTCGGCACTCCTTTGCTTGCATCCGTCCCACACCCAAGGGCGCCCACGTGCGCCCGGCGCGCCCACAAGTAAAGCCTGATCCAGGGGGCGGGCCGCTGGGAGCGCACTTCCAGGGAGATCGTCATGCCGGGCCTTCCGGCCGCTGCGCAGGCCCAGCCCGTCAGTTCGTCCAGCAGCATCGCGCTCATGCCGCCGTGCCCGTACCCGGGCGGGCCTTCGTGGGCGATGCCCAGCCTGCAGTGGCCGCCGTCGTCCGGCGTCACCCGCATAGGCGGGGAGAGAGGGCCGTCCGCTCCGGTGACGGGGCTGTACATCCGCACCCCTCAGGGAAACTCGTCCACGGCCGGGATCTCCGCCCGGGCACGCCGGTGGCCGGTCAACTGTCCGGTGAGCCGGCGGACGCCGTCCGTCACGCGGTGCAGCACGTCGACCGGGTCGCCGTGCGTACGGTGGCGTCCAGCAGTACGGCGGCCAGGTCCTGCTGGACGGCCTTGCGGCCCTCCTCGGTCAGCGAACCCTGCGGGACGGTGAGCCGGGTCATCGGCATGACGAGGTCTCCCTATGGCGATCGTTATGACGCAAGGTCACGCTGGACTCTAACGATCGTTATGGCCGGAGGGAGTCCCTGTCCCTGCCGAAGCGAGGGCCTACTGGACGAGCTCCCAGTCCTGAGAGCCGTCCGCGACCGCGCTCTGGAGGGTCAGCTGCGCACCGGCGGACGTGCCGGTCAGGTACAGGCCGGTGTTCTTGACGGATTGGAGCCGGTAGAACCCGTCGTCCGTCTTGACCAGGTTCCAGCTGCCCGTGGTGCTGTTGTCCGCCCACTGGCCGATCTTCTGGCCGACGGTCGCGTTCCCCGTCCAGATGGCCGCCGCGCGTCCCCCCGACTTGTTCAGCAGCGTCACGCCGCCGTTGGGCTCGGTCACCACGTGCCAGAACTGGGTGTCCGCGTTCGCCGCCGAGCCTGGTGCCTCCAGGCGGACGTCGGGAACGTCGCCGTTGCCGATGTTCGCGTCGTTGGTCTTGTTCCCGGTGCCGATCACCTGATCCGTCTTCCGGTTCACCAACTGGTAGTAGGGGCCGTCCGAGTGGCCGAGATCGACCTCGGCGAACCTGAGCGTCGACGTGCCCTGGTTGTTGAGTATCGAGATGCGCCCGGTGCCCTCGACGTACTGCAGGTTGCGGCTGTAGCCGGCCTGCGAGGTCGTCTGGTACTCCTTCCACGCGCCGTCGCTGCGTCCGCTCTCGTTGACCCAGACGTTGCCGCTGCCCGCGGCGTTGTAGACCAGGCGCCCACCGGGGAGCCTTATGAGCACGGGGCTGCCGCCGGTCGAGAGGGCGTGTGAACCGGCCTCGAGGGGCAGTGGGTTGACCCCCGTGCCGGTGGGCGAGCCGGTGAAGAACTTCAGCGGGTCGTCAGCGATCCGGTATCGGGTGTTGGCTCCACCACCCCAGTACTCGTAGGTCAGGAGCCACTTGCCGTCCGTCGTACGGACGACGTTCGTCATGCCCGGTCGTCCGCCCCCGATCTCCGTCTTGCCGCCTCCCATGTCCTGGGTCAGGCCGGCGATGTCGACGACGGGGGAGCTCCACTGGGTGCTACGACCGTCCCAGGTCTTGTGCACCAGGATCTGGCCCTGCGAGTCCGGGGCGGTGTCGTTCGCGGGATCCAGGGTCGGGACACCCGTGGTCGCGTTGAAGCCGGTGTAGTCGTTCTCGTCGGAGTAGTAGCAGACGAGCTTGCCCTTGTGGACCATCAGGTACGGCTCCCAGAGGGGATCCACCTGCTTGTTCGTGTTCGCCGCCGCGATGTTCTGTCCGACCGCGCCCGCGCGCCGCCCTGCCAGCCGCCCGTCGCGACGACGTTGACCACCTTCCACGTCGCCCCTTCGTCGGCGCTGGAGTACAGGGCGATCGCCAGGTCCTTGCGGTCCCCGTCGTTGGACGGCGTCCAGTTCGGGTCGGCCGCCTTGTGCTCCTTGTAGTAGTAGTCGTCGCCCGACACGACACTCGCGAGGAGCAGCGTGCCCTGCTTCAGGTTCCCGACGTCCTGGGGAAGGACGTAGAGGTACGGGTTGGTCCAGTTGCTCGTGTACTTCGCGTACTGGGGGTCGCTGGAGAGGTACGCCGGAGCCTTGACCTCCGACAGCGGCTGCCACGTGATTCCACGGTCGTCGCTCTTGTAGACCGGCAGGGTCTGCTTGTCGGCACTCCCCGTCTCCGTGACGACCGTCGACTTCTCGAACGACGCCACCAGTCGACCGCTCGGCAACTGCGCCGACTTCGGATAGACCGCGCAGTTGCCGCGCCCCTTCAGGCACGGCTCGCTGCCCAGCTGGTAGAGGGTCCCGCCCGTCGGGTTGTACGCGAGTGCGCTGGACGCGGGGATCGCCAGCATCGCGGATGCCCCGACGAAGGTTCCCAGCGCCCGCCCGAATCTTCTTCCCTGCATAGCCCCTCCCGGGCGTTGCGTGCTCTTTCTGACTGCGCAGTCATGACGGCGCAGTCACGACGGAGCGGTCATGTCTACGCAGGCCCGCTGATCCCGTCAAGAGTTCGGTACGCATTCGACGAAACCGTGCCCGAGTTCCTTGGCACGGCCGGGACTTCGTCAGTCGAATTCCTCGACGTACTCCTCCGGCGGCCCCAGCTCGGGGCGATCCCGCAACTCCAGTACTCCGCCGAGCTGTTCCAGTTCCAGGACCGTCACCGTGTTCTCGCCGGCGTGCACCAGCGGGGCCGGACAGTAGAGGGTGACCTGCGGGCCGGTCGCGCGGTGGCGGCCGAGCAGGAAACCGTTGACCCAGACGAGACCGTGACTCGATCCCGGCAGCGCGAGGAAGGTGTCCGCGGGGGTGTCGACGTCGAACGTCGCGACGGCGAACCCGGCGTGCGTGCCCGCGGGGCCGGCGGCGACCGCGCCGCTCAGTTCCGCGGCGGTCCATTCCTGGAGCGCGACCGGTGTGCTGTCCCAGCCCTGCACGATGCGCCGGTCGACCAGGACAGGACCGAGCAGGCCCTTGTGCCCGCCGATGCCCGGCCCGTAGTTCACCCGGCCCAGGTTCTCGACCAGGACCTCGAGCCGTACGACGGCACCGGTTCCCCGGAGGGTGAGTTCCGGCGCATCGGGGTCCGCCACGCCCAGCCGTTGCCCGTCGGCGAAGACCAGTGCCCGGTCGCGTACGTCGGTGAGGACCAGCCGGTGCTCGCCCGCCGGAACACGTGGGTGCGCGGTGTGCAGGACCATGCCCGCGTCGAGCCCGAGTCGTTCGAACGAGGCGGGGCGCGGGGCGGTCCAGGTCGGGGCCGGTACGGCGCGCAGCCCGGCGAGCAGGTCGGCGCGGTGGACGAGGGGAACGCGGGTCGGCGGGAGCGTCGGCATGCGCGCGGGCGACCGGAGGGTGACCCGTGCGCCGAGCGCCTCGCGCACGGCGTGGAACTTGGCGGTGAGGCTGCCGTCCTCGGCGATCGGCGCGTCGGAGTCGTAGCTCGTCACGACGGGTCGCAGGCGGCCCTCGTGCTCGTTGGCGCCCGCCCACAGCCCGAAGTTGGTGCCGCCGTGCGCCATGTAGATGCTCACGCTGCCGCCGTCGGCGATGATGCCGCTGAGCGTGCGGACCGCGCTGTCCACCCCGCGGACGTGGTGCTGTCCGCCCCAGTGGTCGAACCAGCCGTTCCAGAACTCGGCGACCAGGAACGGTTCATCCGGTCGCCGTGCCGCGAGCAGCTGTCGGGCGGCACCGGGATCGGAGCCCAGCGTGACGGCCGTCAGCGTGCCGGGCAGGGTGCCGCCGTCCAGCATGAGCTCGGTGGGTCCGTCGGCGGTGAACAGCAGCTCCCGGATGCCCCGCCCGGTCAGCGCCCGGCGGTTCCAGCGCAGGTAGGCCTGGTCGTCGCCGAAGCTGCCGAACTCGTTCTCCACCTGCACCGCCACCACCGGCCCGCCCTCGCAGGCCTGGAGCGCGGCGAGGCGTGGGACCAGCTCGTCGAACCAGTCGCCGACGGCGGAGGTGAAACCCGGGTCCGAGCTGCGGAGGGCGACGTCCCGGCCGGTGAGCCAGCTCGGTAGGCCGCCGTTGGACCACTCCGCGCAGATGTACGGGCCGGGCCGGACGACGACGTCGAGGCCCTCCTCGCCCACCGTGCGGATGAACCGCTGGACGTCCCGCCAGCCGTCGAAGCGCGGAGGCCCGTCCTCGCGGTGCTGATGGAAGTTCCACGGCACATAGGTGTCGACCGTGTTCAGTCCGAGGTCGGCGAGCCTGCGGATCCGGTCCCGCCAGAGGTCGGGGTGGACGCGGAAGTAGTGCAGCGCTCCGGACAGGAGGCGGTGGGGGACGCCGTGCCGGAACAGGCGCCCCGCGCGCCAGGTGAGCGCGGGTGTCGTGCTCAGCTCAGTCACGTCAGGAGCGTATGTTATCGCTACCATCCGTAACAAGAACGCTAGGATTCACGGGAACACGGACACGCGGAACGGAGTGCCATGGACGAGGCCACCACGAGGCCCAGGCAGCCGAGCATGGCCGACGTGGCCCGGGCCGCCGGGGTCTCCGCGCAGACCGTCTCCCGTGCGCTCCGCGGCTCGCCGAACGTCACCCCCGAGACCAGGCGGCTCGTGCTCGCCGCCGTGGAACAGGTCGGTTACCGGTTCAACAGCGCCGCCAGGGCGCTGTCCTCCGGGCGCAGCCACACCATCGGGCTCGTACTGCTGGCCTCCGGCGGTTACTACGCCCGCTCGGCGGTGACCGCCGGTGTCGAGGCGGCCGCCGGCGAGGCCGGGTACGCGGTGAGCATCGCGACCATCGCCGCGCTCGACACCGCCCTGATGGAGCGGTCCCTGTCCAAGCTCGCGGACCAGGGCGTCGACGGCCTCGTCATCGCCGTACCGCTCATCTCCGTGACGCGGAAGATGGAGGACATCACCCGCGACATCCCGACCGTCACCCTCGACGGCTCGCGGACGGCCGGCGCCCGGGTGCTCGGGATCGACCAGCGGGAAGCGGGCCGGATCGCCACGCAACACCTCCTCGACCTGGGGCACCGTCAGGTCTGGCACGTCTCCGGGCCGGACGAGTGGATCGAGGCGCGTCAACGCCAACAGGGCTGGCAGGAGTGCCTGGCCGCCGCCGGCATCGAGGCGCCGCCGGTCCTGGAGGGCGACTGGTCGCCCGACTCGGGACACCGGCAGGGGCGGATCCTCGCGATGATCCCCGAGGTGACCGCCGTCTTCGTCGCCGGCGACGAGATGGCCTTCGGGGTGATCCGCGCCCTGCGCGAGCGGGACCGGTCGGTTCCCGACGACGTGTCCATCGTGGGCGTCGACGACATCGCCCTCGCGGCCTACTGCGCACCGCCGCTCACCACCGTCCGGCAGGACTTCTACCGCTACGGCGCGGCGGCCGTGGGCCTGCTGCTCCAGGGCGACGACGCCCACCCCGACGCATCCGTCGCCACCGCGCGGTTGTCGGTGCGCGCCTCCACGGCACCGCCGCGCTCCCTCTGAGCGTCGCGCCGGACGTTCACCGAATCACCTCGTGTGGGCCCCTTGCGCCTCCACGCGCCGGGGTGCCACCGTAAGCCTCCATGTTATCGGTGCCACGCCATCGAGAGCGGGGCCTGCCCCCTCGCGCTCGGACATCGCTGTTCGCTCACGGCTCTCGGTTCGTCTCGCCCGGCTGATCGGCCCCCGCGGTCTCAGCGGAAGGAAACCGACATGAAGAAATCGACATGGACGGCGCCGGCCGCGGTCCGGCCGAGCAGACGCCAACTCGCCTGGCAGGAGATGGAGTTCTACGGCTTCATCCACTTCGGCATGAACACGATGACGAACCGGGAGTGGGGCGAGGGACACGAGGACCCGGCCGCCTTCGACCCGGCCGCACTGGACGCCGACCAGTGGGCCGCGGCACTCAAGAGTGCCGGGATGACCGGAGTGATCCTCACCTGCAAGCACCACGACGGATTCTGTCTGTGGCCGAGCGACGTCACGAGCCACTCGGTCGCCTCGTCGCCGTGGCGAGGCGGCCGGGGCGACGTGGTCGCGGAGGTCGCCGACGCCGCCCGGCGCCACGGCCTGCGCTTCGGGATCTACCTCTCCCCGTGGGACCGCACCGAGGCGTCCTACGGCTCCGGGACCCCGTACGACGACTTCTACGTCGCCCAGCTCACCGAACTGCTCACCCGGTACGGGCCGGTGTTCTGCGTGTGGCTGGACGGCGCGAACGGGGAGGGCCCGAACGGCAGGCGCCAGGTCTACGACTGGGAGCGGTACTTCGCCGTGGTCCGAGCGGTGCAGCCGGACGCGGTCATCAGCGTGTGCGGGCCCGACGTGCGCTGGTGCGGCAACGAGGCGGGGGACACCCGCCCCGACGAGTGGAGCGTGGTACCGGCCGCCCTCCAGGACGCCGAGCGGACCGCGGCCCGTTCACAGCAGGCTGACGACCGCGCCTTCGCCCGGCGCGTACGCAGCGACGACCGTGACCTCGGCAGCCGCGCCGCGCTGGCCGGACACGAGGCCGACCTCGTCTGGTACCCCGCCGAGGTCAACACCTCGATCCGTCCCGGCTGGTTCCACCACCCGGCCGAGGACACCGAAGTGCGCTCCGCGGACGAGCTGTTCCCCGTCTACCTGCGCGCCGTCGGCGGCAACTCCTGCTTCCTGCTGAACGTCCCGCCTGACCGGCGCGGTCGTATCGGCGACACCGACATGGCCGTCCTGCAGCAGCTCGGGCGACGCATCGACGTCTTCAGGGCGCGACGGATCGCGGCGACCGCCACGGTCTCGTCCGGCACCCCGGGCGACCTCGCGACCGCGTGGCCCGGCGGAGGGCGTACGCCCTGGCGTCCGGACGACTCCGACGACCTGCCCTGGGTGACACTCACGTTCGCCCGGCGCCGCCCGGTCGAGGCGGTCGTCCTGGGCGAGGACATCGCACAGGGCCAGCGCATCGAGCATGTAGTGGTCCGGGGCCACCGGCAGGACCGGTGGACGATGCTCGCCGAGGCGAACGCCGTGGGTTACCAGCGCATCCTGACGTTCCCACCGACCGAGGTGGACGCCGTACGGGCCGAGGTGACCCAAGCCCGGGACACGCCCGTCGTCGCGCGGGTGGCCGCGATCGGGGCCACGTCATGAGGGGCACCCTGCCCGGGCAGGGCACCGCGCGCAAGCGGGGCAACACCCGCAGGTCGGGCACCTCGCGCAAGCCGACCGCGTCGCGCAAGCCCGGCGCCCCCCGCAAGGCGGCCCCCTCACACACGCCGAACGACTCCCGCGGGCCTTCGCGCCGGGCCGTCCTCCTCGTCGCCGGCGTGTGCGTCGCCCTCGCCGCGCTGGTGCTCACCGGAGTGACGATGCTCCGCGACCACCGCACCAGCCAGGTCGCCTCCATCGACGGGCACCCCGTCACCCACGACGAACTCCTCTTCCACATGCGGAGACTCGCGCCGACCGTGCAGAACGAGCTGCGCAACAAGTACCGCCTGCGGGGCACGATCGACTGGAACGCGAAGGCCGGCGACAGGACCGCGCTCCAACGGCTCGAGAGCCGCGCGCTCGACGAGATCTGGCGGGACAGGACCACGCTCGTCCTCGCGAAGGAGCAGGGCCTCGTCAAGTCCGTGGACCACAAGGACTTCCTCGCCGACCTCGCCAAGGAGAACCGGTCCCGCGCCGACGCCGTCGCCGAGGGCCGGACCGTCTACGGCCTCGCGCACTTCTCTCCCGAGGAGTACTACACACACCGTCTCACCGAGCTCACCACGAGCCTGAAGGAGCGGCTGAGCGCGAACGCCGACGGCCCCCTCCGGGTCACCGACGCCGAGGTGCGGCAAGCGTTCGACGCCGACCGGGACGCCTGGAGCGCCAACGCGACCACGTACAGGTACACCCGACTCGTCGTGCCGGTGCCCGACGGCACTCCCGCGACCTACGCCGCCGGGCTTCAGCGACGGGTGTCCGCCGCCGGGCGCCTCGCGGCCGTCGCCGCCCGGGAACCCGGCGCCAGGCTCACGACCGGCACGTACGACGGCGGCGCCTCCTCCGGGCCGAACGTCCACGACCAGGACCTCATGACCGTGCTCGGCACGCTCGCACCGGGCCGGATCTCGGCCCCCGTCACGGGCACCGGCCAGATCACGTACTACGAGCTCGACAGCGAGAGCGTCGACGAGGACAAGGCGTTCGCCGACTACCGCCGGCGGATCCGGCAGTCGCTCGTCGAGGAGAAGTTCGACCAGTTGGTCCAGCGCCGGGTCGACGACAGCGACATCGATGTCGACACCTCGGCGGTGGACGCCATCAACGCGGAGGATGTGCAGCCATGAGACCCGTCGACACCGGACCACCTCCCCAACGGACGCTGTACGCGAGCCTCGTCGTCCTGCTCGCCGCGGTGCTCGTCGGATCGTTCGTCCCGCAGGCGCGAGCCGCCGCGGCCCCGGACCGTGCCCCCGCCGAGGCCGGCGCCGCCGCCCAGCCGTGGCCGGGCAACACGCCGAACAGGACCGGTGGCAAGGACTACTTCATCGACGCCACGCGGGGCCGCGACACCGCGGCAGGTACCTCCCCGGCCACCGCCTGGCGCACCCTGGCCAAGGCCAACGCGACGACGTTCCGGCCCGGCGACCGCATCCTGCTCAAGGCCGGTGAGCAGTGGCAGGACCAGCAGCTGTGGCCCAAGGGCTCGGGCAGCGCGGGCAGGCCGATCACCATCTCGGCGTACGGCGAACCGACCGCCGGACGGCCGTACATCGCGACGAACGGCAGGGTGCCGAGCCCCTTCAACGCGGACGGCACGAAGAACCCCGCCACCGTGGGACTGACCGGCGCCATCGTGCTGCGCAACCAGCAGTACTGGGAGATCGACAACGTCGAGCTGTCCAACGACGACGACTTCGCCACCGACATCACCGAGGGGTCCTACGTCCGCGACGGCATCATGGTGTCGATCAACGCCGACCTCCTCAAGAGCGGCGCGGACAGCGTCATGGACCACTTCCGCGTCTCGGACGTGTACGTCCACAACCTCGACGGCCCGAGCCACTGGCAGAAGATCCACTACGGCGCGGTCGACTTCCAGGTCTTCGGCAGCAAGAGCTACAAGGACTACGGCACCGGCGGCTACTACTTCAAGGACGTCCGGATCGAGAACAACACCTTCGAGAACGTCGAACTGCACGCCGTCCAGTTCGCGTTCAACTGGTTCGCGGCCGACGGCGCGGACGCCGGGCAGTACGACGAGAACGGCAAGTGGCACGAGGGCTGGGAACAGCTGTGGGTACGCACCCGCGACCTGTACAGCCGTCACGTCTACATTGGCCACAACTATGCGGAGAGCATCGGCCAGGGCGCGATCCAGCTCGCCGACACCAAGAACATGACGGTCGAGTACAACGAGGTGAACGGCTACCTCAAGCGCTACGACGCGGTGTCCTGCGCGCTCTACCTGTGGGCCGGCGCCGACTCGGTCATGCAGTACAACGAGGTCTACGGCGGTCCGAACAACGAGTACGACGGCACCCCCTGGGACCTGGAGTACACGAACTTCAACGTGACGTACCAGTTCAACTACTCGCACGACAACGCGGCGGGCTGGATGGCCTACATGGGCAACAGCTCCAACTCGGTGGCCCGCTACAACCTGAGCGTCAACGACAACGGCGTGCTCGTGAAGAACATGCTGTCGACGAACTACTCGCCGACGTACTTCACGAACAACACCTTCGTCTACGACGGCGCCGACCTCGACTACGTCCACGACGAGACGTTCCTGAGCCGCGTCTACTTCCTGAACAACATCTTCTACAACACCTCGAAGACCACGGAGACCCCGTGGTACCGCCGGACCGGCGCGCTCCGGCAGGCCGTGTTCTCCAACAACGACTACTACGAGGCGAGCGGCACCCACTCCATCCAGGAACCGGCCGACCCGAGAGGCTCCCGGGCCGACCCGCGCTTCGTCGGCGACCCCGCCGACTACGTCACCGGGGCGGGCGTGAGACAGATCCGCAAGGCCGCGGCGCACTTCGCGCTGCGTGACGACTCGCCGCTCGTCGACGCCGGCCGGTACAACCCGCACCTGGGCACCGAGGACTTCCTCGGCACGCACCTCTACTACGGCAGGGCACCGGACATCGGCATCGCCGAGACGCGGATCGGCCCGCAGGTCACCGACCCGGTCGACGACGACCCCATCGAGGAGGAGACCGACAACCGGGTCGACCTCGCGCTCGGCAGACCCGTCACGGCCAGCTCGACCCACCCGGGGGCCAACGGGACGCTCACCGCGGACAAGTTGACCGACGGCGACCTCACCACCCGCTGGGCCGCGGTCGACGACGCGACCTATCCGATCACGCTCGACATCGACTTCGGCGCGGACACCACCTTCGATGAGGTCTACCTGGACGAGTACACCGACTCGGGCACCGACCCGCGCGTGCGGTCCTTCGAGCTCCAGCGGTGGGATGCCGGGACCGGCCGGTGGGTGACCTTCGCGAACCGCGACAACGGCATCGGCCACGACCTCACCGTGACCGGCTTCGGCAGCGTCACCACCTCCAGGCTCCGGGTGGCGCTCACCGGGCAGATCGCGACGGAGCAGTACACCCCGACGATGACCGAGATCGCCGTCTATCGCACGGGAGCGTAGATCGGACGGCCGAAGCACACGACGGCCACGGTTGGGCGTACGCTCCGGCGTTCGCCCACCCGTCAGCCCTTCGCGGTGGTCAGCCCTCGGGCTGGGTGATGACGCCCTTGCAGCGGGCGACGTTGTCGGCGGTGCCGGGCGACGCGGCGGCCTTCACCGCGGTGAAGTTCGCGACGTAGGAGTCGTGGGCGGCGGAGTCGTCGACCTTGAGCAGCGCCTCGTCGTTCTCCCGCAGCGCCGGGCCGGTGTAGTTGTGACTGCCGGTCCACAGCACCTTGTTGGTCGTGTCGTCGTACCTGCCGTCGATCAGCAGGTACTTGGAGTGGATGACGCGGGAGGAGGTGGCCGAGTTGTTGTCGTGGTCGTGGTGGTAGCAGACGGGCGTGAGGCCGGAGACCGAGTGCAGGGTCTCCCACGTGCCCGGGGTGTTCCCGTCGGCGGAGCTGTCCTTGCTGTCGGTCTCGGTGTAGACGAGCTCGACCGAGCACCCCGCCTTCTTGAGCGCGACGAGCTTGTCCGCCACGCCCTGCCGGGTGAACTTGAACATGGCGACGCGGACCTTGGTGTGCTTGGCGACACCGTCCTGCGTGTAGTTGCAGGTGACCTTGTCCAGGATGTTCCAGACCGTGTCGGTGCTGTTCCCGGTGCCCGGGTAGTACGGGTAGAAGTACGCCTTGTACTGGTTCCAGGACGCGCTGGTGTAGCGCCAGTTCTCCCAGTCCTTGCCGACGAGGGCGGAGAAGTAGCCGGAGTAGGCGTTGTAGATCCCGCTGTTCTCGGCCACGACATAGGCGTCGTTCCAGAACGCGCTGTAGGACGACGGCGACATGTTCGACGATGTCTGCACCGTCACGTTGGAAGCACCGTCGACCTGCGAGAAGAGCCAGAACTTGTTGTGGTTGATGGACTTGCCGAACTCCGGCCGGCCCAGGCACGACTTGCCGACGGGGCACAGGTCCACGAACGAGTGCTGGGAGGTGTCGGTGCCCAGGGCGGTGCGCAGGATGCCGTAACTGGGGTCGCTGGGACGTCCGCTGACCGTGGACTCGTCGAGGATCAGCTGCACGTCGACGGCGCGCTGGGTGTGCGCGTCGGCGAGGGCCTGGGCCACCTCCTGGTCCCAGAAGTGGTAGAGCGCCACCTTGATCGACGCGCCGGTCGGGCTGGTGTCGATGTACTGCAGGAGCTTGCTGCGGATGGCCCGTTGATCCGTCTCGGTCCCGAGCGGGTTGTTGAAGATCGGGCCGGATGACTCGACGTCGAGCGTACCGGTGCCGGCCTGGGCGGCGGCGCTCGGAGCGGCGGTGGTCATGGCGCCGAGCAGAAGCATCGACGCCGCGGCCACACCGCCGGCGGTCCTGAGTCGGGTAGTGCCGATCATTGGGTCCCTTCCCCTGTGGCGAACGAGTCCCGACATGCGGGGAATCGTCTGCGCGCACCTGGCACAGAGAGGTGTGAACAGGTGCGCGCCCGGAGATCTTGCCAGAAGTCGCTTTGCCGGAACAGGGGTCTCAATTTTCTCGCCCTTTACTGTATGGCAGTCACTTTGTCGATCTAGACACGCTGTTGAGGGCGGGTTAGGGTCACGCGGCGAGCGCCGGGTTCATGTCAATTGCAACTGCACGCGGCCCTTGCTGAGTTGACGTTCTGTTTCGGATCGGATCGCGTGTGGGGGGCGGGATTGTGCAGCCAAGACGTCGAGGGCTTGTCTTCCTGACAGCAAAGGCACTGGTCGGCGGGCTGTTGGCCGCGGTGACGTTCGCGCCGACGGCCGCGCTGGCGGTGCCCTCGGGGGAGAGACCCAGCGTGCCGGGCCGAGGACTCGGCAAGGCGGTGAACCAGCCGGCTGAGCCCGGGATCGAGAAGGCACCGAAGGTGACGTGGCCCGCGCGGGGGCAGGCCACGGTGACGGTGCCGAGTGCCGACGCCGGCCGCAAGGCGGTCACTCCCGCCGGGGGGAAGTCCTCCGTGGTGGCGGTGCGGGCGCCGAAGGCCCCGGCCCCGACCAGATTCCGGCCCCGCTCGGCCGCGCCCGCCCCGGAATCGGTGCGGGTGGAGGTGCTGGACCGCAAGCAGGTCGAGCCCGTCGGCGGTGTCGGCCTGGGCCTGCGGGTCTTCCGGGCCGACGGCCGGAGCGAGGCCGGGTCGGTCGAGGCGGCCATCGACTACTCGGGCTTCTCCCAGGCCTACGGCGGCGCGTTCGCCTCCCGGCTCCGGCTGGTGAAGCTGCCGGCGTGTGCGTTGACCACACCCACGAAGCCGGGGTGCGCGGACGGTGAGACGGTGCCGGGGCAGCGCAACGACACCACCACCGGCATGCTGACCGCCGTGGTGGAAACCGCCCCGCAGACCGAGCAGGCCGCCGGGATGACCACGATGTCCGGGAAGACCGCACTGGCCGCGACGGCCGAGTCGGCCGTGTACGCGCTGGCATCCGGCTCCTCGTCGGACGCCGGGGACTACCGGGCCACACAGATCAACCCCTCCGGCAAGTGGGACGTGTCCCTCGCGTCGGGCGCGTTCACCTACTCGGTGCCGATCGAGGTGCCGGCGCCGCCGGTGGGCGTCGCGCCGGACCTGGCACTGACGTACAACTCGCAGAGCGTGGACGGGCGTACCTCGGCGTCCAACAACCAGGCGTCCTGGGTCGGCATGGGCTGGGACCTCAACGTCGGGGCGATCGAGCGTCAGTACAAGAACTGCGCCCAGGACGGCCACCCGACCTTCGGCGACCTGTGCTGGGCCTCGCCCAACTCCTCGTCCGACCCCAACGGCGCCGTGTACACCATCAGCATCGACGGCATCACGTCCGAGCTGATCCAGGACGGCACCGGTACCGGCTCGTTCCGCATCAAGGACGATCCGGGCTGGCGGGTACAGAAGCTCAACGGCGGTTTCGGCTCGGACAACACGGACGAGTACTGGGTGCTGACCAAGCAGGACGGAACCCGCTACTACTTCGGCTGGGGCCGTACCGAGCGGCTGAACAACGACAACGAGCGCGAGAAGACCAACTCGGTGCTCACCGTGCCGGTGGTCGGCGACGACACCGGAGAGCCCTGCAAGGCCCAGTACCCGAACCCCTGCACACAGGCCTGGCGCTGGAACCTGGACCGCGTGGTGACGCCGAACGAGGTGGAGAACTCCTACTTCTACAACAAGGAGCGCAACTTCTACCGTTCGGTGGCGGCCGCGGACAAGGCCCGCGGCTACGACGCGGGTTCCTACCTCTCGCGGATCGACTACGGCTGGTCCTCGCAGATCTCCGGCGCGCAGCTCCCGGCGATGATCGACTTCCAGCACGTCAACCGGTGCGTGGAGCGGCTGACGGAGCCGGATCCGCTCAACAACACAACCCCCGCCTGCCCGAGCATCGACTCCAAGCCGGAGTCCTACCCCGACGTGCCGGTCGACCTGATCTGCGACGGTCCGGAGGACGGCGAGACCTGCGCGGGCAAGACCTACTACCCGACGTTCTTCCAGCGGGACCTGCTGTGGGACATCAACATCTACGTCCGCGACAAGAACACGGACGCCTGGGCCGACGGACTGGTCAAGCAGTACCAGTTCAAGTACGCGCTGATGAACCCGTCCGGCACGGTGGGGGACCAGCTGTGGCTGGACTACATCCAGCGGCGCGGCTACTCCGGTGACGACATCGACCTGCCCACGATCAACTTCAACGGCGAGTGGCAGGACAACAAGGTCGGCTCCGGAGAGCTCAACTTCCGCCGGGTGAACAAGATCTTCACCGACACCGGCGCCACCATCACCGCCACCTACGGCCACGCCACCGACGACGCCGGGAACATCGACCGGCAGTGCCCCGAGACCGGCGGCACCTCGGAGGCGAACAACACCTACGAGTGCTTCTGGAAGAAGTGGGTCCCCGAGGGCGCGGAGAGCGAACGCACCGGCTGGTTCAAGAAGTTCGTCACCAAGCAGGTGCGGGTCGACCCGGGCAAGGCCAACGAGGGCGACCCGCCCATGATCACCGACTACGAGTACGACGGCGCCCCGGGCTGGCGCTTCACCGCCGACCCGCTCGTCAAGGACGAGGACGAGAGCTGGGCGGACTGGCGCGGCTACGCCAAGGTCCTGGTGACCACCGGCGCCAACGAGAACCGGCACTCCACGTACCACTGGCTGTACCGGGGCCTGTCCGGTGACCGCAAGTCCAAGACCGACTCCAGTGACACCCGCACCGTCACGGTGAAGGACTCCGACGACAAGGACTGGACGGACCACGCCTGGCTGGCCGGACAGACCCTGGAGACCTCGACCCGCGACCACAACGGCGACTCCCAGGAACGCGAGTGGCACGAGTACTGGCAGTTCAACACCGCCCAGTACACCGGCATGCCGGACGCCCGCATGGTGCGTGAGAACAAGGTGCGCACCCTGGAGAAGGTGGTGAACTCCACCGACGGGTCCGGCTGGCGCGAGCACATCGTCGAGACCGAGTACGACAACGACGAGAAGGCCTCCTACGTCTTCGGCCTGCCGATGCGCGTCGACGACTGGGGCGAGACCAACGTCTCGGACAACCACTGCACCGAGTACGGCCGCGCCTACAACACCGACGACCTCGCGGACGACTCCACCGGCACCAAGCGCTGGATGGTCTACCAGGACGACGAGCGGCACTACAGCGTCTCGTGCTCGACGGTCGCCGACGACGAGGCCGCGGGCACCCCGGCCGCGCACATGGACAAGCGGGTCACCACCTTCTACGACGGCGCGCTGTCCTTCGCCGAGAACGACACTAAGCTGGTCGACGGCAACGCCACGGAGGTGCGCACCCACACCGCCGAGACCGCCTGGCGCACCATCAGGTCGGACTACGACAACGCGGGGCGCCCGACCAAGACCTGGGACGCGAAGAACCAGCTCACCACCACCACCTACTCGCCGGCCACCTCCTGGCCGACCGACGGCGTCAGGACCACCACCCCCGACCCCGACGGCTCCGGCCCGGGTACGGCGCTGTCCTCCACCCGGTACTTCTCCCGCTACTGGGGACAGCCCTGGAAGACGGTCGACGCCAACGGCGCCGTCACCCAGCTCACCTACGACGCGGCCGGCCGGCTGACCAAGGTCTTCAAACCGAGCGAGGCGGCCAACTACCCGGACGGCACGGCGTCCTTGACCTTCGCCTACTCGATCCCGGTGGCCGCCTCGGCGACCGGCGTGCCCCGGGTGGCCACCGGCGACCCGATCCGCACCACCTCGCGGGTGCTGCAGTCCGGCAGCACCTATCTGGACTCCTACTCCTACTCCGACGGGCTGGGCCGGGAACGGGAGACGCAGACCAAGGCGCCCTCGGGCACCGGGCGGATCGTCACGCTCACCCGCTACGACTCCTCCGGCAACGTCGCCGGCACCTCCGCCCCCTTCTACAACAGCTCGGCGGCCGGGTCCGGGCTGGTCAACCCGACCGTCCCCAACATCCCGTCGTACACCGACAACAAGGCGGACTGGGCAGGGCGCACCATCCTGTCCCAGCTCCAGGCCAAGGGCGTGGTGCAGGCCGCGCACAAGACCGTCACCCAGTACCAGGGCGCGGACGAGACCACCGTCTTTCCCGCGTCCGGCAGCCCCACCAGGAGCGTCAAGGACGCCTTCGGGCAGACGGCCAAGGTGGTGGAGAACCTCGGCGCGGCCCAGTACACGACCACCTACGAGTACACCCGCAAGGGCCAGCTGAAGTACGTCCACGACTCCCGTGGCAACACCACGCACTACACCTACAACTGGGCGAACGAGCGGGTGACGAGCGAGGAGCCGAGCGCCGGCACCACCGTCACGTCCTACGACAACAACGGTCAGATCCAGACCGTCACCAATGACAACAAGGTCCTCACCTACGCCTACGACGCGCTGAACCGGCCCACCACCGTCAAGCAGGGCAGCACGCTCCTGACGGAGAAGACGTACGACTCGGCACCCGGCGGCAAGGGCCTGCTCGCCACGTCGGCCAGCTACGCGGGCGGCAAGGCCTACACGTCACGCGTGGACTCCTACGACGTCCGGGGCCGGGCCACGGCCAAGACGTTCGTCGCTCCCGACGACGGGACCGGACTGGCGGGCTCCTACCAGACGAAGTACCACTACGACCTGGCCGACCGTGTGACGGCCGTCGACCATCCGGCGATCGGTGGACTGCCCGCCGAGACGGTCACCACGACCTACGCGGACGGCCGGGCCACCAAGGTGTCGAGCCCCCTGGCCACCTATCTGGCCAGTGTGGGTTACGACGACAACGGACGCCTGCTCTCCCGTGTGTTCGGCACCGCGGCGACCGGCACCACCGTCAGCCGCACCCTCACCTACGACGACACCAACGGCACCGGCTGGCTGAAGAACATCACCACCAGCACACTGACCGGCTCGACGACGAAGAAGGTGCAGGACGACACCTACACCCGCAACAACGTCGGAGGCGTCACCACGCTGCGCGAGAACGTCGACAACCAGCAGCAGTGCTTCACCTACGACGACCTCAGGCGTCTGACGGGAGCCTGGACCACGTCGGCCACCGGCTGCACGGTCACACCGCAGTCGGACTTCACCGGACCGGATCCGTACCAGACCGCCTACACCTACGACCAGCTGGGCAACATCCAGTCGAGCACGGACAAGGCGTCGGCGAGCGCCGCCGCGGTGACCCGGGACTACAAGTACCCCGGCTACAGCGCGGACGAGGCCACCTACACGCCGGACCAGCCGCGGCCCCACGCGGTCACCGCCGTGGCCAAGTCCTCCGGAGGCAGTGACAGCTACACGTACAACAACGCCGGGCAGATGACCGGCAGGACGGTCGACGGCGTCGCCTCCGTGATCGAGTGGAACCCCCTCAACCAGGTCTCCCGGATCACCCAGAAGAAGACGACGGGGGACGAGGTCACCTCGTACGTCTACGACGCCGAAGGCAACCCGATCCTGCGCAACACCCCGACCGAGAAGGTTCTGTACGTCGAGGGGCACGAGCTGCGCAAGACCGGAACCGACGCCCCCAAGGCCACCCGCTACTACGCGGCCGACGGCGCCAGCGTCGCGATGCGTGTCGCCGACGGCAGCGACAGCGGCAAGCTGACCTGGCTGCTCTCGGACGGGCAGGCCTCGACCCAGCTGATGGTCACCGCGGCGGGCGGCGCGGTCATCAGACGCCGGCTGAACCCCTTCGGGAAGCAGCGCAGCACCACCCAGGTCCTGCCCGCCGAGACCGACCGGGGTTTCCTCGGCAAGGCCGAGGACGACAGCACCGGGCTGACCCTGATGGGCGCCCGGATGTACGACCCGGCTCTCGGCCGGTTCATGAGCACCGACCCGATCACCACGCCGGAGCAACCGCAGACACTCAACGTCTACGCCTACTCCCGGAACAACCCGGTGAACTCCACCGACGCCAGCGGCCTCTACTCCTGGGACGACCTGAAGGACGACGTCACCGGCGGCGCCAAGGCGGTCTTCGCCGCCGCCTGGGTCCAGGGCGTCGACACCGTCGGTCACGGGGTCGGCAACGGCCTGAAGATGGTCGACGACATCGTGGACGTGCCGGATCCCGTGGCGAACTACATCGGGGGCCCGCCGGACGACCCGAACGGCTTCCGCATCGGATGGGAGTGGGCGACCGACAGCGGACCCCGCAACCGCACGCTGGACGGCAACGACCGGTTCACCAAGACGCTGAAGGAACACGCCCATGTGAAGGAGACCCGGGCGGGTATCGCCGCGAAGCTCAAGAGCGGTGAGCTCAAGCCCGGCGGCAAGGCGGTGAAGGCGCCCTACGGCCTCGGCGGTGACGTCAGCGACAGCATCGGAAAGTTGTACAGCGACTTCACCTCGAACCTCTCGGCGGCGTTCCTGGGCTCGTACCAGATGGAGTACAAGGTGGTCTCCGTCGACAAGGCCGAGGGCACGGCCATCGTCAACTTCAAGGTCTACAACCCCAGTACGATCAACTCGGCGACCCACGTCGGTGGGATCGGCTACACCGAGTGGTGGACCAAGAACATCGCGGAGCCCCTCAACGAGCGGTTCAAGCAGGGCGTGATGTCGAAGCGGACCCAGACGATCACCTGGTCGGAGACCATCCGGTACCAGCAGCCGTCGACGGGTTCGTCCGGCGGGAGCGGTTCGTCGTCCAACTGGTCGTTGCTCCAACAACTGAGCCGACTGAGCTGGCTTCAGTTGATCCTCTTCTTCTTGTAGGAGAGGCTCACGGCGGACGCCGGTACCCCGCTCGCGCGGTGACCTTCCGCGCGAGCGGGGTACCGGCTTTCCGGCCGCTGTCCGACGGCGCTGTCAACGGCGGACGTGTCACAGGGCGAGGAACGAGGGAGCAACGCAGATGGTCGCCAGGCGCAGAAGGCTGTCGCACGTGGTGGGCGCCGCATTGGTGCTCGCGCTGGCCACGGCCTGCGGCGCCGCGGCGGACGAGGACCTCCCGCCGGTCACCAGGGGCCAGGTCACCGGCCACTGGCAGGGAGACTGCGGGGCTACGGTGGACGTCGCCGCGGACGGGACCTTCAGTGCCAAGGACTTCATCGCCCAGCCCGAGGGCGTGGGAACCAAGCCCCGGCGGATCGACGGCACCGGACCGTGGTACCTCTTCGAGGGCGTCAAAGGCGTCACCCCGCAGACCCTCGACCTGGAGCTGGACGACAGCATCTACGCACTGAGTTTCGTCCGCGACGGGGAGGAGTTGGGCCTGAGGATCATCGTCGACCCCGACGCCGGGCTCGACTGCAACTTCGAGAAGACGGCCCGGCGCCCGGCTCAGCCGAAGTCGTAGACCTTGTACGGCTCGCCGCAGAGGTAGTCCGCACCGGCCTCGGTGAGGCACTCCTGCACCGTGACCGGACCGGCGGGTATCTCCCACGCGTCGGACTTGGTGACGTCGTCACCGGACGCGCTGACGCTGACCAGCGTCACGCAGCCACCGTCACAGGCTCCGCGGATGTTGACGCGGGCGCCGTGCCCGTCGGCCTTGGTGTCCTTGACGCTCGCGCTGACCCGGATCTTGCCGTCGGCTCCGCGCTCGATCCTCCCCCACCCGTGCGCACCGACGACGTCGGCCGGGGTGTCGGTGGCGTCCCAGGCGACTGCGGCCGTCGACCAACTGCCGCAGTCGTGGTCGGCACCGGCCTCGGTGAGGCACTCCTTCACCTCGAACCGACTGTTCGGAACGTAGCCGAAGCTCCAGGTGGCGGTGTTCGTCGCGTTGTCGCCGGACGCGCTGACGTAGTGGGTGTCGTCGACGACTGTGCACCAGCCGCAGCCGTCCTGGTACGCGACCTGACGGACGCGCACGCGTGCGCCGTGGCCGTCGGAGGCGGTGTCCTTGACGCCGGCCCTGAAGGTGACCGGGTCGTTCGGCGTCAGCACCTCGAACGAGCCCCACGCGTGCGCGCCGACGACATCGGCCGCGGTACCGGCGGCGTTCCACCCGTAGGTGGTGGCCTCGGCGGTACCGGCGGACAGGCCAACCACCAGGACGGCACTGGCGGTTGCCGTCATGGCCGCGCGGAGAGAACGTCTGGCTGCCAACGGAGATCCCTTCTGGTGACACGAGGATCTTGCCAGACCTTTCGGCACCGCGACAGTGAGAACAAGCCTTGTTCGTCCTCGGTACCCGATTCCGCTCGAGGTGTGCCGCCACCGGTTCCGGCGCAGACTGGCCACGTGAGCCGTACGCACACGCAACGCGACGAGAGCACGCTCGGTGCCGGACGCGCGGCCTCGCAGCCGCTGGCGCTCGCGGCGATGATGTTCGCGGTGGCCATGACGTTCATCGACCAGACGATCGTGTCGATCGCGGCGCCCGAGATCGTCTCCGAGCTCGGACTGTCCACCTCGGGCATGCAGTGGGTGGTCAACGCCTATCTGCTGTCCCTGGCCGCGTTCTTCGCCGTCGGCGGGCGCCTCGCCGACCTGTGGGGACCACGCCGCGTCGTCGTGGCAGGCACCCTGATCTTCGTCGTCTCCTCGGCGCTGTGCGGCTGCGTGCCCGCCGGGGACATCGCCCTGACCTGGCTCGTCGTCTTCCGCGCGACCCAGGGACTCGGGGCCGCGCTCCTCTTCCCCGCCGCGCTCGCGGTCGTCGTGGCGGTGTTCCCGATCGAGTGGCGGGGACGCGCCCTGGCCCTTTTCTTCGGCATCACCGGCGCCCTCACCGCTCTCGGACCGCTGCTGGGCGGCTGGTTGACCTCCTGGACCTGGCGGGCGATCTTCTGGGTCAACGTGCTCGTCGCCATCGTGGCGCTGATCCTCACCGCGCTCGCCCGCATCTCCGACCGGCGGCGCGACGAACCGCTGGACGTCACGGGCGCGTTGCTGGTCGCCGCCGGCATGGGTGCCAGCGTCCTCGGCTTCCAGCAGGCGTACACCTGGGGCTGGGACAGCGCCGCGACATGGGCCTGCATCGCCGGCGGCCTGGCGCTGCTGTACGTCTTCTGCCGCTACGAACTGCGCACCCGACACCCGCTGATCAACCTGTCGGTCTTCCGCGACCGCGCCTTCACGGTGGACGCGCTGGTGCTCTTCTTCTCCATGCTGGCGTTCGTCCCCGTGCTCTTCTTCGCCTCGGTCTACGCCCAGGTCTCCCTCAGCGCCTCCCCCGACCAGGCCGGGCTGTACCTGCTGTACTTCTTCGCGGGGTCCGCCATCGCCTCCCAGTGGGGCGACCGCATCCTCGACAAGCAGGGTGCCCGTCCGACGTTGAAGATCGGCTGCGTGGTCGGCGCCGTGGGCTTCGCGCTGTGGGCCGGCGAACTGACCGACCTATCCATGCACGACCAGTGGCCGTACGTGGCGCTCGCCGGCGCGGGCATCGGTTTCATCCTCGCCCCGGCCTCAACGGACGCCCGTCAACCGCTCGATCGACGCCTGGCCGTCGCCCTCGGCGTCGCCTTCCTCTGCGCCCTGCGCACCCGGCCGGCCGGCAGCCGGCCGAGCGCGAGCAGGCACCGACGCAGACCCCCGTCGCCTAGGACTTGTCCGGGCGATCAAGTTCGCAGCCAGATGACCAGGGCTGCTGCTGTCGCGGTGCCGAGGAAGACGTACCCGCGCTTGTCGTAGCGAGTGGCGACCGCACGGGACTGCTTCAAGCGGTTGATTGCCCGTTCGACGGTGTTGCGCTTCTTGTAGCGGTCCTCGTCGAAGCCTGGTGGCCGTCCGCCGCGTGATCCTTTGCGCAGGCGGGCGGCCTGGCTGTCCGTCTTCTCCGGGATGGTGTGCCGGATGCCCCGCTGTCGCAGGTACTCGCGGCAGGGCCCGTTGCTGTATGCCTTGTCGGCTGCCAGGCTGTCAGGCTTCTTACGCGGCCTGCCCGCCCCTGTCCTGGGGACGCGGATCTTCTCCAGGACCGTCTTGAACTGGGTGCAGTCCGCCCGCTGTCCCGGCGTGACGACCAGGGACAGGGGCAGGCAGCGGCCGTCGGCACTTAGGTGGAGCTTGCTGGTGAACCCGCCTCGGGAGCGGCCCAGGCCCTCACCTCCAGCACCACCTCCACCAGGCGGCGAACCAGGCTCTGCCACGGCGTCTCGTCCTGGTGTTCTGCCTGCTCGGCCCCCTTTGACGCGGGTGCCGGCGGTGGGTCGGTCCGAGCGCCGGCCGCATGTTGGTGAGCACGGACGATGGTGGAGTCGACCGAGATGTCCCAGTCGATCTCACCGGCCCCGTCGGCCGCGGCCTGGACCTGCTCGAGCAGGCGCTCCCACGTCCCGTCCGCGGACCACAGCCGGTGGCGTTCATAGACGGTCTTCCACGGGCCGAACCGTTCGGGCAGGTCACCCCACTGAACGCTGGTCCGCACCCTGTGCAGAATCCCGTCGATCACCTGCCGGTGGTCTCGCCATCGGCCACAACGCCTGTTACTGACCGGCAGGTACGGCCGCAGCCGTTCCCACTCGGCATCCGTCAGATCACCCCGCCTCATGTCCACATCAACGACGCCGACATGAAGTAGTCACATGACCCACCGGACAACTCCTGGGGCGGGCGTCCGATCAGGTGGCGGGGCTGGCGAAGCCGGTGTGCCTGAGTCGCTCCGGCCGGATCCGGCCTACGTTCGTAGGGATCAAAGGAGGCTGCGATGCCCGATCACCCGAACATCGGGGTGTTTCAGCGGGCCATGGAGGCGTTTTCGGCTGGCGACATGGAGGCGCTGGCGGAGGTGTTCCACCCGGATGTGGTGTGGCATCTCGGCGGCCACGGCCCGCTGGCTGGCGACTACCAGGGCCGCGAAGCCGCATTCGCCATGTTCCGACGGGAATTCGAGCTGACAGGGGGCACCTATCGCCCCCGTCTCCACGATGTGCTTGCCAACGACAAGCACACGGTCGCCCTGCTCCACGTCACGGCCTCACGCGAGGGCAAAGAGCTCGACATGAACGAGACGATCATCTTCCACATCCAGGATGGTCGGATTACCGAAGCCTGGGGGCTGTGGTCCGACCAGAAGGCGTACGACGCGTTCTGGTCGTGAAACGACAAGGCCGCTTGCCGCGCGCGGGACCGCCCCCGGCACGGTGGCGGTCCCGCGTTCGTGGAAGTCCGGTACCCGCGCCAGGGACGTGGACCCGGCCAAGATCCACCGGACAGGGCCTAGGCGGAGCCGCAGGCCCCGGGGTAGTAGCTGTAGTCGTCGAGGTAGAGGAGGTTGACGTCGAGCGCTTCCTCGTAGCCCACCGCCCACGTGGACTGCCAGGCATCGCTGCCCTCGACGTAGAAGGTCATGACGTCGGCCCGGGTGACGACGTGTCCGGAGAAGCCGGTCCTGTCGTTCTCCGCGGAGACCTCGCCCTGGGCGGTGAAGACGTACGTCCAGTGGCCGTCCGGTTGGTCATTGGCCCCGCCGCACCAGGCGCCCACCACACTGTCGGGCACGGACCATTCCGGGTCGGTCCCGTGGGAGCCGGAGATCACCGGGTCGTCCACGTCGGGTGGTTCCGGAGGCTCCGGCTGGCAACCGGTCCCGGTCACAAGGGTCAAGCCCAGCACCAAGGCGCCGATGAACCGAGACGCCGAGACGCGCACAGCACGTCGCATGATCCCCCCTCACAGATCGGATTCACGTGGGTTCCATCCGCTTCGCACGCTACGGAAGGACACCCACCCGCACCCCGGTGGAAACCCCGGGGTTCGACCCTGGGTCGTGCGCCCCGCCCCGGCGTCAGGCCTCCCCGCCCAGCTTGCCGAAGAGGCCCGTCCGCGAGGTGATGCCGAGTTTCGCGTAGGCGTTGTGGAGGTGGTACTCGATCGTCTTGACACTGAGGAACAGCTCCCGCGCCATCTCGCGGTTCGACATGCCCCGCATGGCGAGTCGGGCGACGGTGAGCTCCTGCGCGGTGAGTCCGGCATGGGCACCGCTGGGGCGCTTCGCCGTGCGGCCGCAGCCCGCCAGCTCTCGGGTGCACCGCTTGAGATACGGCGTGGCCTGCAGACGGAGGAACGTCCCGTGCGCGGCCTGCAGTTCGGCCACCGCCTTCCCGCGTTGGCCGGCGCGGCGCAGGAAGGAGCCGTAGGAGAGGCGGAGCAGTGCTTCCTCCCAGCACTGTTCGCCCTGCTCACAGTGGTGCAACCCGGTCCGGAACGCCTGGTCCGCCGCCTCCCGGTTGCCGTACGCCTCTTCGAGCAGGCCCCGACACCGCGCGGCTGACGCCTGGTCAAGCCATCGGCGTCGCTCGGCCGCACCCTTCTCGTACGGGATGAGCACGTCGAGGGCTTCGTCCTTGCGGCCGAGGTGTGTCAGGGATTCGGCGAGCACGGGACGCCAGGCGACGATCCCGACCTCGTCCAGACCACTGCGGTGGACGATCTCCCCACTCAGGAACGGAGTCAGTTCGGCGACCGCGCGCTCGTCGTCGCCGCGGGCCGCGTGCACGAGGGCGAGGGCCGTCGCCGCGAAGGCGGCGTCGTTGACGTCGCCGAGCACTTGGGCGCCCTCAAGGCCGTCCTGGCGTGTGTCTCGGCGGCGTCGAAGTCACCCCTGCCGGCCAGGGGCAGCGCGGTGAAGGCGTGGATGACCGCCAGGATGGAGATCTGGTCGGTGTCCTCGGCCAGCGACACCGCCTGGGTGCCGTGTGCGACGGCCTCGTCCCACAGCCCGGCGCGGTATTCGGCGTCGGTGAGGAAACCGAGCGCCACGAGAGCCGCGTACGGCAGTCCGCCGCGCCGGTGGGCCGCGAACGTCTCCCGCAGGTTGCGGCGGGCCTCGTCCAGCTGCCCGTTCCACAGTTGGAGCATGCCCCGCGCGAGCAGGCCGTCCAGGTGCTCCGGACTGTCGCGAGGCCCGGACAGCGGGACGTCGGCGAGGGACCGGATGCCTTCGTCGTACTCACCGGCGATCGCCAGCCCGATGGCGAGGGAGTCGCGCAGGAAGGACGATCGCCGCCCCGGCGGGAGGTCGAGACCCCGGCGCGCCCACCTGACGATGCTCGGTGCGTCGCCCTGGATGAGGCACAACCACGCCATCTGCTCGGCGGCCTTCCGCAGGGTTTCGGCGCCCGTGGTCGCGTCGCAGCTCTCCCAGCAGGCGGCGAGCCTTCGGCGTGCCTCCTCCAGCCGGCCCGTGGTGAGGGCGAGGTGACCCAGGACGTACTGCTGTTCCGCGTCGGGTGCCCGGTCCTGGATCGTCCGCTCGTGTTCGGCGGCCTGACTGACGTCGCCGGCGAGCAGACGGTACTCGACCGCCCGCGTCAGCCACCGCTCGCGCGGGCCGCTCCGCGTGGACAGCCGGACCGCGGCCGTCGCAGCCGACGCGGCCTGCGCCCAGGCACCCTTCTCCGCCTGCCGTGCGGCGAAGCGCATGAGGTCGTCCGCGAGAGCGTCGTCGGGCGCGACGGCGGCGCGCACCCGATGCTGGAGCGCGGCGTACTCGTCGTCCGCGCGCGCTGCCGCCACCTGGTGCAGGCGGGAGCGTTCGGCCGGGTCCAGTCCCCGGTACACGGCCGCCCGCGACAGCGGATGGGGGAAGGCGACCCTGGGCATGGCGCCGGCGGGGGCCTCTTCCAGGAGTTCGTGCCTCATCGCCTCCGCCAGCGCCTCCAGTGCGTCCGGCACGGCGCCCACCTGTGCGACCTGGTGCAGGGGAGTGGACATGCCGAGGACGCTGGCGGCTTCGACCAGGCGACGTGCCGGGGCACCGCACCGCGCCAGCCGCGCCGTGACGAGCCGCTCGTATCGACGCGGGGCGGGCAGGACGGCGTCGCCGCCGAGGACGTCGGCGGGAAACTGCCGCAGGAGCGCTTTGGTGTGCAACGGGTTTCCGTGGGTGTGCTCCCGCAGGCGGGCAACGGCCCCCCGGGGGAGGGCCGTCGAACCCACGGCCGCACTGAGCGCGACGATCTCCGAGAGGCCGAGGCCCTCCAGGGTCAGTCCGAGTGTGGTGTCGTCGTGCATGAGGCGGTGCAGCCCCTGCGGCAGTCGCGGATCATGCACGTCCCGTGTCAACAGCAGTGCCAGGACCCGGTCCTTGCGCAGGCGCCGCAGTACGAAGGTGAGCGCGTGCAGCGAGGGTGTGTCCGCCCAGTGGACATCGTCGATCAGCAACACCACCGGGTCCCGGTCCTGCAGTTGACCCAGAACGTCGAGCAACAGGGCACCGACGGCGATCGGGTCCTGCGGGACGCCACCGTCGGACCCGCTGCGGGCGGGCTCCCGCAGTGCCTCGGCACCGTCGGGCAGCTGCGGGATCAGTTGCCCGACGAGTCCGTACGCGAGCTCCGTCTCGAGTTCCTCGCCGCTGGCCTTCACGACGCGGCAGCCGGCGGCGACGCCGGAGAGGAAGCACCGGGCGAGTGAGGTCTTGCCGATCCCGGCAGGCCCGTCGACGACGACCACCTGGGGCACGCCGCGGGCCGCCGCGTCCAGCCGGTCCCTCATGCTCCGCAGTTCCTCTTCCCTGCCCAGGAACAGCGACTCAGGTGTCTGTCGCGGCAAATCTCGCTCCTCGTGGATGGTTCGGCGCATCGGCGGACCGGGACGGGATCCAAGCCGTGGCGCACCGCCACGCGAGGGTCTGAGACGTCCCGGCCGCGCCTGTACGCCCATCACGCGCAGGTACGGGCAGGAGGTTCTCCGTCCCCGGCACGTTCACCCGACCGAGTGGTGGTCCGGCCGCGCAGCGACGGCACAATGGACCTCAGGCCGGCGCACGTCAGGCCAACCGGCCGTCACCAGCACCGGAGACATCACGAACATGCCACCTCAGCGAGCACTGGGCGTCGCCGTCGTCGGAACCGGCAAGATGGGCGCGGACCATGTGCGCAGACTCCGTGACGTCATCAGCGGGGCACGGGTGACCGCCGTCGTCGACATCGAGGCGGAGCGCGCCAAGACACTCGCGGACGCCATCGACGGCTGTACGGCGTACACCGACCCCGCGGCGGCCATGGCGGCGCACGACGTGGACGCCGTCCTCATCGCCTCCCCGGGGCCCGCCCACGAGGCGGCCCTCCTCGAAGCTCTCGGCCGGGACCTGCCGGTGCTGTGCGAGAAGCCGCTCACCCCCGACTCGGCTTCCGCCCTGCGCGTGCTGGAGGCGGAACAGCGGCTCGGGCACCGGCGGATCCAGGTGGGCTTCATGCGGCGCTACGACCCCGAGTACATGAAGCTGAAGCGGCTCCTCGACGACGGGGAGCTGGGCAGGGCACTGATGGTGCACCACCGGCACCGCAACCTCGCCATGCCGCCGTGGTTCACCGAGGAGATGCTGATCAGCGACTCGGTGGCGCACGAGGTGGACGCGACCCGCTGGCTCCTCGACCAGGAGATCACAGCGGTCGCCGTGCACAAGCCGACACCGTCGTCGTATGCCCCTGCCGGTATGAGCGACCCTCAGTTCGTCCTCTTCGAGACCGAGTCGGGCGCGCTCGTCGACGTCGAGATCTTCGGTCACTGCGGCTACGGCTACCAGGTGCATGCCGAAGCGGTCTGCGAGCGGGGCACCGTACGCATCGGTGACGAGCACGGGCCGCGGCTGAGCACCGACGGCCGCTGGGGCGGACGCATCACACCGGACTACGTCGAACGCTTCGAGGACGCCTACGACCGCGAGGTCCAGAGCTGGGTGGACGCCACGCGCCGCGGCGAGACCACCGGCCCGAGCACCTGGGACGGCTACGCGGCCGCGGCCGTGTGCGAGGCGGGCGTGCTGTCCCAGCGGGAGGGGCGACGCGTCGACATCGAGCTGATCGACCGGCCCTCCCTCCACGGGTGAGCCGCGAACGACGGTCTCCCGTTCAGCTTCGGCGCCGTGTGGCGGCCTCCTGCAACTCGCGGCGCAGTCGTTCGGGGGTCCAGCCCTCGTCGACGGCCTGCCACACGGTGTCCGCCTGGGAGGGCGGGGCGAGCCCCTCGACCGGGGGGTCGAGGTCGAGGTTGGTGGGGAAGGCGTAGCCCTCGGCGGTGGCCGCGACCACCCGGCGCAGCCAGTCCTGCGAGGCGCCTTCGGACTTGCGGCGCAGCAGTACCGGGTAGACGGCGTTGGCCATCGCCTCGCGGTCCACGCTCTCCATGGCGCGGCCGAAGGCGGAGGAGATCTGCAGCAGGTTCGCCATGCGCCTGATGCCGGCGGAGCGGTTGTGTCCGGCGGCGTGGAAGAGCGCGGGGTTGAAGAAGACGGCGTCGCCCTGGTCCAGGGGGAGCTGGACATGGTGGGCGTCGAAGTACGCGATGAACTCCGGCAGCCGCCAGGCGAGGTAGCCGGGCTCGTACTTCTGTGAGTGCGGCAGATACAGCGTGGGACCGGATTCCACGGGCATGTCGCAGTGGGCCACCGCGCCCTGCAGGGTCAGCACGGGGGAGAGGCTGTGGACGTGGGCGGGATAGGCGGCGGCGCGCTGTGCGGAGAGGAAGCCGAGGTGGTAGTCGCGGTGCACGTTCTGCGCGGCGCCACCGGGGTTGACCACGTTGACCTGTGAGGTGACCTGGTAGGCGGGACCCAGCCAGGCCTCGCAGACCAGCTCCAGGATGTCGTTGGCGTAGTAGTCGGCGAACACCTCCGGCGCCCGTACGGCGACCTTGTCCAGCGCGTTCCAGACCCGGTCGTTGGCGCCTGGCTCGGCGAAGTGGTCGCCGCGGGCCGCACCGCCGGCACGCTCCTGCTCGATCAGCGCGCGAAAGGCGGCGGACATGCCGTCCACCACACCGGCGTCGGTGAAGGCACGCTTCAGCACGACGATGCCCGGCCCGTCCAGCATCGTGCGGACCAGTTCCTCCTGCACGGACCGCCGCCCCTGCGGTGTCGCCGCCAGGGAGCGAAGCCGCTCGCTGTCGTAGAGCGGAACGTTCTGCTCGACCCGCTCCGCCGAAGGATGGCCGGCCGGGTCGGTGCGCTGCTCCACGAGCGAGCGGAACGCCTCGAGGTCGCAGTCCGCCTCGGTCAGCCAAGTCCGTGCACCCGCACCGGTGAGGGACATCCCGGGTCCTTTCGCAGTCCGTGTGTCTCTGCCAGTCTTGAGAACCCGAACCCATCATTCAATGCTCGGCATCGCATCAAAAACCCATCATCATCCTTGGGGATCAGCCATGCGACACCCCTGCACGATCAGGGAGATCGCCCGTCAGGCCGGACTGAGCACGGCCACGGTCGACCGCGTGCTCAATCAGCGGGGCAATGTGCGGGAGAGCACCATCAGAGAGGTGCACGCGGCCATCAAGGACCTGGACCGCCAGCAGACCCAGGTCCGTATCGCGGCCGCACCTTCATGATCGACATCGGGACAAGATCGCCGGGCGTGGCTCTCAGGGCGTGATCCTCAAGGCCCCCGACGAGCCGGGGATCGGAGCCGCCGTCGGGCGACTGGTCGCGGCCGGCATCCCCGTCGTCACCCTGGTGAGGCGACCTGCCCCACAGCGCGAGGCCGGCCTACGTCGGCATCGACAACCGCGCGGCCGGAGCCACCGCCGCCTACCTGCTCGGACAGTGGCTCGGCAACCGGCCGGGCAACGTGCTCACCACCCTCAGCCGCGGCTCGTTCCGCGGCGAGGAGGAACGCGAGATGGGCTTCCGCAGCGCGATGCGGCTCGCGGACCCGAAGCGCTCCCTCGTAGAGGTCACGGACAGCGACGGTCTGGACGCCACCCAGCGCGATCTCGTACTCGAGGCGCTCGAGCGCGACGAGGACATCGTCGCCGTCTACTCCGTCGGCGGGGGGCAACCTCGCGACCCTGGACGCCTTCGACGCGCTCGGGCGGGAGTGTGCGGTGTTCATCGCCCACGACCTCGACCACGACAACACCCGGCTGCTGCGCGAGCGCCGCCTGTCCGCGGTCCTCCACCACGACCTGCGCCAGGACATGCGCCGCGCCTGCCAGATCATCATGCGCGCCCACAAGGCACTCCCCGACGACGGCCCCTCAGGCCCTCGGCGATTCAGGTGGTCACACCGCTCAACATGCCGCCGGGTGCCCCGTCCGCGCCGACCGCCGACTGAACCGCTGCGAGCGTCCTGGACGCCCGCCCCTGCGGTTACCTGCGCTTGCGCAGCCGGTCGAACAGGCTTTGTGCCTGCGCGCGGCGGCGCGGATCCGCTGCGGCCTGCCGTGCCTTGTCGATGGTGCGGCGCCCCTGAGGGCTGCTGGCGAACTGCTTGATACGACGGATGACGCTGGACATGAGTCCCCCTTTCCCTGGACCTCCAGGATGTGATCACTTGTTTGTCCGTCTACCCGGGGGACATCGGTTCAGACCGGCCTGGCCTGCGTGACCCGCGTGTGTGCACTAGGCGGGCAGTTCAAGTGTTTTACGGTGGATCGATGCGACTTGTGCCTAGATGGGCCTTGCTCTCGTCGGGGTGTGCGCCCCTCCTGTTGGCCGGAGGCTGGATGATCGCGGGATCGCTCGCGGGATCGGCCTACGACCCTGTCACTCAGACGATCAGTGTGTTGGCGGCGTACGGCGCTCCGGGGTTCTGGGTGATGACGGGAGCGCTGGCCGCTCTCGGTGCCTGTCATCTGCTGACCGCTTGGGGGCTGCGCCCGGCCGCACTCGCCGGACGCGTGGCGCTGGGTGCCGGGGGAGTGACGGCGTTGGTGGTGGCACTGCTGCCCGTGCCGAGCAGCGGGGGTTCCCTGCGCCACGGTTCGGTCGCTGTGGTCGGGTTCACCCTCCTGGCGGTGTGGCCGGTCCTTGCCGCCGACCGCAGCGGAGGCGCACCGTGGGGGCTGCGGCCCGCACCCTCCCTCATGGCGACCGGGCTGATGGGCGTGGGCGCGGCATGGTTCCTGGTGGAAATTCAGGGGAAGGGCGCCGCTGGTGTCGCGGAACGCCTCGTGACGTCGGTTCAGTCCCTGTGGCCCTTCGTGGTCGTGGCCTCCTGCGCCCGCCACCGAGATCACGACGAGTTCTCGGCCTGAGTCCCCGGCCGAGCCACGGAACAGCGTGGCTTGTTGCCCTTCAGGCCCCGATTGTCTTCGGGAGGGGTCTTCGCGAGGGCCGGGAACCGGCGGGGCCGCTGTCGTCCGGGCCGGCGACGTCGTCAATCCTTAATCGCCAAATGCGGGCCGGATATCGTCGAGACGTCTGTGCGGCCTTGATCATGTGCAGTCGGGTCTGCTTGGGTGCGATCGAATCGGCTTCACGTCTTTTTCACATCTGCACAGGAGCAGAGAGAGGGAGGCAGCGGCCGGCCGGGACTGACCGACGGTGACGGAGGGCGCAGCCGATGACCAGGAACGATCCGGACCCGCGCATGGCCGTCATCGGGATGGCCTTCCGCCTGCCCGGCGCCGACACCCCCGAGGAGTTCTGGCGCGTCATCCACGACGCCACGGACTGCGTCACCCGCTTCACGGAGGAGGAACTCGCCGCGGCCGGTGTCCCCGCCGAGCAGTACCGGGCGCCGGACTTCGTCGGTGCCTCCGCCGTCCTGGACGACATCGGCGGCTTCGACGCCCCGCACTTCGCGATGAGCGCCCGCGAAGCCCGACTCACCGACCCGCAGCAGCGCATGTTCCTGGAATGCGCCCAACACGCCCTGGAGAACGCCGGCTACCCGGACGAACGGGACGGCAACCGCGTGGGCGTGTACGCGAGCACGGGCTACCACCTGTACGCCCTGCAGAGCTACCTCCTCAACAACGTCCTGCCCGCCCAGCCCGTCGACGACTGGATGACGGGCATGCAGATCACGTTCGGCAACCACAGCGACTTCACCGCCACCCGCGTCGCCTACCGACTCGGCCTCACCGGCCCCGCCGTCAGCGTCCAGACCGGCTGCTCCAGCTCCCTCGCCGCCGTGCAGTTCGCCGCGCAGTCACTCCTCATGGGTGACTGCGACATCGCCCTCGCCGGCGCCACCGCCGTCCACGTGCCCCAAGTCCTCGGCTACCGTTACGTCAAGGGCTCGATCCTCTCCAGATCCGGCCGCCTGCGCGCCTTCGACGCCGGCGCCGACGGCACCGTGGGAGGCACCGGCGTACTGGCCGTCGTACTGAAGCGGCTGGCCAGAGCCGTCGCCGACGGCGACACCATCCACGGGGTCGTCCGCGGCTGGGGCATCAGCAACGACGGGTCCGGCAAGAAGGCGTACACCGCGCCCAGCGCACAGGGCCAACGCGCGGCCATCCGCCAGGCCTTGGAACGCGCGGGCGTCGGCGCGGACACCATCGGGTACCTGGAGACCCACGGCACCGGCACGCTCAAGGGCGACCCGATCGAGTTCGAGGGCGCCACCGCCGCCTACCGCGCGGACACCGACCGCACCGGTTACTGCGCCCTCGGCTCGACCAAGGCCAACATAGGCCATCTCGACGCGGCCTCCGGACTCGCCGGACTGATCAAGACCCTGCTGGTCCTGAAGCACGGCGTCATCCCGCCGATGGCCAACTTCACCGAGCCTAACCCCGCCCTCGACCTCGACCACAGCCCCTTCTACATCCCCCGCACCGCCCGACCCTGGCCCGAGAGCGACACGGCCCGCCGGGCGGGCGTCACCTCCCTCGGTGTCGGGGGCACCAACGTCCACCTCGTCCTCGAACAGCCTCCCGAACCCGTCCCCCGGTCCGGCACGGTTCCGCCCCCGGACGTCCTCCTGGTCTCCGGAAGCAGCGAGGACGCCCTCGCGGCCAACGCCCGCGCCTTCCGCGACCGATTACGGCAGCGGCCAGGCACCCCCATGGCGGACCTCGTCACCACCGCCGCCCTCGGCCGAACCCACGGCCGCCACCGGCTCGCCGCCCGCGGCTCCACCCCGACCGCCCTCGCCGACGCCCTCGACACCTGGCTCGCGGGCACCGTTGGGGGAGCGGTGACCACCGGGGCGACACCTCGGGAAGGCGCTGCCCGCGTGGCGTTCCAGTTCACCGGGCAGGGCAGCCCGTACGCCGGGATGGCCGACGCTCTCTACGAGCGGTTCCCCGCCGTTCGCGAGGTGCTCGACACCTGCGAACACGACTATCGCGCCCTCACGGGGGGCTCCCTGCTCGCCGGGCTGCGCACGGGACCGCAAGGCGAGCCGCTGTGGAACACGGACACCGCGCAGCCCGCCTTGTTCGCCCTCCAGTGCGCCCTCGTACGGCTGTGGCACGACGCCGGCGTCGACCCGGACGCCGTGACCGGGCACAGCGTCGGAGAGTATGCCGCGCTGTACGCGGCCGGAGCCCTGTCGCTCCAGGACGGCCTGCGCCTCACCGCCGCCCGCGGCCGCCTGATGCAGCAGCGTTGTGCGCCCGGCGCGATGGCCGCGGTGGCGCTCGACCGGAAGACAGCCCGCGCCCTGGCCGCCGAAGTGCCCGGTCTGGAGCCGGCCGTGACGAACGGGGAGCGCGCCCAGGTGCTCGCCGGGCCCGTCCCGGCCGTCGACCGGCTGTGCGCCCTGCTCCGCGAGCGGGGCATACCTGGCGAACGGCTGCCAGTGACACGCGCCTTCCACACCGCGCTGATGGAACCGATGCTGGAGAAGTTCCGGACGGTTCTCGGAGAGGTGGCCCTACGACCGGTGCGGACCCCGCTCGTCAGTGCGCTGGACGGCGTGACCCGCCCGCCCGGCTGGACCCCGGACGCCGACTACCTCGTCCGGCACACCCGCGAACCTGTCCGCTTCGACGCGGCGTTGCGCGGCATCGGCGGTCAACGGCCCGACGTACTGCTCGAGATCGGACCGCACACCACGCTCAGCGGTCTGGCCCGGCGAGCGCTGCCCGACGTGCGGTCGTGCCCCTCCCTGCGGCGCGGCACCGGGCTCGGCGCACTCTGGGGTGCCGTGGCAGAAGTGCACTGCTCGGGCGCGGACATCGACTGGCGCGTACTCCTCGAGGGCTGCGACGGCAGGCGGATTCCGCTGCCTGGGTACCGATTCCAGCACCAGGACCATTGGACAGGGCCGGAACTGACGGCTCTGCGCAAGGGAACACCAGCGAGAAACGGAGCCGAAGTGGTACAGCAAGAGGCAGCGGTCGCACGGGTACTCCACAGCATCGCCGAGTCGACCGCCCGGCACCTCGGCGACGACACATCGAGGATCAGCGGCGACATGTCCTTCTTCGACCTCGGCGCCGACTCGCTGCAGATGATCAGTGTGTTACGTGAGCTGGAGCAGGAACACCAGGTCAAGGTGACCATGCGGCAGCTGTTCGAGGAGACGGGGACGCCTCGTCGGCTCGCGGAGTTCATCGTCGCCCGCATGCCGGGGACCGAGGCGCCGGCGCCTGAGCCAGAACCGGTTCAGGAACCGGAACCCGCGCCCGCCGTCAACGCCACCGCGGCCACTCCCGACTACGCGACCCGCGAGGAGCTGGAGGACCTCGCCCACAAGCTGCACCAGATATCGCAGATACAGCTCCAGATGATGTCCCAGCTCTCCCAGCTGCTCGCGCTCCAGACCGCTTCGGCCACGCACCAGTTCAACGGCACGGTGCCCCGGTGACTGGCCTGAGCGGTGTGTCCGAGGCCCTGGGCCGGGACCTGGCCGCCATGGAGGCACTCTCACGGCGCATCGCCGAGCAACTCGGCACCGAGGCGCCTGCCGCGGAACAACCCGTCGAGCCCCAGGGCGTGCACGGGCCCCGGGTGACCGTCCAGCGCGCCTCCGGCATGGTACGGGACGCCTCCCCGCGCTCCCAGCAGGAGCATCTGGACGACCTCGTACGCCGCTACACCGCCAAGACCCCCACCTCGAAGCGCATCACCCAGCGCTACCGCCGTGTCCTGGCCGACAGCCGTGCCGTCGTCGGCTTCCGCAGCGGCACCAAGGAGATGCTGTACCCCCTGGCGGGCCGCAGGGCGAGCGGGGCCCGGCTGGAGGATGTCGACGGCAATGAGTACGTCGACATCACCATGGGCTTCGGCGTCCTGCTCTTCGGCCACGATCCGGCCTTCGTCGCCGACGCCGTGCGCGAGCACCTGTCCCGTGGCGTCCAGCTCGGCCCCCGCGCCGTCGAGACCGGTGAGGCGGCGGAACTGCTGGCCGAACTGACCGGCCTGGAGCGGGTGGCCTTCGCGGGCTCCGGTACGGAGGCGAACTCCGCCGCCATCCGCCTCGCCCGCGCCGCCACGGGCCGCGACAGGATCGTCAGCTTCCTGGGCGCGTACCACGGCCACGCCGACAACGTCCTCGGCCGTACCTCGGGCAGCGGCGCCGACCAGACCACTGTGCCCGTCTCCCGAGGCATCCCGAACGCCGCCGTCTCCGATCTGCTGGTACTCGACTACGGCACCGACGCCGCCCTGGAGACGATCGAGCGGCATGCCGACCGCATCGCCGCCGTCGTGGTGGAACCGGTGCAGAGCCGACACCCCTCGCTCCAACCCGTAGAATTCGTCCGGAAGTTGCGGGAGCTGACCCGCCGCCACGGCATCGTGCTGCTCTTCGACGAGATGCTGACAGGCTTCCGCCCGGCTCTGCGCGGCGCGCAGGAGCTGTACGGCGTCACACCGGACCTCGCCACCTACGGCAAGCTGCTCGGTGGCGGCTTCCCCATCGGCGCCATCGCGGGCCGCGCCGACATCATGGACGGCGTCGACGGCGGCCACTGGACGTACGGCGACGACAGCTACCCGCCCGCCGACACCACGTTCTTCGGCGGTACGTACATCCAGCACCCCGTGTCGATGGTCGCCGCGCGTGCGGTCCTGACCCACCTCAAGGAGCACAGCCCGCGCCTGCAACAGCGGCTGAACGCGCGTACCGCCGAACTGGCCGCGACGCTCAACGGCTTCTTCGAGGCCGAGGAGTACCCGCTGCGGATGAGCCACTTCGGCTCCCAGTTCCGCTTCGAGCACCACGCCGACATGGAGCTTCTCTACCACCACCTGATGCTGCGCGGCTTGCACGTCTGGGAGTGGCGCAACTTCTTCCTGTCCACCGCCCACACGGACACCGACATCGAGTTCGTCGCGGACGCGGTGCGCGGCTCGCTGCGCGAGCTGCGGTCGGCGGGGTTCTTCCCGGGCGGGCGAACCGCGGCGCCGAAACCGGCGGCCGGGCGAACGACCGCTCCACAGGCGCCCGAACCGGCCCCGGTGGCCTCCATGGCCTGGAACACCGCCGCCGTCGACGCGTCCCGCGCGGCAACGACACCCCAGAGCGCGGCCGTCCGCCGCACCACCGACTTCAGCGTCTACTTCTTCGGCGACTACCCGCAGGACACCTCCGCCCCGCGGCACGGCCGGTACGAACTCCTCATGGACGTCGCCCGGTTCGCCGACCGGAGCGGTTTCCACGCGCTCTGGATGCCGGAGCGGCACTTCCACTCCTTCGGCGGCCTCTTCCCCAACCCGGCGGTGCTCGCGGCCGCGCTGTCCCGCGAGACCGACCGCATCCGGCTGAACGCCGGCTCCGTCGTACTGCCGCTCCACGACCCGATACGGGTGGCCGAGGAGTGGTCGATGGTCGACAACCTCTCCGGCGGCCGCGTCGGCATCGGCGTGGCCGGCGGCTGGAACGCCAACGACTTCGTCTTCTTCCCCGACCGTTTCGGCCGGCACAGGGAGATGATGTACGAACAGCTGGAGCAGGTGCGGAAGTTCTGGCGCGGAGACGCGCTGCGACGCACCACCGGTGACGGCGAGGCGGACGTACGGCTGTTCCCACGGCCCGTGCAGGATGCCCCACCCCTGTACACCGCGGTGGTCGCCAACCCCGCCTCGTACGAGCTCGCCGCCCGCCACGACCTGGGCGTCGTCACCAACCTGATGACCCAGAGCGTGGAGCAGCTCCAGGAGAACATCACCCGCTACCGGCGCGCCCGGGCCCGGCACGGCCTCGACCCGGACGCGGGGCGCGTGGCCGTCCTGCTGCACACCTATCTCGCGGACGACCGCGACACCGCGAAGACCGAGGCGTACGAGCCGCTGTCCCGCTACATGCGCGCGTCCCTGTCGCTGTTCAGCGGTGTCACCAGCAGCCTCGGGCACAACGTCGACCTGTCCGCCCTCAGCGAGGACGACCTGGACGCGCTGTTCGGCCGCGCCTACGGCCGCTACTGCGACCAGCGCGCCCTGATCGGCACGGTGGACAGCGTGGGGCCGGTGGTGGACGCCGTGACTTCGGCGGGCGCCGACGAGATCGTCGCGCTGGTGGACTTCGGCGTCGCGCCGGACGAACTCCGCGCGAGCCTTCCACGCCTCGACGCGCTGCGGCGCCGCTACCAGGAAGGGACCACGGCAGACTCCCCGCCGGCCGCCCCCGCCCCGGCAGCCGCAGTACCCGCCGCCGATGACGCGCCGCTCTCCCCGGGCCAGCAACGGATCTGGTTCCTGGAGCGCCTGCTCCCGGGGCGTACCGCCTACAACGAGATCAAGGCGATCCGTCTCGACGGCCCCCTCGACGTGCCTGCTCTGCGCGCGGCACTGCGCGGCCTCGTCGCCCGCCACGAGGCGCTGCGCACCGTCTTCCGGGAGCGCGGGGGCGAGCCGCGACAGGTGGTACGGGCATCCGCCGAGCCCGACTTCGACCTCGTGGACGGCACAGGCACCGGCACCCCACGTACCGCGCTGCGGGACGTCCTCGCGGCGGAGAGCGCGCGCCGCTTCGACCTGACGGACGGCCCGCTGTTCGTCACCCGACTGGTCCGGCTCGCCGACCAGGAGCACGTACTCGTCCTCTCGCTGCACCACATCGTGGTCGACGCCGCCTCCGCCACCGTACTGACCCGTGACCTGTCCGCCCTCTACCGAGCCGAACGCGACGGCACCGACCCCGCCCTGCCCGCGCTCACCTGGAGCTACGCCGACCACGCCAGGGAGCGTGCGGCCGCCGCGGACAGCCCCGAGGCCGACGAGGACCTGGCCTACTGGCTGCGAACGCTCGGCGGGGAGCTGCCCGTCCTGGACCTGCCCACCGACCGGCCGCGCCCCGAGACGATGACCTCCCACGGCCGGGCGCTCTTCAGGACCCTCGACCCGGAACTCTCCCGGCGGCTGGGCGAACTCAGCCGCACCCGCCGGAGCACCCTGTTCATGACCCTGCTCGCCGGGTACGCGACGATGCTGCACCGGGCCACCGGACAGACGGACATCGTCATCGGCTCCCCGATCTCGGACCGGCCGGAACGGGCCGAGCAACTGGTCGGGTTCTTCGTGAACACCCTGGCTCTGCGCTTCGACCTGTCCGGCGACCCCACGTTCAGCACACTGCTGGACCGGGTGCGCACGGTGGCCCTCGACGCGTACGACCACGCCGGTGTGCCGTTCGAGACAGTGGTGCGCGAACTCGCCCCGCCCAGGGCGACCGACCGGACACCGGTGTTCCAGGTACTCGCGGAGTTCCAGCGCGCCGAACCGTTCCGGTTCGAACTGCCCGGTGTCGAGGCCACACCGCTGGACGCCGGCCCGGACAAGGCGCTGACCGATCTCACCGTCTACTTCACCGACCAGCCGCAGGGCGTGCGCTGCCACCTGGAGTACCACACCGACCTCTTCGACCAGGACACCGTCGAGGGGTTCTTCGCCACCTTCCAGGACCTGCTCGCGGCGGCCGTCGACGCACCGGAGACACCGCTGTCCCGGCTCGCTCCGGCGGCTGCCGACGGAGAGCCCGTTCCACGGTCGTGGCCGTGCGGACCGTTCCGCCCTCTCGCGGAGACCACCGTCCACGAACTGGTCGCCCGGCGGACCGCCGAGCAACCGGAGCGCACAGCTGTGATCAGCGGTGACACCCGGCTGGCCTACCGTGACCTGGACGAACGCGCCGAGCGGCTGGCCGCCGTCCTCCGGGAACACCACGCACCGGGGCGGACACCTGGCGAGGGCGAGGTCGTGGCGCTGTGGCTGCCACGCTCCGCCGACCTCGTCGTGGCCATGCTCGCGGTCCTCAGAGCGGGGTGCGCCTACGTGCCGCTCGACCCGTCCCTCGGCCAGGCACGCGCCGAGCAGGTGATCGCCGAGTGCGGCGCCAGGATCGTGGTGTCGACGCGGGCGGGGGCGGCCGCTCTGAAGCTGCCCGGGGGAGTGATCGCCGTGTCACCCGACGCCGTACCACGGAGCCCGGGGAACACCCTGCCCGCTGTCGGCGACGGCTCCTCCGCGTGCTGTGTCGTCTACACCTCGGGCAGCACCGGCACCCCGAAGGGTGTCGTCCTTGCGCACCGCGCCGTCGTGGACCTGTGCCAGTGGCACCACCGACGCTTCACCTGCACCGCCGCCGACCGCAGCGCCGTGGTGTGCAGCCAGAGCTTCGACGCCTCGATCCTGGAGATCTGGCCGGCCCTGACCGCGGGCGCGTCGATCACGATCGCCGACGAGGACCTGCGCAGGGACCCGTCGGCCCTGGCCCGGTGGTACGCCGAACAGTCCGTCACCTTCTCCATCCTGCCGACGGCCCTGGGCGAGCAGGTGCTGCGGCTGCCACCAGCAGACCAGCCACCGCTACGTCACCTGCTGCTGGGCGGGGACGTACTGCGCACCCGGCCCCGGCCCGAGGCCCCCTACGAGACGGTGAATGTGTACGGGCCGACCGAGGTCACCGTGCTGTGCACCGTGGAAACAGTGACGCCCGAGGACTCGGCCCGTCCGATCGCGCTGGGGCGCCCGGTGGACAACGTACGGCTGAGCGTGGTCGACGAGTCGGGGAACCCCGTGCCCGTCGGCACGGTGGGCGAGCTGTACGTGGGTGGCCCGGGGGTGGCCCTCGGTTATCTGCATCGCCAGGAGCTCACCGAGGAGCGCTTCCTGCCGGACCCGGACGGCAGGGCAGGCGGTCCGGACGCCCGTACGTACCGCACGGGGGACCGTGTGCGGTGGACCGTGGACGGAAAGCTGGAGTTCCACGGCCGGGCCGACGACCAGGTGAAGATCCGCGGCTTCCGGGTCGAGCCCGAGGAGGTGTCCCGCGCGCTCAACGACCTTGACGGCGTGGGCGAGGCGGCCGTTCTGGCCCGTCGCAACGATCGGGGCGAGGCGTATCTGGCCGCCTACGCCGTCCCCGCCGACCCGGTCGGCGAATCCGCCGACGACCGGCAGGCGTTCGTCGACCTCATGGCGGAGGAACTGGCGGTCCGGCTGCCGGAGTACCTCGTGCCGCGCGCCTGGCGGGTCCTGTCCGCACTGCCCGTGACGGGCAACGGCAAACTGGACCGCTCGGCGCTGCCGTCGCCCGACCTCGTCACGGCGGCACCGAGGCGCGAGCCGCAAGCAGCCGTTCGGGAGCCGCGAGCAACCGGTGGTGGTACGGACGTCGAGCGGCGGGTCCGGGAGCTGTGGGCGGCCGAGTTCGGCGTCGACGCCGACGGCATCGGGGCCGACGCCTCGTTCTTCGAACTGGGCGGTCACTCGATCACCGCGATGCGGCTGGTGAACCGGGTCCGCGAGGAGTTCGGCAGCGAGTACCCGATGGCGCGGTTCTACCGGGAGCCGACGCTGCGGGCCATGACGGCCCAACTGGCCGACGCCGGGGAGCAGTCGGCGAAGCCGCAGCCGACCGGGTCCGACGGCGGGCCCGGCACCGTGGAGCGCCGGGCACCCGCCACCGCGCAACAGGCCCGCTTCGCCACGGTGCACGCCGACCACCGCCTCCCGCAGGTCTTCAACGTGGCCATGCGTATCACCTTCTCCGGCACGCTGGACGTGGCGGCGCTGCGCACCGCCCTGACCCGGCTCGTGGAGCGGCACGAGGGCCTGCGCACGCGCCTGGCGCGCAACGGAGAGGATTGGGAGCAGGAGGTGCTGCGGGCCCGCCCGGTGGAGCTGCCCGTCGAGGACCTCACCGTACGGCCGCCACGGGAGCGGCAGGCTGCCCTGGAACGGGCCGCTGCCGAGGCCGCCGAGACACCGATCGATCCGACCCAGGGGACCCCCATGGCCCTGCGCCTGCTGCGCACGGGCGAGAGCACCTGGGTCCTGCTCTTCGTCCTGCACCATTCCGCGTGCGACGGATGGGCGGTCAGCCTGTTGCTGCAGGAACTCTCCGCGCTCTACGGCTCTGCCGTCACGGGTGAACCCACCGCCCTGTCGATGGCGCCGTACCAGCCCGTGGCGTACGCGCGGTGGCAGCGTGAGCACGCCGACGCGGCCGCCGACGAGCGGAAGCTGGAGTTCTGGCTGCGTGAACTCGACGGTGTGCCCTTCACCGTCGACCTGCCGCTGGACCGGCCCCGGCCGAAGAGCGCGAGCGGTCGCGGCGGCGTCGTGACGTTCACCGTGCCGGCGCGGACACGTGCCGCCGTGGAGCGGCTGGCGAAGCAGCGGGGCACGACGCCCTTCGTCGTCACGGCGGCGGGCCTGGCCCGGATGCTCGCGCGCCGGGCCGGGCAGCCGGACGTGGTGTTCAACGTCTCCCACGCCAACCGTGAACGCAGGGCGTTCGAATCACTCCTCGCCTGCACGATCACGGGGTTCGCGCTGCCGGTGCGCAACGGGTCGACGGGTTCGTTCGCGGATCTGACGGACCAGGTCGCCCGTACGGCGGTGGAGTGCATGGACCGGGCCCTGCCGGTGCGCCGGATCGCCCCGGTGATGCGGGAGCGGACGGGTGTCGACCTGCCGGACCGGCTCGACGTCGGCTTCGCCTACCAGAGTTCCCTGGAGACCGATGTCGAACTGCCCGGCCTGACCACGGCAGTCGAGGACCTCGCCCCCGCCGCCGCCCGGACGGAGCTCACCTTCGGACTCGTCCCGGCCGGCGACGAACTCAAGGGCTTCGTGGAGTACTCGGCCGACCTGTGGGACCGCACGACGGTCGAGGACTGGGCCCGCGACTACATCAGGCTGCTGAGCGAGGGAGTCGGCGAGGTCCTCGGCCACGACGGGTGAGGGCAACTGCGGGCCGTGGCGTTGCCCCGGCCCGCTTCCCCGGCCTCCTCCTCCGCCCCGGCGACCGGCCCTGTGGAATCCGCGACTTCGTACGCACTGGTTCCTGCGGAAACGCCGGAATCCGGGCTTCATGCGCACTGGTTGGGCCGCTTGGCCGTGCGCATTCAGTGGTGTGTGCTGTGGTCACGGTGCGTTGTCGCCAGGGTGGTGCGGATGCAGTGGCCCGGCCCACCGGCGAGTTGAGTGCGTCTGGATCGGCGTGGCCGAAGACCGCGCCGTGGTCAGAGATCTCTGGTCCCACGGGGTCGGGTCACGCCAGGTCGGGGTGGCTTCGCCGGTGAGCGTTGGGCTGGACGACGAAGCCCGTGGCGTAAGCCCAGGCAGTCCACGGCCACGTGCCCTTTGCGGCCCGCCGCCTTCTTCGCGCGGTCACGGCCTTGTCCGTCGGCGCCGACCGCGTCGGCCGCCCGCAGGGACTGCGAGTCGACGATCATCGCCGTCGGCGTGCGGTTGCAGGCGTACACTGCTGGGCAAACAGCCTTTTAGTTGTTTTAAATGGGCAATTCGGGCAGAAGTGCCGTCAAGGCTGTCGGATCCGGCATCCGATCTGCCCGGGAGGTCCGCAGCGAGTGGCCGTCGGCAGCCTCGGGAGGCGCGGGCGGATCACACAGGCGCCAGGAGGAAGATTTCTCGATGACCCGGCCCGATGACCCGCGCACCGCGGCGGCCCGGGTGTTCGCCGAGGGCGGCGCGTTCGGCGAGCTTCTGGCAGGGATCGACTGGGCGGCGACGCCGCTCGGGCCCCCCGTCTCCTGGCCGGGGCCCCTGGTGGACACCCTGCGCCTGATGCTCACCTCTGAGCATCAGATGGCTCTGTACTGGGGGGCTGAATTCGCCACGCTGTACAACCTGGGCTCCACACCCATTGTCGGCGCCAAACACCCCTGGGCGCTCGGCAGGCCCTACAAGGAAGTGTTCCCCGAGGTCTGGGCCCACCCCGTGAGCTCCCACTTCCACTATGTGACCGACACCCGCAAGCCCCTGCTGGTCCCGGATGAGCTGCTCATCATGGAGCGCCACGGCTTTTTGGAGCAGTGCTACTTCGACTCCGCCTTCCAGCCCGTGCTGCTGGATGACGGCACCGCCGGCGGCGTGCTGCAGATCCTCACCGAGACCACCGGCCGGGTACTGGGCGAGCGCCGGCTGCGCCTGCTGAGCGAGACCGGCACGCGCACGGCCGGGCTGCCCACTCCGGGCGAGGTCGCCCGCGTGGTCGCCGAGGTGGCGGGCTCCTACCCCGACGAGATCCCGTTTCTGGGCCTGTACCTGGCCTCCGGGCCAGGGATGCAGCGGCCGGCGGCCTCCACCGGGCTCCGGTCGGCGCCCGAGACCGTCTCGCTGAGTGCGGCCGACGGGTCGGAGACGGCGGCCCGGCTGGCTCAGGTGGTCGCCGACGGTGCCCCGGCCACGCTGCCGGCCGCCGCGTTCACCGGCGGCAGCTTGGCCGGGCAGCACGCCGCGGCCTCCCGGCTCCCGGTCGAGCAGGCGCTGGCCCTTCCGCTGCACTGCGCGGGCCAGGTGGAGGGCGTGCTGGTGGTAGGCGTCAACCCCTGCTTCCCCCCGGCCGGGGCCTACCACGACTTCCTGGAGGTGCTCGCCTCAGCTGTGGCCGGGGCGCTGTCGGCCGCGCTCGCGCACGAAGAGCAGCGCAGGCGGGCGGAGGCGCTGGCCGAGCTCGACCGAGCCAAGACCACCTTCTTCGCCAACGTCAGCCACGAGTTCCGCACCCCGCTCACCCTGCTCCTGGGCCCGCTCCAGCAGGCCCTGGCCGACGAGGACCGGCCCGAGCGGCGCGAGCAGCTGGAGCTGGCCGAGCGCGGCGCCCTGCGCCTGCTGAAGCAGGTCAACACCCTCCTGGACGTCGCCCGGGCCGAGGCCGGGCAGACGCGCCCGGCCCTCGAGCCGGTCGACCTCGCCGGTGCCACGGCCGAGCTGGCCGGGGTGTTCCGGTCCGCGTTCGAGGCGGCCGGGCTGACGCTGGAGGTGGACTGCCCGCCGCTGCCCAAGCCGGTGCCCCTGGACCGGGAGATGTGGGAGAAGATCATCCTCAACCTGCTCAGCAACGCCCTGAAGTTCACCTTCACCGGCGGCGCCCAGGTGCAGGTGGCCGCGGCCGGCGACCGGGCCAGGCTGACCGTGACCGACACCGGCACCGGCATCCCCGCGGACGAGCTGCCGCGACTGTTCGAGCGCTTCCACAGGGTCCGCGGCGCCCGCTCCCGCTCCCACGAGGGCAGCGGCCTCGGCCTGGTACTGGTCAAGGACCTGGTGGAAGCGCACGGCGGCACCGTCGGCGTGGACAGCCGCCTCGGCCAGGGCACCACCGTCACCGTGGACCTCCCCTTCGCCACCGCCCAGCAGCCCCGCCCGGCCCCGCCCGCGGCCGGCGCCGGATCCCCCGGGGAAACGCCCAAGGAAGGCGGAGGCGGCCGGCCCGGCCGCGCCGCGGCCTATGTGGACGAGGCGCTGGGCTGGCTGGCGGCCGACCCCGTCCCCGCCGCGGCCACCTCCGCGGCACGCGCCCCGTACGCCCCCGCGACGCACGATGCCCCCCACGGCCCCGGCCCCCACGAAACCGACCGCCCCCACCGGGCCCGCCTGCTGGTCGTCGACGACAACGCCGACATGCGCGCCTACCTCACCCAGCTCCTGCAGCCCGACTACGACGTGCTGCTCGCCGCCGACGGCCGGGCCGCCCTGGAGATGGCCCTGGCGCAGCCGGTGGAGCTGGTGCTCAGCGACGTGATGATGCCCCGCATGGACGGCTTCGAGCTGGTCCGGGCGCTGCGCGCCGACCCGCGCACCGCCCGCCTGCCCATCGTCTTGCTCACCGCCCGCGCCGGCGAGGAGGAATCCGTGCAGGGCCGGCACGCCGGCGCCGACGACTACCTGGCCAAACCCTTCTCCGCGCGCCAGCTGCTGGCGCGTGTCCGCACCGGGTTGGAACTGTCCCGGCTGCGCGAACAGGTCCTGACCGAGACCCGCAACCAGCTGGCCGTGCTGGCCTCCCTGGCCGACGCGGGCCTGCGGCTGTCCGCCACCCTCGACCCGGACCAGATACTGCAGACTGCCGGTCAGATCCTGCTGCCCGACTTCGCCGACCAGATCAGCATCCACCTCATCCCTGCGACACCCGCCCCGGCGCAGTCGCCCCCGCCATACATCGCAGGCGCCCCCCTTCTTGCCCGCGAGGCCCTGGCCTCCGCCGCCACCCACGCGATCAACGGCACCGCCCCAGCCCCAGTCGGCCCGCACCCGGCGCCCGCCGCCGTGCTGGCCCTGCCGCTGCACGCCCACGACCAGACGCTGGGGGCCCTGGTACTGGTCCGGCACACGGGCGGCTATTCCGCGGTCGAACACAAGTATCTGGAGAACCTCGCCCACCGCCTGGCCCTGGCCTACGACAACGCCACCCGGTACCACAACGAGCGCCGCCTCGCCCTGACCCTGCAGCGCGCCCTGCTGCCCCACCGCCTGCCCCAGGTGCCCGGAGTGCGCCTGGCCACCCACTACCGGGCCAGCAACCGCGGCGCTGAGGTCGGCGGCGACTGGTACGACGTTCTCGCCCTGCCCGACGGCGCCGTGGGGCTGGCCATCGGCGACGTCATGGGCCACGACGTGGAAGCCGCCATTCTGATGGGCCAACTCCGCTCCGCCCTGCACAGCCTCGCCCTGGAGGGCGCCGGCCCGGCCCAGGTGCTGGCCAGGCTGGACGTCTACCTGCACTCGCTCGCCACCGATCGCTTCGCCACCTGCCTGTACGCGGTGTACGACCCCCACCGCCACCGCCTGCGCTACGCCGCCAGCGGGCACCTGCCGCCCCTGCTGGTAGCCGCCGACACCGCCTACCTGGAACTGCCCCCGGCGCTGCCGCTGGGACTCGGCAGCACCCCGGTCGACCGTGAGGTGGCGTTCCCGCCCGGCAGCAGCCTGCTGCTGTACACCGACGGCCTGGTGGAGAACCGGGCGCTGTCCCTGGACGACGGCCTGGCGGCCCTGCGCCAGACCTGCGACGCGCTGCCCGCCGCCGCCCGCCCCGACCCCCAGCAGATCACCGAACGGGCCCTGGAACTGCTGAACACCCCCGACCGGGTCGACGACGACGCCGCCCTGCTCGTAGCCACCGCCGAACCATCGCGTCGAACCGGCGACCCGCAGACCGACAGAAGTGCCGTCCAACTGACCGCTACTGCTCGTAGTCATTGGTGAGGAAGCTGCGGATTTGCTAATCACTGCTGCCGAACTGTCTTGGCCCGCTCCTTCTGAACGTCCGGCGCGCCGATCACGCTCCACGCTGTGCCACCTCGCACCGGGCGCGCCCAGGACACGCCTGGCGACCGAGCCGCGCCCTGGGCCGAAATGTTGCGCCCGATCCACCCGAGAGTGAGCCTCAATCTCGGCCAGGACCAGATTCCGCACCGGTCGGGAGGACTTCTCGTGTCCCTTCAACACCGTGCGGGCCATCTCCAGCCAACGGGAGTCGGCCCGGTCCTCAGCCGGCATTGCGCATCGACTCGCGGATCCTGGAGTCCCTGGGGGCCTGCCCTAGCGATCCTGCGAGAGTTCCAGGAGCTCGGCGAACGTGCCTCCCGCGTGGACCAGGTCGTCGTATCGGCCCTGTTCGGTGATGCGGCCCTGCTCCAGGACCACGATGTGGTCGGCGACCTTCGTGTTCTCCAGGCGGTGGGTGACGACGATCGTGATGCGGTCGGCGGCGATGGCCTTGATCCGCTCGAAGATCTGGTGCTCGCCGCGGGGGTCCATCTGGGAGGTGGGCTCGTCGAGGATCAGCAGGGACGGCCGGCGGTAGAGGGCCCGGGAGCAGGCCAGACGCTGCCACTGCCCGCCCGACAGTTCCGCACCGCCGAACACCTCTCGGGCGAGGAGGGTGTCGAGGCCGGCGGACAGGCCCTCGACGGCCTCGCGCATGCCGACGGCGTCGACCGCCTCCCACACGGGCCGGTCGTCCCGGGTGCGGGGCTGCCCCAGCGTGACGTTCTCCCGTACCCGCAACGGCCACTGGGCGAAGATCTGCGGGACCAGCCCGGTCTGCCCCCAGACCGTGGCCGGGTCGGCCTCGGCGAGATTCACGCCGTTCCAGCTGACCCGGCCCTTGTCGGCGAGGTAGACCCCGGTGATCAGACGGGTCAGCGTCGACTTGCCCGATCCGTTGACGCCGACGATGGCGAGGATCTCCCCGCGGCGCAGGGTGAGGGAGACACCGTCGACGGCGGGCGTGTCCTTGCCCGGGTACTGGTAGACCACCTCCTCCAGGCGGATGTCGGCCACCGGCGCGCTCACCGCGAGCGGGCCGCGCCGTGGCGCCCGTGCCTCGGCGTCGTCGAGGAACGCCTGCATGTCGGTGAGGTAGAGGCTGGTGTGGAAGAGGGCGGCGCCGTTGATGATGACCTGGGAGAGCGCGGCCAGGGTGGTCTGCACGGCGACGACCGCGGTCGCGGCGAGGGCGAGCGCGATCCGGCCGGTCGCCGCCAGCCAGGCCAGCGCGCTCCAGGTCGCCATGAGGAACACCCCGGCGGCCAGCGAGGAGACCAGACCGATCCGCAGGGTCCGCGGTGCCGCGGCCAGGGTGCGCCGGTCGCAGCGGTCGGACAGCGACCGGTACCAGAACAGCAGGTAGTCGGTCATCGAGTTGGCGCGGACCTCGTCGCCGTACTTGGGCGTGGTGGACCACCAGCGCATCATGCCGCGGACGTTGCGGTCGGCGATGTTCGCGTAGTGGATCTCGTAGTCCACCCGCGCGGTGAGGACGGCGCCCGCGCCGGCCGGGAGCACGGCGAGCAGGAGCAGGGGCAGCATCAGCGGGTTGAGCACGGACAGCGCTCCGGCCGCCGTGACCATCCTGACCAGAGCCGACAGGAACCGGTGGGCGTCGGTGACCATCACATGCGTACGGACCACCCCCATCTCCGCGGCTTCCTGCCGGTCGGAGAACCCGTCGACGGCGTACGCCGACGCCTCGACCCGGCACACCGCCGCCACGAGCGCGGTGTCGGTCTCGGTGGTGAGGCGCGGGGTGATGCGCCGCTCGGCGTAGCCGGCCACGGTGGTGGCGACGCGGCTCAGCCCGGCGGCGACACCGACCACCAGAAGGGCCGGCAGGGCCTCGTGCAGTCGCTCGGTGGGGGTGCCGTCGCCGAGGATCGGGCGCATCGCGCGGGCGGTCGCAGCCAGCAGCACCGCTGCCGCGACGCCGGTGATTACCGGGCAGGCCAGGAGGAGGACGACCGCTCGGCGGTCGATCCGCCAGGACATGCCGATGATGCGCCGCAGCACCCTCGGTACCTGGGCACAGAGTTTACGGAAGGAAGCTGCGCCGAGCGGGTTGACGGAGTATTCCCCCCTGTACGTGATCTCGGCGGGTGGTGGGGGAGGGACCGGGGCTGGGGCTGGGGCTGATTCCACCTGTTCGTCGTGGGCATCTGCTGCGGTCACTGCGGACCTCCGTCGTGGACTTGGGTTCCTGTCGTGGCGACGACGGGGTCAACGAAGCGACTCCCGATATCGAACACACGTGTTTCGGACGAAGCCCGGGCCCCGAGGTTGAGCGCTCGGCGCGACGTGTAGAGGCCATGGACCCTTGTCCCGCCTCGGACGTCCACCGGCTGCCGGTGGCCGACACGCCGCTGATGAGCCCGGTGCCTCTGCTGCTCCGACTGCCGGACGTGCGGAGCATTCGGTCGGGTGGTGCAATGGCGGGAGGGACTGCCCGTCCCGTCTCGTCCTTCGCTGCGCCCACGGCGCCTGATGGGGAGATGAGCGAACATGCCAGGACTCCTTCGCGGTGTAGCCCGCACCGCAGTGATCGCGGGCACGGCCACCTCGGTGTCGAACCGGGTGTCGCGACGGCAGGCGGGCCGATGGGCCCAGCAGGACTACGAACGGCAGGCGGTGCAGCAACAGGACGTCGTCGCCGCCGCTCCGGCCGCAGATCAGCCGGTCGCCGACGACATGACAGACAAGATCGATCAGTTGAAGCAGCTGGCCGACCTCAAGGCGCAGCACGTACTCACCGACGAGGAGTTCGAGGCCCAGAAGCGTCGCGTGCTCGGCTGAGGTGGGAAGGCCGAGGCGGGAAGACCGGGCCGGGACGGAAGAGAGCCGCGTACGCGCTGTGTCTTGGCTCCCTACGAGGTGGTCCCACTTTTCTCGCGCTGTTACTGGGCGCTGCGTCGACGGTCGCGCTACGGCTGCCGGTCAGCAGCGTGGTGCTGATCGTCCTGGTGCTGGGCAGCGCAGCGATGATCCCCGTGGTGATCCTGGCGGCCGTGACGGCCTTGGTGACGGTCCAGCTGCCGCCGTCCGGCCATCCGGCGCCGCCGGAGAGCCGACCGCCCGCACCGTGGTGAGGGAGGCCCGCGATGCGCGGAGGCGGGGCGAGAACGACACTGGTACGAGAGCCCGGCCTCGGCCGAGGAGCCCACGTGACGAATGATGCCAAGCGGTCCCCTACAGCACAGGCGCCCATGTCCGAGGCGGACTTCCGGTCCCTGTACCGCCGCCTCCGCAACCAGGCTGCGGACGGCGGACATCCCGAGCGCGGAACGCTGAGCCTGATCACGCCCGAGCGTGTCGTGGCCGCCACCGCCAAGGTGCGACACGGACGCACCGTGTCGTTGGCCGCCCCGATCGAGACCCGCCCCGGCCCCGACGACCCACAGCCCGCGTCCCATCGGATGATCGCACCGGAGCACGGGCAACTCGACGTCCACGGAGAGCAGTTCGCCCGCGACCGGTTCGCCATGTACGTGCACGGGGACGCCGACAGTCATCTCGACGCCCTGTGCCACGTGGTGTTCGACGGGGAACTGTACGGCGGCGCACCGGCGAGCACGGTGACCCCGCGCGGTGCCGGCACGCTCACCCTGGACCTGGTACGCAACGGCATCGTCGGTCGAGGCGTCCTCCTCGACATCCCCCGCCTGCGGGGCGTGCCCTGGCTCGAACCCGGCGACCACGTGACCGTCGACGACCTGAAGGCCGCGGAGGCCGCGCAGGACGTCACCGTCGGACCGGGCGACCTGCTGTTCGTACGCGTCGGGCACCGTCGACGGCGGCAGCGCCTCGGCGCCTGGGACGCGGCACGGGCCCGCGCGGGCCTGCACCCGGCCGCGATGCGCTTCGTGGCCGAGCGCGGTGTGGCCGTCCTCGGGTCGGACGGCAACAACGACACGGCACCCAGCGCGGTGACGGAGGTCCCGTTCCCCGTGCACGTCCTGGCCGTGAACGCCCTGGGATTGCACCTCATGGACTACCTGGACTTCGAGGACCTGGTGCCGGAGTGCGAACGTCGGGCCCGCTGGCACTTCCTCTGCGTGGTCGCGCCCCTGCGGCTGCCCGCGGCGACCGGCTCCCCGGTGAACCCCATAGCCGTTCTGTGACCCCGGCAGGCATGTCAGGTCACCACCCGACCGCGGGCCGCTCCAGCTGCCGCCCGGTCCCCGAGCGTTTATGTGCTTCTGGGGCCCGTGCCGGATACGGGAAAGCGCGGTCGAGCGGCTGAGCCTGATACCGGCTCAATCCCGGTCGAGCGCCGCGTTCAGGGTGATGGCCGCGTCGATCAGGGCGAGATGGGTGAACGCCTGGGGGAAGTTGCCCAGTTGACGGCCCGTGGGGTCGATCTCCTCCGAGTACAGGCCCAGATGGTTGGCGTCCCCCATCATCTTCTCGAACAGCAGCCTGGCCCGGTCGGGGCGACCCGCGCGTGCCAGGGCGTCGACGTACATGAACGTGCACAGCGAGAACGTTCCGCGAGGCCTCGGGGTTGTACCGGTAGACCAGGCTGTCACTGACCAGTTCCTGGTCCATGGCGCCGAGTGTCGACGACCACATCGGGTCCTGGGGGTGACGAACCCGACCGTCGCCACGCGCAGCAGCGACGAGTCGAGTACGTCACTGCCGTAGTGCTGGACGAAGGCCTGACGTCCCTCGCTCCAGCCCTTGGCCATGACCTGGTCGTAGATGTCGTCCCGCGCGGCATGCCAGCTTGCGGTCGCGGCCGGGCGCCCGTTCGCCTCGGAGAGTCGCAGGGCACGGTCGAACGCCACCCAGGACATCACACGGCCGTAGGTGAAGTGCTTACGCCCGCCGCGGGTCTCCCACAGGCCCTCTCCCGCCTGGTCCGCCGAACACGCTGGGTGAGTCGAAGCGCGGGAAGCCGAGCCAGTCGACGGTTCCGTCGGTGGTCACCAGTGCCGCGGTCTGCAGATCACCGAGGAGGGCCGTGGTTCTCGATGAGTGGGGAGTCATCCATGGATGCTCCCGTTTTCAACGGCTGTTCACCTGAACACACCCGTCATCCTAAGTCGCGGTTCCGCGGTCGGCGCGATGGACGCCCACCGGGCGAGCCGGCCGATTCTGACGGATATTGGTGCTCGGACGACGTACCGACCGGCGCCCGGCTGTGGCACAGGAGGCCGCCCGATGTCCGTTTCACGGTCGACGATGGCCCTCAGCGGCATCCTCCTGCTCGGTGCCGCACTGACGGGCTGCGCGGAGAAGCAGGCCCTGGGCACTATCGAGGCGCGCCATGTGAGCGAGCGCGTCGAGAAGATCTCGAACCCGGGCGTCGACGGGTGCCACCGCTTCCTCGAAGGGGTGACCCATGTCGACAACCACACGCAGAACGACATCGTCCTCTACCAGTCGGCCGACTGCACCGAGCCGCCGGGCGGGGAGAGCATCTATCTGAGCACCCAGACGTCGGACGGCGTGGTCCGCTCCGAGGGGCTGTGGCGCAGTTTCACCATCGTGCACTGAGGCGGCTGAACCAGCTGGGGCCAAGTGAGCCAACTGCGGCAATCGACCGGCCAGTTGGTAGATGCTCTGCCAATCAGCCACAGGCCGATCACGAGACAGACCAGAGGGGCTCGGCTTCGTCTGGGCCGGCTGGTGTGCTTCGTCGCGGTGATCGCCCTGCTCCTGACCCTGCCCCTGACCGGGGGCCGACCCCCGAGGGCAGGCGTCCGTGAAGGCGGGCGGAACCACGAAATGCCCCGGCGTGCGCCTTCGCGCACCCTGGACGTGGGAAGGAGCAGCTCGATGGAGCCCGACGAGGCGAGGCACGAAGGCGGCTTGCGTCGCCGGGGCCCCGCCGTGCTGCGCGCGTCCTGGTGGCGTGACCGGGCTCGTGGGCTGACCGCCTCGGCGAAGGCGTACCACGCCCGCCTGGAGCACCGGTTGCCAGTGATCACACGACTCGTCGACCGCATGGCGTCGGTGAACATCTTCGACTCCGCCACCCGCCTCGCGGCCCAGTGCTTCCTGACAGCGGTGCCGTTGATCTTCGTGATCGGCGCTTACGCCCCGACGGGCGTGCAAGAGCAGCTCCTCGCGTCGGTGAGCGCCGTCTTCGGCCTGAGCGGGAAAGCGAAAGACCAGTTGGAGCAGGCGTTCCAGCCGCCGACCGACGATCTGCGACAGGCCACCGGGCTGGTCGGCGGACTGATGGTGCTGCTGTCGGCCACCACCGTGAGCCGGGCGATGCAGCGGCTGTGCAGACGGGCGTGGAAGACACCCCGGGCCGGGACGAGCCTCGCTCCCTGGCGGTGGCTGGTGTGGATCGTCGTCTGGCTGGTGGTGCTCGTCATGCAGGAGCCACTGCGCGACGGGTTCGGTGTGGGTGTCTGGCTGGGTGTGCCGGTCACCTTGGTGACGCAGACGGCCGTGTGGTGGTGGACGCAGCACCTCCTGCTGAACGGGATCGTCCGCTGGGGCCCCCTGCTGCCAGGAGCTGTCATCACGGCGATCGCGGCCACCGTCCTGTCGGTGACCGCGCACTTCTACATGCCACGGGCCATCGAGCGGGCCCTGTCCGAGTACGGCTCCGCGGGTTCGATCTTCGTGCTGCTCTCCTGGCTGATCGTGGTGTGTGTGGCTGTCGCCATCAGCATCAGCGTCGGCGCCGTCATCTCGCAGGAGCCCTTCCTGGCACGTCGCCTCGGCACGCCGACCTCTGCCCCCGGCGAGACCGCGCGCCAGTGACGCCGGGGGACGAAGGCGTCAGCGCCTGCGGCCGCGGGCCGACCAGCCGCTGCCGACGCCCGCGAAGTGGAGGGCCAGCACCAGCAGGCCCAGCAGCATGATGTTGGTCGAGGTGAAGGTGTCGTTGGTCGAGATCTCGGCCGCGTTGATCAGGAAGGCGATGAAGAACAGGACTGCCGAAACGATGGCCAGCACGGTGCCCGCCCCTTCGACTGAATTGGTCCGACTGGATTGGTTGTACTGGATTGGTTGGACTGATTGGCCTGGGTTGGACTGGATCGATTTTTGACGCCGTGGCATACGACGCCGTGGCATGCGGATGCCCCCGACGGCGCGCGGAACACCCCCGGGTGGCCTTGTCAGTCGACGGGCCAGGTATGGACGGGGGCGTTGAGGTGCATGTAGTCGATGTAGAGCTGCGTGGTGCGCCGCAGGGCCTCATGGCGGCCGGCGCCGGTGGAGGCCGCCAGGTGGTGGAACATCTCCTTCTGCCAGACCGCTCCGTTGCGGCCGGTGACGCACCGCTGCTCGATGATGCCGAGCAGTGGCTCCCGCCAGGCCGCGTCCATGCCGGAGAGCTCCAGCCCCCGGTGCGCCAGCGGCAGCAGACGGCGTAGGACGAGTTCGGGTACCGGCACCTCGCCCATCCCGGGCCAGTACAGCGGTGCCTCGATGCCGTGCCGTGCCGCCGTGTGCAGGTTCTCCTCGGCTGCGGAGAAGGACATCCGGGACCACACCGGTCGGTCCTCCTCGACCAGTGCTCGGGTGAGGCCGTAGTAGAAGGCGCCGTTGGCGAGGGTGTCGGCGACGGTCGGGCCGGCGGGCAGTACCCGGTTCTCCACTCTCACGTGCGGTTTGTCGTGCGCGATGGCGTAGACCGGGCGGTTCCAGCGGTAGATGGTGCCGTTGTGCAGGGTGAGCTCGGCAAGTTCGGGGATGTCGCCCTGGTCCAGCGTCTCCACGGGGTCCTGCTCGTCGCAGAGGGGCAGGAGCGCCGGGAAGTAGCGCAGATTCTCCTCGAAGAGGTCGAAGACGCTGTTGATCCACCGCTCGCCGAACCACACCCGGGGCCGTACACCCTGCACCTTGATCTCCTGCGGGCGGGTGTCGGTCGCCTGCTCGAAGAGCGGGATACGGGTCTCGTGCCACAGTTCCTTGCCGAAGAGGAAGGGCGCGTTGGCCGCCAGCGCGACCTGGACACCGGCGATGGCCTGCGCCGCGTTCCAGTAGGCGGGGAACTCCTCGGGGGAGACCTGGAGGTGGAACTGGGTGCTGGTGCAGGCGGCTTCCGGGGTGATCGTGTCCGCGTAGGTCCGCAGCCGGTCCACGCCGTCCACCTCGATGCGCAGGTCCTCGCCGCGCGCGGCGAAGACCTGGTCGTTGAGCAGGCGGTAGCGCGGATTCTCCGACAGTGCCGCCTCGCCGATGTCCTCCTGCCGCAGGGTGGGGAGGATGCCGATCATGAGCAGACGCGCGCCGACCGACCTGGCGCGTTGGTCGGCGTGGTTCAGGGCGGCGCGGATCTCGGACTCCCACGCGTCGGGGCCGCCCTCCGTGAGCCGACGGGGCGGAACGTTGATCTCGAGGTTGAACCGGCCCAGCTCGGTGGACCAGGCGGGGTCGGCGATCGCCTCGAGCACGTCGATGTTGCGCATCGTCGGCTCGGCCGCGTCGTCGACCAGGTTCAGTTCGATCTCCAGGCCGACCTGAGGCCGCTCCGACTCGAACCGTGCCTCGCGCAGCATCTGTGCGAAGGCGTCGAGGCACTCCTGCATCTTGATCCGGTACCGGCGGCGGTCCTCGCGGGTGAAGACCAGCGCCGGGACGTCCCGTCCCATCGGTCCTCCCGGGGGGCCTCCTCGGACGACACCTCTTCTCCTCCAGCGTCGCACCGCCGGGCCACCCCCACCAGGCGGGACGGTGATCGCCCGCCCGGGCGGGCGATCCGGTCAGTGCCAGCCGAAGCGGCGGTCCACCACCGCCGCGAACTCCTCCAGGGTCAGTACGGCGTCCCCGTTCTGGTCGGCGGCGTCGAACAGCGCGGAGGAGTCGTCGACGTCCCCGAGACCCCAGATCGGCAGAACTCCCGACGCGGCCAGAGACGGTCCCTTCGAGCGCAAGGCGATGATCACCTCGTCGCGGGTCAGGAACCCGTTCTGGTCGAGGTCGAGCGCCTCGAACAGCTTCCGGGCCTTGTCGCTCATCTCTCGTCCTCGTTCCTGTCCCCGGCGGGGCGGGTCCGCCCACCTCGCTCCCAGACGTAAACGCCTCCGCCCCGCTCAGCGTTCCCCGGCAGCCAGGTCAGGCGTCCGAGCCCGGCTGCGAACGGCTGACCTGGAGACCGGAGCCTCCGGGCGTGGGCAGTCCAGCCGGGCCGTACGTCACCCGGACGGCCTCGCCCGGATCGCGTCGAAGAAAAGTTCGGTTCGGGGAGCGCCACAGATCGAGTGGGACGTGCGCGTGGAACGTGGTTCCGCGTCCTTGGGCACGTACTGGCTGACCCTCACCAACATCGGCAACGCTCCAATGACCTTCGAGGGCCGCTACGCGGTGCTGAACCAGGGAGACGGCAGTGAAGGTGCAGATCACGATCGACGACGGGAACGAACCAGCCCCGGCCACCTACGAAGTCGCCGGGCAGGACGTCGGAGCGGCACACGGACAGGGCCGCAGGATGTCCGCCTCCGGGCTCCGCCCCGTCACCGCCGACGGCGGCCCGGCTCCGGCCCAGCTCCTGCAGCAGGCCGCCGCCGGACGCACGCCCGGCCACGTCGCGTCCCCGCGGCCCGACGGGGCCCGGCCGTCGGCCGGGACGGTCAGCCGTGGGAACACCGGCGTCGACACGGGACCCCCGCGGCTCCGCTGACCCTCTGCGGGAGGCCTCAGGCCCTGGACGGGCACCGAGGCCTCGGCATGTCCGGTCGGTCCGGGCGGTTGTCGGATCGGGAGACTAGCCGACGACGCGGCCCAGTTCGATGCGGTCGATGTTGGGGGCCCACGCGGTCGCGTTGCCGAACGTCACCTTGTTGGAGCCCTTCCTCAGGTCGACTGGGACGCCGACGGTCCAGTAGTCGTCCAAGCTCCAGGTGTTCTTGAAGGTGACTCTGCGCGGGGCGGCGGACCCGACCGTGATGTCCGCCGTGCGGGACATGATGTCGGTGTTGTAGGCGTGGCCGTTGTCACGGCGGTCGTTGTGGGCGTAGCGGACGACCAGCACGTAGCGGCCGGACTTGGGCGCGTCGACCGTGAACTCGGCGGTGCTGGCGGCACTGTTGCCGAGCTCTCCGATGTACGACCCGGCGGAGGCGTGGACCGAGTCGACGAGCTGGGCGCCGCCCCGGAGGGTGGCGGAGGCGCCCTCGTAGGCGAGCGTGCCGGTGGTGGAGCCGTCGCCCGTGACGTCGAGGGAGCGTACGGCGGCGTGCTTGGCCGTCACCGCGACGCGGTTGTTGCCCGCCACCAGGTACAGCCGCAGCGGCCGGCCCGGCACCGCCGGTACCGCCTCTCCGTGCAGGGCGAGCCGCACCGGCGCCGAGGCCCGCGGCACCACTGTGTAGTAGCCGTCGCGCGGGGCGTAGACGTCGAAGACCGCCTGGTCACCCGAGCGCAGGACGAGGGCCCCCGTGCCCACACCGGCCGACGAGGAGTAGTCGTACGACGGCTTGCCGCTGACGTCCGCCAGTGTGGCCTCGTACGACGCGGAGGGCGGGGAGGTGCGCGTGGTCAGGTCGACGCGGTCGAGGGTTACCTCGTTGTCGCCCTTGGCCAGCGTCAGCACGTGGGTGCCCGCCGACAGCCGGACCGTGACGTCCTTCTTGGCGCGGTAGGTCCAGTTCTCGGTGGAGGGGTAGCTGACCGTGACCGGGTCCTTGCCGTCGACGGACAGCCTCTGCGTGGCCGGTCCTCCCGACTGGTTGCCGTAGAGGATCGCCAGGTCGTACGTCCCGTCCCTCGGGACCGTCACCGAGAAGTCGACCTTGCTGGTGGCGGTGTTGAGGGAGCCGACGTCCTTCGTGCCGGAGGCGGCGTAGCCGTTGGCGTTGTTCACCGTGCCCTGGGTGTAGACCTTGCCGTCGGTGATGGCCGCGTCCTCGGCCTCGTACGACGCCGACCAGGGGACGGACGCGGCGGACGGGCTGCCGGAGCCGCCGGGGGTGAGGACGATCCGGTACGCGGACATCTTGTGCAGGCCGCGCAGCGGGACCTTCACAGTGCCGTCGTCGGCGATCTTCAGCTTCGTACGGGCCAGGACACGGGGCGTCGCGTGCTGCCCTTCGTAGCCGGACCAGGCGGCCTCGGCGACGGTCGCGGTGACCGTGCGGCCGAAGACGGAGCGGGAGACGTTCTCCACCACGACGTCCGCGTCGCCGGCCGAGCCGCCGAGCAGGACCTGGGCCTGGCGGCGCGAGGTGTCGAGGGAGGCGAGACCCTGGAGGGTGTCGATGCTGTTGGGCTGCGGCGGGGTCACCTTGACGGTGTCGCCGGTCAGGCCCGCATACCAACGGAAGAACCACCAGCCGCCGTTGGGGATGTTCGACCGCACCACATTGCCGTCCATGTTGCCGGCGGCGTCCCAGTAGGCCTGGTTGGCGTACACCTTGTTCCGCTCGAACATCGAGACCCACTGCACGAGCTGCCCGGGCACGGACAGGTCGCGGCGGTTGGCGTACTCATCGATGTTGATCTTCAGCGGGGCGATGCCCGCCTCGCGCTCCAGCGCACGGTACTGGTCGTAGTGTCCCTGGAAGTCGCGCAGCGAGCCGGAGCTCAGTTCGTGCCAGGTGAACACCTGGGGCAGGACGTTCTCCCGCTTGGCGAAGGCGAGGAAGTCCTTCACGAAGCGAGGGTAGAAGCCGGTTTCGTTGGGACCGGCGATCGTCGCGTCCGGGTCGATGGCGCGGATCCGGTGGTACACCGTCTTCCAGTGCTCGAAGAACCGGTCCCGCTCGACCTCGTACTGGGCCTGGTCGGAGCCGTTGAGGCTGTACCAGATGAAGTCCGGTTCGTTGAACGGGATGTAGACGAAGCGGTCACTGTTCGGGTCCGCCGACACCTCCTTGGCGATCTTGTCGACCTTGGGGAGGTAGTCGTCGATGCCGAGATTCTCGTACGGCCACTTGGCGTAGATGTCCTGCATCATCACGTTGATCTCGCCGCCGCCGTTGCGGAAGAACGACTTGGAGACGGTGAGCGCGTCGCCGTTGGGGTGCTGGGCGCCGCCCTCCGGCTTCTGCGAGATGCTGGTGATCTTCAGGGGCTCCAACACGGCGTCGCTGGGGACTCCGTCGTCGCCGAGCCCGTACAGCGCGCCGTTGGCGCCGAGCATCACCGGGCCCTCGGAGGCGGCGAGATCGACGGAGAGGCGCTGTGGGTCGGCTGCTGCCGCCGGCGCTGAGGTGGGGAGGGTGCCTGCCATGGCGGCGACTCCAAGTGCGGTGGTGACAAATGCGGTTCTGATGCGGGATCTCGTGCGGGTGGGGGTGATCACGCTGTTGGACCTCCGGTCATTTGACGGCTCCACTGGTGATTCCGGACACGATCTTTCGCTGGCCGACGAGGAACACGGCGACCATCGGCAGGCTCATCACCACGACGTACGCGAAGACGAGATGCCAGTTGTTGAGGTAGAGCTGGGCGCTGGCGACCTTGTAGAGGTTGAGCGGGAGGGTGGCCCGCTCGCCGCCGCCGAGGACGAAGAAGGCGTAGAAGACGTCACTCCAGGCGTAGAGCATCACCATGATCGTCGCGGTGGCGATCACCGGCCTGAGCAGCGGCAGGATGATCCGGGCGAAGATCCGCGCCGGCCCCGCCCCGTCCATCCGGGCCGCCTCCTCCAACTCCATGGGGATGGCGCGGATGAAGCCCGTCATGAAGAAGATCGACGTGGAGAGGTACATCCCGGTGTACACGGCGATCATCCCGGGCCGGGTGTTCGCGAGCCCGAGCTGCCGCAGCTCCATGACGATGGTGATGACGGCGGGCGGCAGCAGCAGTCCGCTGATGCACAGCGCGTACGCCGCCGAGACCAGCTTCGACTTGCGCCGGGCGAAGACCCAGGCGGCGCCGGCCCCGAGGAGCAGCACGAGGACGACCGAAGGCACCACCACGAGCAGCGAGTTGACGAAGCCGCGCAGCATCTCGCCCTGGCCGACGGCGTCCTGGTAGTTGCCGCCTGGCTGCCAGTGCACCGGCAGGTCCAGATTCGGTGTGATCGCCTCCGCCTGCGGCTTCGCGGACGTGACGAGGACCAGCCACAGCGGTACGCCCACGGCGAGGGCGGCGAGGAGCAGGACGAGGGCCGGGCGGCCGTACCGCCACACCACCGCGTTCACAGGAGCTGCTCCCTTCGCCGCAGGCCGACGACCAGCGGGATCGCGACCGCGACCACGACCAGGAAGAGGACGAGGCTCATCGCGGAGGCCTGGGCGTACAGGCCCTGTCCGAAGATGCGGAACATGTAGATGTTGAAGACCTCCGTGGAGGCCGCGGGCCCGCCGCCCGTCGTGGCCTGCACGATGTCGAAGGTGTTCATCGACCCGATCAGCGCGGTGGTGGCGTTGAAGGTGACGGCCGGTGCGAGCATCGGCCAGCGCACCGACCAGAAGGTCCGCCACGGCCCGGCGCCGTCCATCCGCGCGGCCTCCAGCATGTCGCCGGGGATGCCCTTGAGCCCGGCCAGATAGATCAGCATGGACAGCCCCATCCACTTCCAGCCGTGGATGAGGGTCACCACAACCAGCGTCCACGTCGTCGAGCCCAGCCACGGAACGTCCGTGCCCAGCACGGAGTTGACGGCGCCGTCCTGGTCGAGCAGGGCCTGGAACACGTAGCCGGTGGCGAGCGCCGAGATGAGCACCGGGAGGAAGAAGACCGCGCGGAAGAACCGGTTGAAGCGGGTGTCCGACTCCAGCAGCAGCGCGAGCACGAGCCCGAAACCGTTCTGGAACAGCGCGGCCAGGAACGCGTACAGCAGCGTCGTGCGGATCGCGCGCAGCAAGGAGCCGTCGTCGGCGATCGTCGTGAAGTTGTCGAGGCCGGTGAAGGAGATGTCCGCGTGATACGAGGACCAGTTGGTGAACGGGTAGTAGAAGTTGAGCAGGTTCGGCACCAGGAAGAAGCCCGCGAAGACGGCGATCGCGGGGAGCGCGAACCACCACGGGTGGTGCACGGCGGCGCGGGGGAGTCGCCCCACGCCCTTCGACGTCCCTGGTGCGGATGGCCGCTTGCGCGCGGCGGATACGACCGTGTCCGTCATGGCTGGAAACCGGGCGCGCCCTGGGCCTTGGCCACCTGCGCGAACTGGTCCTGGATCGCCTGGGCGACCTGCTGCGGGCTCTTCTTGCCGTAGAGCATGTCGGCGAGGTAGAGGTGCGTGTCCGGGGCGACGATCGCCTTGGCCTGGAAGACCCCGATCGCCTTGGGCAGGGCGGCGACCTGGTCCTTCGAGGTCTGCGGGAGCCCATCGGGCGTCGGTACGGACGGCTGGACGGACGGGATCTTCATCGTCTTGATGTAGTCGGCGTAGTCGGGGCCGAGCCAGAAGGCGAGGAACTGCCGGGCCGCGTTCTGCCGCTTCTCGTCGCCGGTCTTGAAGGCGACCACGCCGTTGGTCTGGTCGGGGGAGTACATGCCGGTGGCCGAGGAGTTGGCGATCGGGAACCAGCCGATCTTCCGGTCGATCTCGGCGGTGGAGTGCTTGGCCTGCAACTGGGTCTGGAAGGAGGTGACGTTGAGGACCATGCCCGCCTCGCCGTTCCACAGGGCGTCGGCCTGTCCGGTGAACGTGCCGGTGCGGTAGTTCTTCTGGGCGAGTCCAGCGTCGAGCAGCTTCTCCTTGTACTTCTTGATCGCGGCGACGACGACCGGGTCGGTCCACTTCTCCTTGTTCTCGTTCAGGCCGGCCCACCACTGTTTGTCGAGGTCGGTGAGCTGGACCTGCATCTGCCACTGCAGGGGCCACTTGTCGCCGCCGGCCTCGTAGAAGGCGGCCGCGTCGGTCTTGTCCTTGACGGTGTCGCCGAGGGCCAGCAGTTCGTCGTACGACTTCGGGAAGTCCTTCTCGGTCAGCCCGGCCTTCCTGAAGACGTCCTTGTTGTAGTAGACGCCGAGCATGGACGGACTGGTGACGATCGCCGCGTACCGCTTGCCGTCGATGACGCCGAGCGACCTCTCGGTGGTGCCGAGCTTCGAGACCCAGGGCTCCGAGTCGAGGGGGAGGAGGTTCTGCTGCGGCTGGACGAACGGCAGCGTGGAGATCGACGGCTGCCAGAACATCAGGTCCGGCCGGTCGCCGGAGGCGAGCTTCGTCGGCACGTTCTGCTCGTACAGGTCCGGGATCGCCTGCGTCTCCACCTTGGCGCCGGTGGCCTTCTCGAAGGCCTCGACGACCTGCTCGGGCGCGTTGACCGTGTTCTGCGCGGTCCACATGGTCAGCTTCACGCCGTCCAGGCGGGCCGTCGGGTTCACCGCCGTCTGCTTCCCGTCCGTGCCCGAGTCGCCGGCCGTGGGATCGCTGCACGCGGTGGCGGCCAGGCCGATGGCGCATATCAGCGCCAGGGCGGGGAGAGCTCTTGTCTTCATCACGTGCCTCTCGAGAACAGGTGGCTCAGGGCAGGGCAGGAGTCAGAACAGCGGTGCTCGTACGGGAAGTTCAGTGACCGGTGCGTGGCGGCCCCGAGCTCTCCCGCACCACCAGCTCCGGTACCGAGACGGGGTGCGGCGCGATCTGCGCGGAGTCCTCCAGCACCCCGTGCAGCAGGGCGAACGCGGCCCGGCCCAGGCCGGTGAAGTCCAGGCGTACGGTCGTCAGGGACGGGGTCAGATAGGCGGCGTGCGGAGCGTCGTCGAACCCGGCCACGCTGACCTCACCGGGGACGGACCGGCCGGCCTCGTGCAGCGCGCGCAGCACACCGAGCGCGAGGTCGTCGTTGCCGCACAGGATCGCGGTGACGGACGGGTCCTTCGCGAGTCTCCGCCCGGCCGCGTGACCACCCGCCGGGCCCCAGCTCCCCTGCACCGGACGGACCTCGGGCGCCCCCGCTTCCTCGAGCGCCTGGCGCCAGCCGCTGGTGCGGGCGCTGGTGCGCCGGGTGCTGGACGGGATGGCGACGTAGTGCACGGTCTCGTGACCGAGGGAGAGCAGATGCCGGGTCGCCTGGTAGGCGGCCTCGCGGTCGTCGGCCCACACCCAGGGGCGGTCACCGCCGGGCGGCGTCGCGGGAGTCTCGACCACACCGACGACCGGGAGTTCGGCGGGCACGGCTCCCAACGCCCGTACACCGGCCGGATCGTAGGCGATCACGATCAGTCCGCCGCCGGTGTCCGCCGCGCGCTGCACCTCGGCGGCGACGGCGGGTTCCTCCGTCGATTCCAGGACGCCGATCCCGACCGCGTAGGCGGCGGCGCGGGCGGCCTCCTCGATGCCCTGGAGGATGGAGGCGTAGCCGTAGTGGGTGGTGTTGGCGGTGAGCACGGTCACGGTCCTGGTGCGGCCGCTGGCCAGCGCGAGCGCGGTGGCGTTGCGCCGGAAGCCCAGCTCGTCGATGGCGGCGAGCACCCGCTCCCGCGTGGACGGCTTGACGCTGGGATGGCCGTTGATCACCCGCGAGACGGTCTGGTACGACACCCCGGCGGCGGTCGCTACATCCCTGATGCTCGCCGGGCGCCTTGTGTGACCGGTCACATTCATGCGAGGATTGTGACCGGTCACAAAGGGGTCGTCAAGAGACCGCAACGATGGATTCACGCGACTGACGCGGACCGCCGCCGGGGCACGGGCCGGGCGGGGTCGGGAGGGGAGACGCCTTGGCCGGTACGGCGGATGCGACGGGGAAGCCCACGGGGCCCGACTTCAGCTGGAGCCACTCGGCTCTCGCTGCCGAGTTCGCCACCGCTTCCGACGGCACCCTGCGGCTGGTCCGGCTGGGCCCTCCGTGCGCAGGCATGCCCGTCGACCCGGAACCCGCTCTCCCCCTCGTCGAGCTGACCGCCCTCGGCCACGGCAGCGCCTGGTCCGGCCCGCGCTTCACCGGCACGGCCCTCGGCACCCGGCTCCGCTACCGGGCCCACGACAGCGGCAGCCGCCCCGGCTGGACCTGGCTGACCGTCGAACTCCACGACCCGGCGACCGGCTTGACGGCGTTCGTCGAGCTGACGTCCCCCGTCGGGCTGCCGGTGCTCCGCTCGCGCGTCCGGCTGCGCAACGACGGCACCGAGCCCCTGACCGTCCAGTCCGTCAGCAGCCTCCTGCTCGGCGGCCTGCCCGCCCCGGACGCCCTCGACGTGCACCGGGCCCGCAACGACTGGCTCGCCGAGTGCCGCTGGTACACCGAGCCCCTGCGCGCCACCGTCGCCGACATCAACGTCGACGCCCACCAGCACGACAGCCGGGCCGCGCTGACCCTCACCGGACGCGGCAGCTGGCCCACCGACGGCCACCTCTCGATGGGGGCACTGACGGAACGGGACGGCGGCCGGACCTGGCTGTGGCAGGTCGAGTCCCCGGCCGGCTGGCGCTGGGACCTGGGAGAACGCGCGCACGGCACGTATCTGGCGCTGAACGGCCCCACGGACGCGGAGCACCAGTGGCGGACTCGGCTGGAGCCCGGCGCGGAATTCACCACCGTGCCGACGGCGCTGGCCCTCGGCCCCGTGTTCGACGAGGCGATGGGCGCGTTGACCGCGTACCGCCGCGCCGTACGCTGCCCCCACGCGGACCACACCGCCCTCCCCGTGATCTTCAACGACTACATGAACACCCTGATGGGCGACCCCACGACCGAGAAGCTGCTGCCTCTCATCGACGCGGCCGCCGAGGCCGGCGCGGAGTACTTCTGCATCGACTCCGGCTGGTACGACGACGACACCGAGGGCTGGTGGGACAGCGTCGGCGAATGGCTGCCGTCACCGCGCCGTTTCCCGGGCGGCGGCATCCAGGCGGTCCTCGACCGCATCCGGGAACGCGGCATGGTGCCCGGGCTGTGGCTGGAGCCGGAAGTCGTCGGCGTTCGCAGCCCCGTCGCGTCCACGCTCCCCGCGGACGCCTTCTTCCAACGCGACGGGGTACGCCTCAGCGAGCAGGGCCGCCACCAGCTCGACCTGCGCCACCCGGCCGCCCGCACCCACCTCGACAAGACGGTGGACCGGATCGTCGGCGACTGGGGCGTCGGGTATCTCAAACTCGACTACAACATCGCGGTCGACCCGGGCACCAGCGCCCCCGGCGACCTCTCACCCGGAGCGGGCCTGCTCGGCCACACCCGCGCCTACCTGGACTGGCTCTCCGAGGTCCAGGACCGTCACCCCGGACTCGTCGTCGAGAACTGCGCCTCGGGCGGCATGCGGATGGACGGAGCCACGCTGGCCGTCACCCAGCTCCAGTCCACCAGCGACCAGCAGGACCCACTGCGCCTGGCACCCATCGCCGCCGCCGCGCCGACGGCGGTGCCGCCCGAGCAAGGCGCCGTCTGGGCCTATCCGCAGCCCGACTTCGACGACGACCTGATCACCTTCACCCTGGGCGGGGCACTGCTCGGCCGCATCCATCTCTCCGGTCACCTGGACCGCATGTCCGAGCATCAACTGGCCCTCGTACGGGAAGCGGTGGCCGTCTACAAGACCATCCGCGGCGACCTCGCGCGGGCCGTGCCGTTCTGGCCGCTCGGGCTGCCGGGGTGGACGGACGAGTGGCTGGCCCTGGGGATGCGGGTGCCGGGCGGCCCGTCGTACGTGACGGTCTGGCACAGGGGCGGTCCGACGACCGAACTGCGCTTGCCTGTCAGCGATGTGGGGGGCCGCGAGGTCCGCACGGAGATCCTGCACCCGTCGACCCGGACCACCGGTTCGGTGGTCTGGGACACCGACGCGCTCCGGGTGTCGCTGGGATCGACACCGGCGGCGGTGCTCGTGAGGCTCACTCCGGGCGCGTAGTCCTCCACATCGCCTCTGCCGAGGTGAGCGACACCGTTGCGAAACTCGATTCGTCCGTCCAGGTCGTCAGCCTTGCTACTGCACTGCACCGACTGTTGTACCGCCTCGTGACGGGCCTGCTCGTGCCCGGATTCCTCAGCCATGTTCCAAGGGGTGAGAGCGAGCTGACCGCTACGATCAGGCGTCAGAGGCGGGGGCTTCGGGAAGGGCGGCCTGTGGGGGGCATGGCGGGTCTCGGACGTCGGGGGGCGCTCGCGCTCGGAACGGTGACGCTGCTTGCGGCGTGCACTGCGCATTCGAAGAGCGCGGATGGCGCCAAGGTCCGCACTGACCTGGAGCCTCTTGAACGCAGGTTCGCCGGCCTCGGCCCGCTGTCAGGTGCGCACTGGCTCGGCATCGTACTGGGCACCGATTCACGGGGGTCCGTTCCGGGCCCCACCGATGTGCGCCTCGTGGGAACCGCCAAGCTGAGAGCGGGTGCCGTTGCCGCCATCACGGGGGCCTCGCAGCAGAGCTTTCAGCCAGGGGTGCCAACTCAACTCCCCGATGAACTCGCCGAGTTCGTGCCCGAGGAAGCACGGTGGGTTCGGAGTGATTCCTTCGACCATGACATGACGGCTGGGGCGTACACCGGCGCGTTCTATCTCGACCCGGGCACGGACACGGTCTACTTCGACACGACCAATCCGAGCGTTCCCGCCAGCTCCGGACCGGCTGAACGACGCGGAACTGGTGACCATGACCCGTACGAGTGAACGATCGCTGATCGGGCCCGCCCGCCCCGCGCTCGGCACCAGCCCGAACAGCCTCCAGCAACTGGATCCGATCAGGAAAACTATTCCTGTCCATAAACTTGACTCACTCCATAAGAGGGGTACGGTCTGAAAACAGCGAAGGCAACCGTCCTCCGAAGGGTGGTCGGCATGATCCGCACCATCGCCCGGGATTCCCGCCCGGGCCGAACGATCCCCGAGGCTGCTGTCCCCGGCTCATTCGAGAACGGGCTGCCGTGGTCGCCGGCCGCGTGCGCGCTGGCGAGGACCGCCGTGCGCGACGTACTGCCCCGATGGGGTCTCGGTGAGCTCGTCCCGGTCGCCGAACTGCTGGTGAGCGAGCTGGTGTGCAATGGCCTGCGGCACGGGGCCGGCCCGCTGCGCCTCATCCTCGAGCGGGTTCCAGATGTGCGCTGTTCGGTCAGCGACGGTTCGTCGTACCCTCCCCGCCCCATCGACGCCGGCCCCGAAGACGAGGGAGGCCGTGGACTGGCCCTCGTCGACATGCTGGCCGCACGGTGGGGCCACGAGCCCGGTCCGCTGCTCATGGGGAAGACCGTATGGTTCGAACTCTGCGCCGAGGCGGACACGCCGGGCCCGGACGGAGGGCGATCCCCGGGCGGTCAGAACGACGCCCTGCGGGCAGACCCGAGTGCCGTGGACGACCCGGTCACGGCGAAGGGCGGCTGGAAGGGCGAGGCCGCATGACATCCGCGACGACCGGCGAGGAGCCGATGGCGCTGGCGGCGGCACGACTGCGCAGCGCAGGCCTGCGAGTGACCGCCCAGCGCATGGCCATGCTGACAGCGATCTCCCAGTCGGCCGGCCACCTCGACGCCGACGCCCTGCGCGAGCGCGCCCAGCGGGTCACGGGCGGCCTGTCCCTGCAGGCCACCTACAACGTGCTGCGCGCCCTCACGGACGCCGGTCTCATCCGGTGCACCCAGATCCCCGGCCATCCGGCCCGCTACGAGATCGAGCGCCACGACAACCACCACCATTTCGTGTGCCTGCGCTGCGCCGCCATCCGTGACGTCGCGTGCACGGTGGGTGCGGCGCCCTGCCTGGAACCGCAGCTGCCGCAGGAGTACCGAATCCAGGAAGCCGCCGTGACTTTCTGGGGTCTGTGCCCCCAGTGCCGCGATGATCACTGACCTCCAGGGGCAAGGACCACCCTTCGATGGCACAGGACAGGGGTGATCACCGACGAGGTGATGGACTCGCCGGTGGATTCGTCGCGGGTTGTCGTTGACGGCGATCACCGCCGCCCGCGCGGTCACCGCGTGTCTGGCTGCAGACAGATGCGCTGTGGGCCGTCCGCACAGTGCGGACGGCCCACCATTGTCGATCTGGCCCCACCCGGCGGTCAGGGAGCATTAAAGGCTCGGCGGATGGACTACGCGTTCGATGCCCTCCCGTCGACCGGGAGCTTCTGGACTTCGCTGTTCGCCTGGCCGGTCGTGCCGGGCAGATGTCGGCGCAAGGCTTCTTCAGCGATGACTGGCACAGCCGTCTCAAGGAGGACGGCACCGAGGGCACCGGGATGCACGGTCGCTACGAAGGTTCCCAGGCTGCCCCGGACCGACGAAACCGGGGGTCGACGTGGATCTTGGGGCCGGGGCCGGCTCCGGCCGGGCGTTCGCCGGCGAGGACGGGGCCGACCTCGCCGAGGCCGACGGTGGCGGCGACGAGCGGCCTCGGGTCGACCGTCTTGGCGGCGTAGGCGCGGATGGTGGCGTCGAGACCGGGGGAGGCGGACAGGATGCCCACCGCGGTCACGTCCTTCAGGGCGAGCGTGCGGGTGTCGATCCTGCTCGGTTCTCCGGCCAGTCCGATGTACACGACCCGTCCGCCCGGTTCGACCGACTCCAGTGCTCTCGCGGGCAGACGGGCGGCGTTCGAGGCGTCCACGACCGCGTCGAACGGCAGGTGGGGCACGGAGTCCTCCGCCCACACGTGCTCGAAGCTCAGGGAGCGGGCGAAGGCGAGGGAGTCTTCGGTGGCGCCCATGAGGTGCACCTCGGCGCCGGCGGCGCGGAGGAACATCGCGACCAGCAGCCCGATCGTCCCCGGCCCCAGGACAAGCGCGCGGTCACCGGGGCGTGGTGCGGCGGCCTGTGCGGCGCGCAGGGCGTTGCCGCCCGGCTCCACGAGCGCGCCGAGCACGGGGTCGACGATGTCGGGCAGGGCGTGCAACGAGGAGACCGGTACGGCGAGCTGCTCCGCCAGGGCACCGGCCCGGTCCCCGCGGATGCCGACCTCCTGCCGCTTCTCGCACACGTGCTGGTGGCCGCGCAGACAGCGACGGCAACTGCCGCAGCCGAGCATCGTGTCGCCCATGACACGGCGCCCGAGCCAGCCGGGGTCGACACCGTCACCGACCGTCGCCACCCGCCCCGCCCACTCGTGGCCCGGCCGCATCGGGTAGGAGGAGTGCCCCTGGTGGAGGTAGGCCATCGCGCCGGTGAAGAACTCCACGTCGGTGCCGCACACGCCGACCCGCTCGACGTCCACGACGACCTCGCCGGGGCCGGCCACCGGCGCAGGGAGGTCCTGGACCTCGTACGTGCCGGGGGCGGTCAGGACGAACGCGCGCATCGCCGACCGCTACCGGGGCCCGATCACATGCTGGCGCTGGGTGCCGAGGTGCCTGATGCCCAGTTCCATCACGTCACCCGGCTGGAGGTACGCGGGCGGGGTGAGGCCCATGCCGACGCCCGGCGGGGTGCCCGTGTTGATCAGGTCGCCGGGCTCGAGGACGAGGAACTGGCTGAGGTAGTGCACGATGAAGTACGGGTCGAAGATCATCGTCTTGGTGTTGCCGGTCTGCCGGCGTACGCCGTTGACGTCCAGCCACATGTCCAGTGCGAGGACGTCGTCGATCTCGTCGGAGGTGGCGAGCCACGGACCCGCGGGGTTGAAGGTCTCGGCGGACTTCCCCTTGGCCCACTGCCCGCCGCGTTCCAACTGGAAGGCGCGCTCACTGACGTCGTTGACGACGACGTACCCGGCGATGGCGTCGCGGGCCTCGTCGACGGAGTCGAGATAGCTGGTACGCCTGCCGATGACGATGCCGAGTTCCACCTCCCAGTCGGTCTTCGTGGAGCCACGCGGGATGCGCACGTCGTCGTTCGGGCCGATCAGCGTGTTGGGCGACTTGGTGAACAGGATCGGCTCGTCGGGGACGGGCATGCCGCTCTCGGCCGCGTGGTCGCGGTAGTTCAGGCCGATGCACAGGATCTGGTGCGGGCGGGCGATCGGCGCGCCGATCCGCTCTCCGGCGAAGCGGGAGACCCGGCCCGCCACCGCCCGCTCGGCCACGACGGGGCGGACGCGGTCGACGCCGCCCGATCCGAAGAACGCCTCGTCGAAGTCCGGGACGACGTCGGAGAGGTCGACGTAGGTCTCGTCGTCGACGCGGGCGACGGGCTTCTCGGCGCCGGGGGCGCCGATGCGCATGAGGTACACGATTCGTTCTCCAGGGTTGAGGGGCGTACCGACGGGTCTTCAGCTGTGGGGCCGACCGAGGGGACCTAGCAGGTCTTGAATCTCGTCGAGCAGGTCGACCAGGGTCGCCAGGGGCGTCCGGTAGGCCAGTGCGCTGATACTCACGGCGCCGGAGGGGATCGTCGGCGACGTGAGGTACACGGGCACGGCGAGGCAGTTGACCCCCTTCTCGTTCTCCTGGTCGTCGACGCCGTAGCCGCGTTCACGGGTGGCCGTCAGTTCCCGGTGCAGGTCGGCGGCTGTGGCCAGGGTCCGGGGTGTCCGGAGCTCCAGCGGGGAGTCACCGAGCCACCTCTCGACCTCGGCCGGCGAAGTCAGCCGCCCCGCGAGCAACAGCTTGCCGACGGCGGTGCTGTGCGCCGGGTTGCGTCCGCCGATCGTCGACGTCAGCCGGACCGCACCGGTGGGCGGGTCGACCTTGGCGCGGTAGACGACCTCATGACCGTCCAGCACCGCGTAGTGCGCGGTCTCGCCGAACCGGTGCGCCAGCGCGTCGAGCACGGGACGGACGCGGACGTGCTCGGGCCGGGCCTCGTGATGGGCGAAGGCCATGCGCAGGAACTCGTCCCCGAGCACATAGCGGCCGTGGGCGTCCTGGTCGGCCAGTCCGGCCCGGCGCAGCGCACCGAGTGCCCGGTGCACGGTCGGCTTGGGACTGCCGATCGCACGGGTCAGCTCCTCAAGACCCACGCCGGCGGGATACCGGGCGAGTGCCTTGAGGACGGCGAGCACCCGGTCCGAGCCCACGAGACGGCTGCTGTCGGCTCCTGGCGCGCCGTCCTCGACGGGGGCTGTCGATCCGTCGGAGGTCTGCGTACGCTTCATGGCGTTCCGAACAGTAGACCGCCGTACCGACTATTGGAAGGGACTCCATGGTCAGCCTCCGCAGCGCACAGTGGTACGAGGGTCAGGACCGCAACGCCTACATCCACCGGGCGTGGATGCGACGGGGCGTGCCCGGGGAGGCCTTCACCGGCCGGCCGCAGATCGCCATCGCCAACACCGCGTCGGACCTGACCCCCTGCAACGCGCATCTGAACGAGGTGGCGTCCTCGGTGCGCGACGGCGTGTACGAGGCGGGCGGGATCCCGCTGGACCTGCCCGTGGTGTCGCTGGGCGAAACGAACCTGCGGCCCACGGCCATGCTGTGGCGCAACATGGCCGCCATGGCCACGGAGGAGATGCTGCGGGCCAACCCCGTCGACGGTGTGGTCCTGTTGGGCGGCTGCGACAAGACGATCCCGTCGCTGCTCATGGCGGCCGCCTCGGTGGACCTGCCCGCCGTCGTCGTCCCCGGTGGGCCCATGCTCACCGGCACCTTCCGGGGCACGCCGCTGGGCTGCGGCACCGACGTGTGGCGGCTGTCGGAGGAGGTGCGGGCCGGCACGCTCTCCCAGGAGCAGTTCACCCGCTCCGAATCGGCGATGATCCGCAGCCGCGGGCACTGCAACACCATGGGCACCGCCTCGACGATGGCGCTGGTGGCCGAGGCGCTGGGCACGGTCGTCCCCGGCGTGGCCGGAACCCCCGCCCCCGACAGCCGTCTGCTGGAGGCGGCGCACCACACCGGCCGGCTGGCGGTGGACATGGTGGGCGCCGACCGACGGCCCCGGACCTTCCTGACCAAGGCGTCCTTCCACAACGCGATCGTGGCGCTCGCCGCCGTCGGCGGCTCGACCAACGCGGTCGTCCACCTCCTCGCCATCGCCGGCCGCCTGGGCATCGACCTGACCCTCGACGACTTCGACCGCATCGGCTCCCGCGTGCCGGTCCTGGTGGATCTCCAGCCGGCCGGCCGCTTCCTCATGGAGGACTTCCACCGCGCCGGAGGCCTGCGCGCCGTCCTGCGCGAGGTACGCGACCTGCTCGATGCCGAGGCCCTGACCGTCACCGGCAGGCCCCTGGTCGAGTCGCTCGACGACGCCGAGATCTTCGACGTCGACGTCATCCGCACCCGCGCCGAGCCGCTGGTCGCCGAGGGCGGCATCGCCGTCCTGCGCGGCAACCTCGCCCCCGACGGCGCACTCGTCAAACCGGCTGCCGCCTCCCCGCACCTGCTGCGCCACCGGGGCCGGGCGGTCGTCTTCGACTCCATCGAGGACTTCCACGCCCGTGTCGACGACCCCGAACTCGACGTCGACGCCGACTCCGTCCTCGTCCTGCGCGGCTGCGGCCCGAAGGGCTACCCCGGCATGCCCGAGGTGTCGAACATGCCGCTGCCGAAAAAGCTCCTCGAACAAGGGGTACGTGACATGGTCCGCGTCTGCGACGGCCGGATGAGCGGCACCGCCTACGGCACCGTCGTCCTGCACGTGGCCCCGGAGGCCGCGGCCGGCGGCCCGCTCGCCCTGGTGCGGACCGGTGACTTCATCACCCTCGACGTCGAGGCCCGCCGCATCGACGTCGACGTACCCGCCGACGAACTCGCCCGCAGGACCCCCGACAAGGACACCGTCACCGGCTTCGCGAACCCCCGCCGCGGCTGGGAACGCCTCTACGTCGACCACGTCCTCCAGGCCGACACCGGCGCCGACCTGGACTTCCTCCTCGGCTCCAGCGGCTCGGAGGTGACCCGCGAGTCGCACTGACGCATCGTCGACGCGCTGACGACCTCCCCCGCTTGCCCGCATACCCCGCGACCTTCCGTCAGCACGAGCCCGCGTGGTCCGTATTCCACATGGTCCGTCGATACGCTCAGTATCCGTCGTCAGCGCTCGAAGTGCGGGGGTGGAGCGGCTCCCCTAACGTGTTGATCGGGGGTGATTTTGTGGCGTTATGCCCCCTGCCCCCCAACTTGGAGTACCGCGATGAGCAAACAAGGACGCGCCACCCGGCGTTCCTCGGCCGGATACCGTACGTCACTGCCCTGGCGGATCGTCACCAGTACGGCCCAGTACGTGGACCGGCGCATCGGCTGGGACAGGCTGCCCGTGCTCCCCGGTCTGCTGACCCTCCTCGGCCTGCGCGTCATGCTCCGCCAGAAGAACCTCCACGACACCGGCCAGGTGCCCTCGGTCGGCGTACCCGATCCCGCACCCCCCTCCGAGAGCCACAAGGTCAACCGGACGGCGGACGGCAGCCACAACGACCTCGGCGACCCGCGCATGGGCATGGCCGGCACCCGCTTCGGCCGGAACATCCCGCTGGACCGGATCGCTCCGGCCACCCCCGAGGACGTACTGTCCCGACCGAACCCCCGCGACGTCAGCCGCGCCCTGCTCACCCGCGACGAGTTGACCCCGGCCGAATCGGTCAACTCCCTGGTCGCCGCCTGGCTCCAGTTCATGATCCGCGACTGGTTCAGCCACGGGACGAGCCCCGCGGAACGGCCCTGGGAAGTACCGCTCATGGACGACGACCCGTGGCCGGAACAGCCCATGCGGATCATGCGGACCCCGGACGACCCGACCCGCGACCCGCACGCGCCCGCCGGCACGCCCGACACTCGCGTCAACGTGTCCTCGCACTGGTGGGACGGCTCGCAGATCTACGGGTCGAACGAGACCGAACAGCGCAGGGCGCGCACCGGCGAGCTGGGCAAGCTGCGCCTGTGGGACGGTGAGCAGTCCCCGGTGCCCTCCGATCCCTCCCGCGACCCCTCGAAGGTTCCCGGCTTCTGGCTGGGCCTCGCCATGATGCACGACCTGTTCGCGCGGGAGCACAACGCCATCTGCGACCACCTGCACGCCGCGTACCCGTCCTGGAACGACGAGGAGCTCTTCCAGCGCGCCCGGCTGGTCAACGCCGCACTCCTCGCCAAGATCCACACCGTGGAGTGGACCCCGGCCGTCATCAGCCACCCCACCACCGTCACGGCCCTGCGCGCCAACTGGTGGGGCCTCGCGGGCGAACGCGTCCACAAGCTCTTCGGCCGGATCAGCGGCAGCGAGGTCGTCAGTGGCATCCCCGGTGGAGAAACGGACCACTACGGCGTCCCGTACGCCCTCACCGAGGAGTTCGTCGCCGTCTACCGCATGCACCCGCTCATCCGCGACGAGTGGCATCTGCGCTCCACCGCCGACGACGCGACCCTGCGCCACTGCACCCTCCGCGACATCTCCGGTCCGGGAGCGCTGAAGTTCCTGGAGACCACGGACATGACCGACCTGCTCTACAGCTTCGGCACGCTCCACCCCGGACTGGTCACCCTGCACAACTTCCCCCGGTTCCTCCAGGAGTTCGAGCGTCCCGACGGACACTTCCAGGACCTCGCCGCCACCGACATCCTGCGCACCCGGGAACTGGGCGTCCCCCGCTACAACGAGTTCCGGCGGCTGCTGCGGCTCAAGCCCGCGGCGAACTTCCTGGAACTGACGGAGAACCGGGCGTGGGCCGAGCAGATCGAGCAGCTCTACGACGGTGACATCGAGAAGGTCGACCTCATGGTCGGGCTGTACGCGGAGAAGCTGCCGGCCGGATTCGCCTTCAGCGACACCGCGTTCCGTATCTTCGTCCTCATGGCGTCACGTCGGCTCAACAGCGACCGCTTCTTCACCGAGTACTACACCCCCGAGGTGTACTCCAAGGCCGGCATGGCCTGGATCGACGACAACAGCATGATCACCGTGCTGCTGCGTCACCACCCGGAGCTGCGCACGGCGCTCGCCGGCCTGACGAACGCCTTCACGCCGTGGCACACGGCGGGGTCGACTGCGAGCTGACCGGCGGTGCCGCCACGGCGCTGACTTCCCAAGAGGTCATCTCGCCGCCCTCGCCCTGACCGAGGCCGGCCACCAGGACAAGGAGTACATCCTCACCGGCGACGAGATGTTCACCGTCACCGATCAGGTCCGGATCATCTCAGAGACGATCGGCCGCGACATCGAGGTCCGGGAAGCAGCACACCGGCGGAGGCCGTACCGTTCCGCTTCCCCAACGGGACACCGCAGGCACTCGCCGACGCCATCACGGAGGGCTTCACCTTCATGCGCGCCGACACTGTCGGGTTCCGGACGGACACCGTGGAGCGGCTGCTCGACACAGGCAGGTGGGGGAGGCGGCCCGGGGAAACCCACCGACGGAAACGTCGGCAGGGCGCCCCGAGCCGACCTCACCTGGTCCCCGCCCGGGACCGCTCCATCGCCGCAGCCGAAGAACCATCGCTGTCCTGGCGCCGTCCTCAGATCGACAGGCGCGCCGCGATGCCGTCGAGGACGGAGTCCAGACCGGCCTCGAACTGCCACTGCGGGTCGTCCTTGCGCCGGGCCTCGCCGATGTAGCGCGCGTACATCGGGAAGCGGCCGGTGCTCATGAGCCAGGCCATCTGCGAGGCCAGTCCCGCGCGGGCCTCCTCCCTGGTGGACCAGCCGCGCACGCGCAGCATCTGCGTCAGCCCGACCTCCGAGTCCACCGCGCCGTGCACATAGGCCGTGAGGGTGCTGTGGACCGCCATGGCGGCGTCCGCGTCGAGCCCGAGGCCGTCGAGCGCGGCCAGGACGGCCTCGGGCACGGCCAACTGGTTCGGGGTGGGCGCGCACCACGTCGCCCGCGTCACCCACGAGTGCCGCAGCAGGACCTCCCTGATCCGCAAGGCGACGGACCGCAGGGTCGCGCGCCACCCCTCCGTGCCGTCGGGCAGCTCCAGCTCCGCGTAGACGAAGTCGACCATCAGCTCGAGGAGCTCGTCCTTGCCGGTGACGTAGCGGTACGCGGCCATGGGGGCGACGCCGAGTTCGGTGGCCAGGCGGCGCATGGTGACCGCGTCGAGTCCCTCCGCATCGGCGACTCCGACGGCGACCTTGGCGATCCGCTGGGGGGTGAGGGTGGTGCGGGGGGCCGGCGTCGGCCGTTCAAGGCGCTCCCACACGGACACACGGTCCCTGTCCTCGCCCGCTGCTTGTCTCTCCTTGGCGGCCATCGCTTCGGTTCCTTCCGACGAACGGTGCCGTGTACACCGTATCAGTAGTAGACGGCGTACACTTTGCTGTGTACGTTGTACGAAAACGATACGGCGTACACACCACTGAGGAGTCCTCCATGGCCGACGTGACTGACGACACCCTCCGGACCGCGGTGATCACCGGCAGTACCAGAGACGGGCGGTTCGGTCCGGTCGTCGCGGACTGGATCGCCGGACACATCGCCTCGTGGGCGACCTCGGCGGTCTCGACCACTTCTCGTGGTCGGTGACGGCGTATCTGCTCACCATGGCCGCCTCCACGCCCATCTGGGGCAAGCTGGGGGACCTGGACGGCCGCAAGGGCGCCTGCATGAACTCCGTGACGCTCTTCCTGGTCGGGACGGTGCTGTGCGGCCTGGCGCAGAGCATGGGCCAGCTCATCGCGTTCCGTGGCCTTCAGGGCCTCGGTGCGGGCGGCCTGATGGTCGGCGCGCTCTCGGTCATCGGCGTGGTGGTGCCCGCGCAGGACCGCGGCCGCATCCAGGCGATGGTGGGCGTCATGATGCCGGTCGCGTTCGTCGGCGGCCCCCTGCTCGGCGGGTTCATCACCGACTGCATGAGCTGGCGCTGGGCCTTCTACGTCAACGTGCCCGTCGGCCTCGTCGCGCTGCTGGCGGTCGCCAAGGGCGTACGGCTGCCCGCCGGCCGCGTCACGGGGCGGATCGACTACCTCGGCACGGCCCTGCTCACCGCGGGCATCCTGGCCCTCACTCTGTTGGGGCTGGGCCGGCACCACCTACGCCTGGACGTCCTGGCAGATCGCCGGACTCGCCATGGCCGTCGTGCTGTCCCTGGCCTGGTTCGTCCGCGTGGAACTGCGCGCCGCCGAACCGATCACGCCGCCCCGGCTCTTCGCCCGCCGGGACATCACCCTCGCCCAGATCCTCAGTTTCCTGGTCGGCGCCGTCCTCTTCTGCGTCGTCAACTACCTTCCGCAGTACCTGCAGTTCGTCCAGGGCTCCTCGTCCACGGCCAGCGGCCTGCTCATCCTGCCGCTGATGCTCGGCATGCTGACGGCCCAGCTGACCACCGGGCGGCTGATGGACGGCGGCGGTCTGGACCGCGTCGTGCCGCTCGCCGGCGGCGCCACCTTCGCCGGGGCGCTGCTGCTGCTCCTGCTCGGCACAGACACCCCGCTCTTCGCGGCCTCCGTGCTCACCCTGGTCGTCGGTGTGGGGGTCGGGGCCCTGATCCAGAGCACCCTGCTGACCACCATGAACAACGCGGACCCGCGGGACATGGGCGCGGCCACGGGCACGGTCACCCTGGTGCGCACCATCGGCGGCTCCCTCGGGGTCGCCGTGCTCGGCGCCGTGCAGAGCAGCCGCATGAACGAGGTGCTGAACGAGCGGCTCGGCTCCGGCACACAGGAGCGGCTGACAGCGGGTGGCGGACTGACCCCGGTGCTGCTGAAGGACATGCCGACCGCCGTGCGCGACGCAGTCCGGGAAGCCGTCAGCAGCGGTCTGCACGGCGTCCTGGTCGGCGCGGCCGCCCTGTCCGCGATCGCGTTCGGCACGGCGTGGTTGGTCCGTGCGGCGCCCGCCCCCGACCCGGCGGCGGCCGGGACGCCGACCGCCGGGGCCGGGGCCGACGCCGGCAAGGACTCCGCTCGGACCCCTCCGGGGGGCCTGAGCGCGGTCCCGGGCCGCTCCCGGTCCCCACACCCACCCAAGCTGTCGGCCGCACGGTCCGAATCCCCCGTCGCCGTGCGGTTGGCCCCTATCGAAAGCGAACACCCATGACCACGAATTCCGTCGAACGAGTCAGGGACATCCTGGTCCGTCCATTCTCCCTGGGGGGCCTCACGCTGCCCAACCGCGTCGTGATGGCCCCGATGACGCGCGAGTTCTCCCCTGGCGGCGTGCCGGGCGACGACGTGGCGCGGTACTACGCCCGGCGGGCGGCCGCCGGGGTCGGCCTGATCATCACCGAGGGCACCTACATCGGTCACGACTCGGCGGGCGACAGCGCCCGCGTCCCACACTTCTACGGCGACGAGGCGCTCGCAGGCTGGTCGGCCGTGGCCGAGGCCGTGCATCGGGCGGGCGGCCGGATCATGCCGCAGCTGTGGCACGTGGGCATGGACCGCACCGTCGGCAACCCGCCGGTCCCCGACGCCCCGAGCATCGGCCCCTCCGGCATCGCCCTGGACGGCACGAAGTCGGGCCGGGAGATGACTCAGGCGGACATCGACAACGTGGTCGCCGCCTACGCCACGGCCGCGGCGTCGGCCGAGGCAGTGGGCTTCGACGGCGTCGAGATCCACGGTGGCCACGGCTATCTGATCGACCAGTTCCTGTGGGCCCACACCAACCGGCGCACCGACGCCTACGGCGGCGATGTCGTCGGCCGCACCCGCTTCGCCGCCCAGGTCGTGGCCGCCTGCCGGGAGAGCGTCTCCGACGACTTCCCGATCTCTTTCCGGTTCTCCCAGTGGAAGATGAACCACTACCAGGCGCGGGTCGTCGAGACGCCGCAGGAACTGCAGACCATGCTCGGCCTGCTGACCGACGCGGGTGCCGACGCCTTCCACTGCTCCACCCGGCGCTTCCACCTCCCGGAGTTCGAGGGTTGCGACCTCAACCTGGCGGGCTGGGCCAAGAAGCTCTCCGGCAAACCCGCCGTCAGCGTCGGCTCGGTGGGCCTCAGCAACGAGTTCCTCCAGGTGTTCCAGGGCCAGCAGGCCACGGTCACGGACATCGGCGAGCTGCTCGACCGCATGGAGCGCGACGAGTTCGACCTCGTGGCGGTCGGCCGGGCCCTGCTCGGGGATCCCGAGTGGCTGGAGAAGGTCCTCGCCGGACGCGTCGACGAGCTCACCACCTTCCACGCGGGCCTCGTCGGCAGCCTCCACTGAGCCATACGGCCGCCTGTCCGACCGCAGGCCGATGAGCCCGTCGCTCCGGACGCCTCCTGAGCGACGGGCCGCGTGGGCGGCGCGATGTGTACGTACGTCCGGCGCCACCGCGGCCGTCCGCGTGCTTGCAGCACACGTGGGGGCTCGGCCTGCTCCGTGAGCGGAGCAGACGAGCGCCGGCAGCCCGTACGGGCCGGGCGCGTGCCGGCCTTTACGGGTCAGCGCTGTGAGCCGCTCTCTTGCCGTGGCGGCAGTGGCGTGACAACCGATGTTCGGCCGGGCACCGCCGTACGTCCCACGGCGGCCGCGAGCTTGCGCAGGCGGCGCCAGTCGAGGCGGGGCGGCGGCTCCGGAACACCGGGACGGACGCGGGGGACCCGGACGCGCAGCGCACGGCGTGCCACGCGGCAGCGGACCGGGGTCGGCAGCAGCAGCGCCTCGCCGTCGAGCCCGACCTCCAGGTGTGGTGCGTCGGCCTCGACGACCACGTCGTGGGCGGTCAGCACCGCGAGACCGGCCGGGTTCGGGTCCAGCAGCAGTTCGGCCGCCTCCACGGCACTGTCCACGCGGACCGAAAGGACCCCGAGCTTCCCGGAGTTCAGGCGCTCACGGCGGCCGAACCCGAAGGGATCGCCGGTGCGGTAGGGGTTGTTGCTGACCAGCACGGCCTGCGGATCGGTGAGCGCGGTGTCGTCGGCGCGAACGGTCAGCCGAGGACCCCGCTGCCGGGAGAGAAGGTCCGGCAGCAGCTCCAGCGCGGTGCCCACCTTGTCGTCGCGGTAGCCCGGGCTCTGCACGACCGCCCCGTAGACCCCGAAGGAGGCGTTGTTGACGAAGGGGCGTCCGTCGGCGAAGCCGAGGTCGACGCGGAGCTCCACCCCGTCGGTCAGCGCGTCCAGACAGGTTGACGGGTCGTCACGGTCGAGCCCGAGGTCCATGGCGAAGTGGTTGCGGGTGCCGGCCGAGATGACGAGGAACGGCACGTCATGCTCCGCGGCGACGGCGGCGACCAGGGCCTGCGTGCCGTCGCCGCCCGCCACGCCCAGGAGGTCCGCTCCTCGCGCCACGGCGGACCTCGCGAGTTCCGTGACGTCCTGCTGCCGCTCCGGGTCGAGCAGCACGACCTGGGCACCCAGGCTCTCGGCCTTCTCGCGCAGGGAGAACCGCTCGACCTTGCCGCCGCCGGAACGCGGGTTGAGGATCAGGAAGGGGCGCCTGGGCGGCGGCGTCCGGTGCTCCTTCATGCGGACCGGGCGCAGCCCCGTGCTGCGCAGGGCGTACCGGCCCGCCCACACGGCGAAGCACCACAACAGCGCCGACAGCACGACCACCCACAGCAGGTTCACCGCGGCGAACATCGCGACGACCGCGACGGGCACGGCGACCGTCAGCAGCGCCGCGGCCACCCGGGCCGCGCCGCGGCGGGACAGCGCCCACCAGAGCGCGGCGGCCGTGACGGCGAGCCCCGAGACGCCCACCGCCAGGAGCACCACGCCCAGCACCCCGCCGACGAGGAGGGGCAGCAGCGCCGCCGCTGCCGTCGAGGCGAGCGCGGCCCTGGCCGCCCACGCCTGTCGATGGTGCAGTCGCTCATGCGATGCCGCTTCCATGAGCCCCTTCCCCGTGTGAGGGCCGACGTCGAACGCCGTCCCTCACCCTGCGCACAGAGGGACGCCGACAAGATCTCACGGCGCGGGTCACGGGCACCACCTGGCTCTCGGCAGGGGCGGTCGTAGGTTCGTGTCATGACGATCGCTGACGACATGCCGTACCGGATCCGGACGGCCCGCCCCGAGGACCGTGAGGCCATGGCGGCGATCGACGGATCCTTCACCACCAGGACCGTCTTCCGTGTCGCCGTCGGGGAGCACGGGTTCGCCCTGCGGGAGGTCACGGTGGACCCGCCCCTGCACAAGGTCTTCCCGGACGGGGACACGGACGAAGGAGACGACCACACCGGGCAGGACGTGAACAGCCGTACCTTCGTGGCGGTCGACACCGACGGTCGCCCGGCGGGCTTCGCGGCCGTCTCCTACGCCCCGTGGAACCGGCGGCTGACCATCGAGGACATCGAGGTCGCCCCCGCCCACCGGGGCCGGGGTATCGGCCGCGCACTGATGACCCACGCCGCCGAGTTCGGCCGTGAGCGCGGTGCCGGGCACCTCTGGCTGGAGGTCACCAACGTCAACGCCCCGGCGATCCACGCCTACCGGCGGATGGGGTTCGCGTTCTGCGGACTGGACACGGCGCTCTACGACGGGACGCCCTCGGCGGGCGAACAGGCGCTTTTCATGAGCATGCCCTGCCTGTGAGCCGAACCCCGACGGTCACGCTCGTGACATCAGGGCCGGGCGAACGCCTCGCTGGTGACGTCGCGTTCGAAGGTGGCGCCTTGGAAGCCGTACGTGCTGATGCGGTCGAGTTTGATCAGGACGCAGAAGCGGTCGGTGGTGTCCAGGGAGGCGGCCACCTCGCGGAAGTTGCGCTTGAGGTAGTGGATCGCGGCCTGGTTCGCCAGGGAGCTCTGGCCGCAGATCAGGAAGACGGGGCGACTGGCCTCCGGGGGCGTGAACTTGGCGACGAGGGCGTGTTCCACGGTGCCCTTGTCCCACAGGTACCGCTCACCGCCGACGACGTAGGCCACCGACTCGGGGCCCGGGCCGTACGGGAGGATCGTCACACCGGGAAGGTGGGTCGCGAGGTGCCCGCCCGTGCGGACGTTGGCGTCACCGAGCGGTCCGCCGATGCAGAACTCGGTCCGGGCGTCGTTGCTGCCGCGGAAGTCGTTGCCGGACTCCGTGACGACGTCGCTGCCGAGCTGGCTGGCCAGGGTCGCCACCTCGATGATGGCGCGGAGGTCCTTCTGCGCGGTGACGCCCTGCGCGTTGTGCTTGCTGCCGATGACCACCAGGCAGGTCTCGCCCGGTACGACACCGAAGAAGTCCGCCTTGCGGCGCAGCAGTCGGGACCGCTTGCCGCGCTCCCAGAGCCACACGCACGCCCCACCGATGAAACTGGTCGCCAGCCCGACCAGCACATTGACCACTACCGAAAGGATGGCAGCCCCCTCGCACTCGACATCCTCGGGGAGCCCCGGCCCACCCCCTCCGGCGAAGATCCTCCACCACGGTGCCCGGCCGGGACAACCGGAACTCAGCTGCGGGGGTTGAGCAGGAGCAGGGCGATGTCGTCGTGACGGGACGCGATGTGCCCGGCGGGCTGGACCAGGATGTCGGCGAGGCTCTCCATCGTGCCCTTGAGGGTGCCTTCCCCCGCCCCGTCCGGGGCGTCGGCCAGACGGGCGGCGAGCTCCGCAGTGGTGTCGTCGATGTCGACACCCGGGATCTCGACGAGTCCGTCGGTGTAGAGGGCGAGGACACAGCCGGGGGGCAGTTCGATACCGGTGGTGGTGTAGTCGGCGTCGGCATCGATGCCCAGCAGCAGGCCGGGGGGGAGGCCGAGGACCTCCGTGTGCCCGTCGGGGTGGCGCAGCAGGGGCGGTGGGTGGCCGGCGGTGGCCAGGGACGCGCGGTGGCGGGCGAGGTCGAGGTGGACGCAGAGGCAGCTGGTGAACAGGCCGGTCTCGAGATCGGTCAGCAGCCGGTTGGTGCGGGCGAGCACGTTGCCGGGGGAGGCGCCGGCGGTGGCGTGGGCGTGAACGGCCGTACGGACCTGCCCCATGAGGGCCGCCGCGGTGACGTTGTGGCCCTGGACGTCGCCGATCGCCGCGACGGCCGTGGTCGCGGGACCGCCGAAGAGGTCGTAGAAGTCGCCGCCGATGCCCATGCCGCGACCGGCCGGGAGATAGCGGGCGGCGACGTCCAGGCCGGGGATGTTGGGCAGGGCGTGCGGCAGCAGACCGGCCTGCAGGGTGCGGGCCAGCTCGTCCTTGGCGTCGTAGAGGCGGGCGCGGTCCAGTGCCTGCGCGATCAGCCCGGCCAGCGAGGTCAGGACGGCACGCTCGGCCGGGGGGAACGGCCGGGGCCGGTCGTAGGCGAGGACGAGCGAGCCGACGGTGCCGCCGGAGGCGATCAGGGGCAGGAAGGCCCAGGCGCCCATGCCGTCCTGGTGGACGGCCGGCGGGTAGGCGCGCTTGAGGTCCGCGAAGCTGCCGAAGAAACTGGGGTGGCCCGCGTTCAGGACGCGGACGGCCGGGGTGTCGGAGGTCAGGGGCTCGGCGTCGAAGCCGGCCATGAGTTCGGCCGGGTAACCGCGGTGGCCGACGATGTGCAGCCGGCCCTCCTCCGCGGTCATCAGGGCGAGCGCCTGCGCGCCGAACGCGGGCACGATCTGGTCGGCGACCAGTTCGACCACGTCCCTGGCGCCGACGGCCTCGGTGAGGGCGGCGGCCAGGTGCATCAGGTGGTAGTGCGCGGTGGCCCCGACCGGCTCGACGGGAGCCGGTGGCTGCTCCGGCACGGCCGTCAGGGGCTGGTCGGCCGGGGCGGGGGTGATGTGGACGCTGATCCCGGAGGCATCCGGGTAGAGCCGGAAGCCCAGCCGTGTGTCCGGTGGGCGCAGGGCGGTGAAGGAGGTCGCCTGGCGGGCGATCACCGTCGCCCGGTAGTGGTCCTCGAAGGCGGGGTCGCGCAGCCAGTGCAGCACCTCCCACGGCCGTGCTCCCAGCAGGGCGGTGACGCCCGTGCCGAGCAGGTCGGCCGCCGCCGTGTTGGCGAAGGTGATCCGGCCGTCCAGGTCGAGCGCGCAGCAGCCCACCGGAAGGCGCTCGGCGAACTCGACAGCGGCCGCCGCGTCCATCTGTTCCGTGGTGGGGCGAGGAGGCGGGGACAGCACCCGCGGCTCGGCCCCCGGCACCACGGGGTGACCGCTGTCCTCGGCCTCCCGCAGCAGTCGGCCCAGCCGGCGGCAACAGGCATCGATCATGTCGCGCTCGTCCGCGCTCAGCTGAGGCGGATGCCAGAGGGGCCACAGCAGCACGATCCCGCCCCACACGGTGGCACCGTCGTTGATCGCGACGGTGGCCATCATGAAGTCGTACGGCAGCACCAGCTGAAGCGTGGGATAGTGCCGCGCCACCTCCTCCCGGCTGCCCAGCCACACCAGACGCCGCTCCCGCACCGCGTCCGCCACCGGGAGCGGGGCGTCGAGCGCGACCCGCGCCCAGGGAGCGGCGAGCCGCGCGGGCACTCCGGAGACCGCCGCCAGCCGCAGCGCCCCCTCCTCGGGCGGCAGCAGGTACAGCAGGCCCACCGAGGCTCCGACCTCGTGCACGAGGCGCCCGAAGGGTTCGTCGAGCCGCTGAGCGTGACCCATACGGCGACACTATGTCCGATGTGCGGCGACGGCGCCCCGGCAACGGCGATGTCCTCAGGCCGCGGGGCCTCCGGCGGAGCGACGGGGAGGGGTCCGGCACGCCGACGCGCACCGGTCGGAGTCGTCCGGCACGGCGGAAACCGTCGACCGTGGCCGAAGTCGAGGAGCAGTCCGGTGTCACGCAGCGTGATGCCCAGGTGGCCAGGAGGGGGCGGGGAAACTCATCCGCAGCCGCGGCTCAGGGCCTGTCGCCGCTGCCGTACGGGGCGTACAGGTCGAGCAGGCGGACGCGGGTCGCGTGCAGGCGGTGGGCCAGGACCCGGCCGACCCAGTGGTCGACGGCCTGCCCGAACTCCGCGTCCTGCGCGCACGCCAGGCGCACCGCGACGGCGTCGAACTCGTGGGCGCGGACCGGTGTCACCGCCTGGGCTCCCAGGCTCCACATGTGCGGCTCGAACAGCCACGACCAGCCGACGAGGTCGTCATGGCCGAGGCTCTCGATGACCGGTGAGCGACGTCCGGGCACATGCATGTCGAGGGCGACGGTGCCGCTGCGCACGATCCAGAACCGGTCGGCGCGCCCGCCCTCCTCGAAGAGGCGGGTGCCCTGCGGGATGTCGATCTCGTGGGCGAAACACATCAGGCGGGTCCCGTGCCGGGCGGGCAGGGCCCGCAGCACGCTCGGGGTGGCGGAAACATTCATGACTGTCTCCAGAAGGGGGGGCCGGGGTCGGGCCGTCCCTACCAGCGTCCGCCCCGATCCGTGCCGGTGCGAACGGTCCGGTCGGGGCCGGATGTGGCCCGGACGGCCCTGTCGGGTACCCGGCGGTCCGGGGGAGGGTGGACCACGGACCGGCCACACCTCCGACCGATGAGACCGACGAGACCGACGAGACCGACGACACCGACCCGGAAGGGACCTTCCATGTCCGTCGACACGCAGCAGGAGTCCACGACCCGGCTCCCCGAGGAGGAGCTACGGGCCCTGGACGCCCATTGGCGCGGCGCGAACTACCTGTCCGTCGGCCAGATCTACCTGATGGCCAACCCCCTGCTTGCCGAGCCGCTGCGCCCCGAGCACGTCAAGCCACGGCTCCTCGGCCACTGGGGCACCTCACCCGGTCTGAACCTGGTCCACACCCACCTCAACCGCGTCATCAAGGCCCGCGGCCAGGACGCCCTGTGCGTCTGGGGCCCGGGGCACGGAGGGCCCGCCGTACTGGCCAACTCCTGGCTGGAGGGTTCGTACACCGAGACCTACCCGGACGTCACGCGCGACGTCGACGGCATGGCCCGCCTGTTCAAGCAGTTCTCGTTCCCCGGCGGCGTGCCCAGCCACGTGGCGCCCGAGACGCCCGGCTCCATCCACGAGGGCGGCGAACTGGGCTACGCGCTCTCGCACGCCTACGGGGCCGCCCTCGACAACCCGGACCTGCTGGTCGCCTGCGTGATCGGCGACGGCGAGGCGGAGACCGGACCGCTGGCCGCGTCCTGGCACTCCAACAAGTTCCTCGACCCCGTCCACGACGGCGCCGTCCTGCCGATCCTCCACCTCAACGGCTACAAGATCGCCAACCCGACGGTCCTCGCCCGCCTCCCCGAGCCCGAGCTGGACTCCCTCCTCAAGGGCTACGGCCACGACCCGATCCATGTCACCGGCGACGACCCCGCGACCGTGCACAGGGCCATGGCAGCCGCGCTGGACACCGCCCTGGACCGCATCGCCGCCCTGCAACGGGCCGCCCGCGAGGAGGGCGCCACCGAACGCCCCCGCTGGCCGATGATCGTGCTGCGCACCCCGAAAGGCTGGACCGGCCCCGCCGAGGTCGACGGCCTGCCCGTGGAGGGCACCTGGCGTGCGCACCAGGTTCCGCTGTCCGCCGTCCGAGACAACCCCGAGCACCTGCGCCAGCTCGAGGAATGGCTGCGCTCGTACCGGCCCGACGAGCTCTTCGACGCCCACGGCCGCCCCCGCGAACAGGTACTCGCCTGCGTTCCCGAGGGCACCGCGCGTCTCGGCGCCACCCCGCACGCCAACGGCGGTCTCCTGCTGCGCGAACTGCCCCTGCCACCCCTGGAGCGGTACGCCGTCCCCGTCGACAAGCCGGGCGCCACCGTGCATGAACCGACCCGTGTCCTGGGTGATTTGCTCGAACACGTCATGCGGGCCACCACCGAGCGCCGCGACTTCCGCCTCGTCGGCCCCGACGAGACCGCCTCCAACCGGCTGGCGGCCGTCTACGCGGCCAGCGGCAAGGCCTGGCAGGCCGAGACGCTCGACGTGGACGAGGGACTCGACCGGCACGGCCGCGTCATGGAGATCCTCTCCGAACACACCTGCCAGGGCTGGCTGGAGGGCTACCTGCTGACCGGGCGGCACGGACTGTTCTCCTGCTACGAGGCGTTCGCGCACATCGTCGACTCCATGGTCAACCAGCACATCAAGTGGCTGCACGTGACACGGGAGTTGCCCTGGAGGGCGCCCATCGCCTCCCTCAACTACCTGCTGACCTCACACGTCTGGCGCCAGGACCACAACGGCTTCTCCCACCAGGACCCCGGCTTCGTCGACCACATCCTGAACAAGAGCCCCGAGGCCGTACGGGTCTATCTGCCGCCGGACGCCAACACCCTGCTGTCGGTGGCCGACCACGCGCTGCGCAGCCGCGACTACGTCAACGTGATCGTGGCCGGGAAACAGCCCTGCTTCGACTGGCTGTCCATGGAACAGGCCAAGGTCCACTGCGCGCGCGGCGCCGGTGTCTGGGACTGGGCCGGCACCGAGGACGGCACCCGTGAACCGGACGTGGTGCTCGCCTGCGCGGGCGACGTCCCCACCCAGGAGATCCTGGCCGCCGCGCAGTTGCTGCGCCGACATCTGCCCGAGCTGGCGGTGCGGGTCGTGAACGTCGTCGACATCGCCCGCCTGATGCCGGCCGGGGAACACCCGCACGGGATGAGCGACTTCGAGTACGACGGCCTGTTCACCACCGACAAGCCGGTCGTCTTCGCCTATCACGGCTACCCCTGGCTGATCCACCGCCTGGCCTACCAGCGCGCCGGTCACGCCAACCTGCATGTGCGCGGCTACCGGGAGATCGGCACCACGACGACCCCGTTCGACATGGTCGTCGTCAACGACCTCGACCGCTACCGCCTCGTCATGGACGTCATCGACCGCGTCCCCGGCCTCGCCGTGCGCGCGGCCGCCGTACGGCAACGGATGGAGGACACCCGACTGCGCCACCACGACTGGATCCGCGCCCACGGCACCGACCTCCCCGAGGTCGCGGACTGGAGCTGGGACGGCTGACCACCGGCGGGCGGGGCGAGAGATCCTCGCCCCGCCCGCCGGCGCGGGGATCAGACCGCCGGGGCCGGGTACGTCGGGTACTCGACGCCGGAGACGTGCTGGACGACGCGGATGACCTGGCAGGAGTAGCCGAACTCGTTGTCGTACCAGAGGTAGAGGATCGCGTTGTCGCCGTCGACCTTGGTGGCGCCCGCGTCGATGATCGAGGCGTGGCGCGAGCCGATGAAGTCGCTGGAGACGGCGTCGGGGGCGGTGGTGAAGTCGATCTGGCGCTTGAGCGGCGAGGTCAGCGACACGCCCCGGAGGTAGTCGAGGACGTCCTCGCGGGTGGTCTCGCGGCCGAGCCGCAGGCTGAGAATCGCGATCGAGACGTCCGGGACCGGGACGCGGATCGAGCTGCCGGTGATCGGCGCCTTGAGGTCGGGCAGCGCCTTCGCCACGGCGGAGGCGGCACCGGTCTCGGTGATCACCATGTTCAGCGGCGCCGAGCGGCCGCGACGGTCGGCCTTGTGGTAGTTGTCCAGCAGGTTCTGGTCGTTGGTGAACGAGTGGACGGTCTCCACGTGGCCGCGCAGCACGCCGTACTCGTCCGCCATGGCCTTCAGCGGCGGGACGATCGCGTTGGTGGTGCAGGAGGCGCAGGACAGGATCTGCTCGTCCGGCTTGATCGTGTCGTGGTTGACGCCGTGCACGATGTTGGGGACGTCGCCCTTGCCCGGCGCGGTCAGGACGACCTTGGCGATACCGGGGCGCAGGTGCTCCGACAGGCCCTCACGGTCACGCCACTTGCCCGTGTTGTCGATGAGGATGGCGTCCTTGATGCCGTACGCCGTGTAGTCGACCTCCGACGGGTCGCCCGCGTAGATCACCTTGATCTCGTTGCCGTTGGCGTTGATCGTGCTGGTCGCCTCGTCAACGGTGATCGTGCCCTGGAACTGACCGTGGATGGAGTCGCGGCGCAGCAGCGAGGCGCGCTTCACGAGGTCCTCGGAGGCCCGCCCGCCGCCGCGCACGACGATGGCGCGCAGCCGCAGGCCGTTGCCGGAGCCGGCCTTCTCGATGAGCAGGCGGGCCACCAGGCGGCCGATGCGGCCGAAGCCGTAGAGGACGACGTCGCGTCCCTCGCGGCGCTCGATCTTGTTCGCCCCGGTGGCGCCGGCGACGGCTTCGGCGGTGAACTCCGCCACCGACAGACCGCGGTCATCGGTCTTGTACGTCGCGGCGAGCATGCCGAGGTCGATCTGGGAGGGCCCCAGGTCGAGCGCGGTGAGGGCCTGCAGGAAGGGCAGCGTCTCGGTGACCGAGAGCTCCTCGCCGGCGATCTGCCGGGCGAATCGGTGGGCCTTGAGGATGCTGACCACCGACTTGTTCACCAGGGAGCGGCTGTGCAGCAGGACCGTGACGTCCCGCTCGCGGTGCAGCTTCCCGATCATCGGGATCATCGACTCCGCGATCTCCTCGCGAGTCTTCCAGTTGGTGAACGAGTCCTCGTTGACAGTCACAGGATTATCTTTCGAGCTAGGCGGTGCTCAGATGATAACCACAGGCGATTTCGATCATTCAAGCGGTGTCTTACGGGCTGATCGGTACGGTGCGCGGGCCTTCGGGTTCGCCGGTCGCTCACGGCCTCAACACGGCATCCCTCAACCGGAGTTGAGGGTGATGGACGCACCGTGGCCGCCGGACGCCGTTCCTCCTACCATGGAGGTCGCCGTCGGGGGAGGGTGGGACGTGACGCGCAACACACCGCAGTCGTCCGGGCGTCGGCTGGAGGACTCGATCGCCTGGGCGGTCAGGAACGCGGACGGTGTCGTCGCCATCGGTGCCGCCCTGGTCATCGGCCTGCTGGAGGTGCTGGGCCCGAACTTCAACGACAACGTCGTCTCCGGCGCCACCCTGCTGGTCCTGGCCACGCTGGTCTTCGGATCACTGACCGAGCGCCGACGCCGACTGGCCGACATCCGTACCGCGACCGCCGGGACGAACCGGGCGATCGAGGACCTGGCCATGGTGCGCACCCTGGCCGGCGCGGAGGTCGGCCTCGCGCACGAGCACGCCCGCCGCAACACCGCCCGCTGGGTGTACAAGGGCGGCACCGGCACCTACCTGCGGGCCGTCACCCTGCCCGAGTGCGTCATCGAGGCCCAGCGGGGCCGCCGGTCCCTGAGCATGAAGATCGACATCGTGAACCCGGCCGACGACCGGGTGTGCGCCGCCTACGCGCGCTTCCGGCGCACCTTCGGCCACCGGCCCGACGGCGGGGCCCTCGGCGAGTGGACCACCGAGCGCACCCGCAAGGAGGCGTACGCCACCGTCCTCGCCGCCGCCTGGCACCGGCAGCGGCTGGACACCCTGGAGGTCGACGTGCACCTCTCCTCGGTGGCGCCGACCCTGCGCTTCGACCTGTCGGATGCCGGACTCATCATCACCCAGGACGACCCGCGCCGCGTGAGCCTGTACGTGGAGCGCGGCCGCCCGCTCTACGACTACTACGTCACCGAGTTGCACCAGAGCCGCGAGCAGGCGGTCAAGCTCGACCTGCGGGAGTCGACGCCGCTGAGCGACGAGCCGACCGTCGACGAGGCCAGACGCCTCTTCGACCGGCTCGGTCTGCCGCTGCCGACGAGTTTCACCGACCGGGACGTCGGCGACATCATCGACAAGGCGCTGCGCGCGCAGGACCCCTACCGCGGGTGAGCGCCAGTGGGGCGAGGGGGACGACGATGGACTACCCGGCCCTGGAACGGGCCGCCCGGCGCGGGGCCGCCGGCGAGCTGATGCGTCACGCCGCATCGGAACTCGAACAGGTCGTCTCGGGCCGCCGCACCCTGCGCGCGGTACGCCACCCCCTGGGGTTCGTCTGCCTGCCTGTCCTGCGCGACGGGCCCCGGGGAGTCTGCGTGCACGTCTTCGGCCCCGCCGACACGGTACAGACGGGCCACCAAGTCCACTGCCACAGCTGGGACCTGACAAGTACGGTGCTCTACGGGCGGCTCGGCAACCGGCGGATGGGGATCCGCGACGAGACCCGGCGCCCCACCCACCGCGTCTTCGAGGTGCACAGCGACCCCTCCGGAGTGGACGAACTGCGGCCCACCGAGCGGCTGGTGCGCTGCCTGCCCGGCACCGAACAGACGAGTTCACGCGGCCAGACCTACGCCCTCCCCGCCGGCGAGTTCCACACCACCGTGGTACCGGACGGCCGCCCGGCCGCCACCCTGGTGCTGGGGCTGACCCTGCCCGGCCGGGCCGACCTCTCCCTGGGCCCCCTGGGGGCCCCGGGCCACCGGGTGGTCCGCAGCATGTGCGACGCGGCCCAGACCGCCCGGATCGCTCGGGCCGCGGTCAGGAGGATCCATGAACCCGAGCCCGAACCCCCTGCCTGACTTCACCCCCGAGTGCCGTACCGCGGTGACGGCCGCCGAGGAGGCCGGAGCATTGCTGCGGTCCCGCCTCCCGGACGGCTGTGCCGCCCGCCCCAAGGGCGAACGCGGCGATGTCGTCACCGACCTGGACGTGCAGGCCGAGCGCCTCGTGGTGCACCGCATCCGGCAACGCTTCCCGCACGACCGGATCCTCGCCGAGGAGTCGGGGGAGCTGAGTGGCGACGACAACGGCCGCACCTGGCTGGTGGATCCGCTCGACGGCAGCAACAACGTGGTGATCGGGCTGCCCGTCTACGTGGTGGGCATCGCCCTGTGCGTCGACGAGGCGCCGGTCGTCGGTGTCGTGCACGACCCGGTGAACGCCCGCACCTGGTCGGCGCTGCGCGGCGGCGGCGCGCACGGGCCGCTCGGGAGACTCACCGCGACCGGCGCCCCCCGCCCGCTGCCGCCCGCGGGACCGCTGCTGGCCTGGACCCAGGGGCACGCCGTACCCCGCGACGACCCCCGGGCCCGAGCCCTGCGGCACACCCTGGAGGTCCGCTCCCGGCGACTGCTCCAGCTGTGGGCCCCACTGCTGAGCTGGGCCATGCTGGCCCGCGGCGACATCGACGGGTTCGTGGGCTACCGGGCGGAGGCGATCGACCTGCCGGCCGGGGCACTGCTGGCCCGTGAGGCGGGCATGACCGTACGGCACCTGGACGGCGGGGAGTTCGGCGGCGGTTTCTCCGGGCCGGACACCCGGCGCTCCTTCGTCGCGGGACGTGCGGAGGTGCTGCCGTACCTCCTGGACTCGGTGGCGGTGTCCGGCCTCATCCGGCCCTCGTAGCGCCGCCTCCGTGACGCCGCCTACCCGGTCAACGCCAGCGCCACCACCGACGCCGTCACCGCGGCGACGGCCAGCACCGCGCCCGTCCCCATCAGACGGGCCACCGGCACCCGTACCCCGTAGGCGTGGCACCGCTCGTACCACAGCAGCGTCGCCAGGGAGGCCCACGGGGTCACCACGGGGCCCACGTTGGTGCCGATGAGGAGCGCGAGGAGCTGGTCGTGGTTGCCGAGCGGGACGGCCGCCTCACCGGCCAGGTAGACGGGGAGGTTGTTGAGGACGTTCGACAGTCCGCCGCCGACCGCCGCCGCGCGGAACAGGCCCCACGGGCCGCCGTCGTGGCCGACCGCGGTGGCGAGCAGGTCGTGCAGTCCGTTGGCGTTGACCGTCTCCACCACCAGGAACATCCCAGGCACCATCACCAGCAGCCGCCACGGCACCAGCGACAACCGCAGCACCGACCTGCGGCGCACCGCGAACGCCGCCACGGCGACAGCCGCGGCCGTCGCCGACGCGATCCACAACTCCACATCGGCGACCAGGATCGCGAGCAGGAAGCCGGCGCAGGCCAGGCCGCACGCCCGGAACAGCACCGGGTCCGCGGGCCGGTGCACCTCGGGCGGCGGGTAGCGGTCGGCCCTCCCGGCCCGTACGTCGTCGGCGCGGGCGGCACCGGGCCCACCGGACCGGGCGCCGACGCGACTGGGCACGCCCGCACCGGCGTCCGTCCCCCCGGCCCGCCCGGCACCCGGCAGACCGTCCCCCCGCCGTCCGCGCCGCCAGTAGAACACCCACAGGCACGCCATGGTCACCCCGACGGCCGCCAGTTGCGGCGCCCACATCCGGCCCGCGAGCCCCAGCGGGGACAGCGCGACCCGGTCCGCGGCCAGCAGGTTCGTGAGGTTGGAGACGGGCAGCAGCAGGCTCGCCGTGTTGGCCAGCCACACCGTGGTCATCGCCAAGGGCACGGCCGCGATGCCCACCCGGGAGGCGAGCGCCAGCATCACCGGCGTCAGCAGTACGGCGGTGGTGTCGAGGTTGAGCGCGATGGTGGTGACGGAGGCGAAGGCCACGCAGAGCAGGAACAGCGCCGCGTAACTGCCCCGCCCGGCCCGCGCCACGCGAGCCGCCACCACGTCGAACACCTCGGCCCTGCTGGTGAGTTCGGCCAGCACGATCACCGTGCCCAAGAACGCGAGGAGCGGGGCGATCCGGGTCATCGCGTCGGCCGCGGACCCGGTGGGCAGCAACCCCGAGGCCACGCACACGAGTCCGGTCGCCAGCAGCCCGATCGCCACCCGGTCCAGCACATGCAGACGCAGTAAGACACGCACGGGTGGAAGCGTCGCACATCCGTGCCCCGCTGTGACCAGGGCCTGCTCGGAGTGGCTGGAGAAACCGTATGAGTCGCCGCAGACTCCATGCATCATGGGTGGATGGTGGCTCGTCAGATCGCCCCGGGGGACACCGGGCCATTGGACTTCTTCGTCAGCTACTCACCCGCCGACGAACGCTGGGCGTCCTGGATCGCCTGGACCCTGGAGGAGGCGGGCTACCGCACGGTCCTGCAGGCGTGGGATTTCGTGCCCGGCACCAACTTCGTGGACTTCATGGACCGCGGGGTCAGCGAGTCGGCCGCCGTGATCGCCGTACTCTCCCGCAACTACGAACGCTCCCGTTACGGCCGAATGGAGTGGCAGGCAGCGTTCCGGGCCGACCCCGACGCCCCCGAGCGCCGACTGCTCACCGTACGCGTCGAGGACATCCCGGTGGAGGGCCTGCTCGCCACCATCACCTACGTCGACCTGGTCCCGGTCACCGACGCGTCGGCCGCCCGGGACCTGCTCCTCACCCGGGTCCGCCAGGCACTCGACGGCCGCGCCCGGCCCAGCCTGCACCCCGGCTACCCGGGCGGCAACGGCTACCCGGCACCGCCCGCCCCGACGACGCCCGCCGCCCCGCCGCCCGGCCGACCACTGGGCCGCCCCGGCTGGGCCGGACGCCGCAGGCCGGCGGCTCCGCCGGTGTACCCGAGGGTCTCCCCGGACGCCGGCGCCCGCGAGGCGGTGACCGTGCTGCACCTGGCCGGGCCCGCCTTCGGACGCGGCCAGGATCCCGCCGAGTTACAGGCGGCGATCTGGGGCGACCTGGTCGAACTCACCGACTCCGGCGCCCCCGCGCCCGACCTGCTGGTGGTCACCGGCGACCTGACCGCCTCCGGCAGCCCCCGGGAGTTCGAACAGGCGCTGGCCTTCCTCACCGGGATGCGGGCCCTGCTGGGCCTCGAACCGCACCGCGTCGCCCTCGTCCCCGGCGGCCGGGACGTCAACCAGGCCGCCTGCCGGGCCTACTTCAGCACCTGCGAGGCCGACGAGTTGCCGCCCCGGCCGCCGTACTGGCCCAAGTGGCGCCACTACGCCCGGCTCTTCCAGGAGCTCTACCAGGGCCTCGACGCCGTCTACGACAGCGACCAGCCCTGGACCCTGTTCCCCGTGCCCGAACTCCACACCGTCGTCGCCGGGTTGAACTCCTCGATGGCCTACAGCCACCGCCTCGACGACCAGTACGGCATGGTCGGCCCCGAACAGGCCGCCTGGTTCGCCCAGGCACTGCGCCCGTACGAGGACGAGGGATGGCTGCGCCTCGGCGCCCTGCGCCATCCGCTCGGCACCGCGCGCACGACCGGCCCGGCGCGCGGCGGAGTCCCGGACGCCGCCGCACCGCTGCGCGACACCGACGTACTGACCCGGCTGACCGCGCCCCGGCTGCACCTCCTGCTGCACGGCCCGGCCGGCCCGGGCACGCCACCCGTGCTGGCCACCTCGTCCGGCGAGGTGCAGGTGCTCGGCGCCGCCGGACCCGGCCGGCACCGGCTGCTGTGCATCAGCCGGGACGGGCTGGCGGACTGGGACGGCCCCGGCGAACCCCGGCGACGCCGGGTCGAGTGGCGGCGCGCCCACCGGCTCTTCCGCCCCGGACCGGAGGACCCGGCGAACCGCACTCCGACCGATCCCTCGGCTCCGGCCGACCCGGACGCCGTCCCCACGCCGGAGCCCGAGCCGCGCGCCGTGCAGTCCCCGGCCGAGGTCCTGCTCGCCCGGGTCGCGGAGGTCTGCCGGACCCGCCGCGAGGGCGCCCAGATCCGGGCTGTGACCGACCCGATTCCTCAACTGCTGGTCACCTGGAGCGAGTCGGACTACGTCCGCCAGCAGCGGGTGGCCGTGCACATCGGCACCCCCACCACCGAGGACGTCGAACGCCTCGCGGCCGTCCTGCACGCCGCGGACTCCGAGACAGAGGCCGAATTCGTCCACGACGGCCCCCCGCCCGCCCGTGACGTGCGTGACCTGGGCCGCCGCAGGAGCATCCGGGTCCGCAGCTTCACCGAGTTCCAGGGCCTGCTCGACCTGCGGGGCTACGTCGCCGCGCAGAGCGAGCGACTGCGCACCGACCCTCGCTACCCACCGGGCATGTACCTCCCGCAGCGATACCGCGAGGTGGAACGCCTGGACGCCGAGGACCGGGACGGACTGGTCGACGGCATGCTCCGGCTGCTCGACTCCGACCAGGGCCGGTTCCTGCTGCTGCTCGGCGACTTCGGACATGGCAAGACCTTCGCCCTGCGCGAGCTGGCCCGCCGCATCCCCACCGAACTTCCGTACGTGGTCCCACTGTTGGTGGAACTGCACGCGCTGGACCGGGCCTACTCCTTCGAGGGACTGGTCGCCGCCCACCTCGCCGCCCACGGCGTCGACAACATCGACCTGCGCGCCTTCCGGTACATGCTCCAGCAGGGCCGGATCGTGCTGCTCTTCGACGGCTTCGACGAACTCGTCAACCAGGTCACCTACGACCGCGCCACCGAACGTCTCCAGGTGTTGCTGGACTCCGCCGTCGACAGCGCCAAGATCGTCGTCAGCTGCCGCACCCAGCACTTCCGCTCCCAGGGCCAGGTACTGACCGCGCTCGGCGAACGCGTCGGCATGCTCCCGCAGCGCCGGGTGCTGGCGGTCCAGGAGTTCACGCCCCAGCAGATCCGCGCCTACCTGGTCAACCGCTACGACGGCGACGAACGCGCCGCCGACCGCCGGGTGCGCCTCCTCGACGCCATCCCCGACCTGCACGCCCTGTGCCGCAACCCCCGGCTGCTCGGCTTCGTCGCCGACCTCGACGACGACCAACTGCGCGCGGTCGCCGGAGCGGGGCGTGCGCTCAGCCCCGCCGGGCTCTACCAGGAGGTGCTCACCGCCTGGCTCCGCTTCGAGGAGGAACGCGGCACCACCGGACGGGCACCCGGACTCGACCTGGACCAGCTGTGGAACGCGGTCACCGCGCTCGCCCTGCGCCTGTGGGAGAGCGGCCAGGACTCGCTGCGCCTCGACGAACTCACGGACGTCGCCGAGACGTTGACCGGGCTCGCGGACAGTCGCCTCTCGGTGCCGCAGACCGCGCACGCCGTCGGCTCCGGCACCTTGCTGGTCCGCACCGAGGACGGCCTGTTCCGCTTCATCCACGGCTCGGTCGTGGAGTGGCTCATCGCCCGCGAGTGCGCGGTGCGGCTGGCCGCCGGGGACACCGCACTGCTCGGCAGGCGCCAACTCAGCAGACTGGCCGTGGAGTTCCTGTGCGACCTCGCCGACCACCGCGCCTGCCAGCAGTGGGCCGAACAGATGCTGAGTGCCGGGGACTCCGGCAGCGCTGAGGTCGCCCGCGCCAACGCGGTGAAGATCCTCTCCCGGCTGCGCGTGCCCGCCCACACCGACCTGCGGGGCGCGGCCCTCGCCGGTGAGGACCTGTCGTACCGCGACTTCTCCGGCGTCGACCTCACCCGCGCCGACCTCACCGACGCCCGGCTGATCGGCGCGAACCTCTCCGGCGCCGTGCTGCGGCAGGCCCGGCTGACCGGCGCACGGCTCGACGGTGCCGACCTCACGGGGGCCGACCTGCGCGGCGCGGACCTGCGGCGGTCCCGGCTGATCCGCACCGACCTGACCGGCGCGCGCGTCGAGGGCGGCCGCTGGCGGCGGGCGGCACTCGTCTCGGCGACCACAGGATCCACCCTGCGGGGCACTCCGGAGCTGGCGGCCGCCGCGACGGCCCCCGGGATGTCTGTCGACTCCGGCTTCCGGCCCTCCGCGGTCGGCGTGCCGTACGGCTTCGACATGCGCACCAGCCGGCTGCCCGAGCCGATCTCCTACAGCCCGGACGGCGAACTCCTCGCCGTGGGCAGCGAGGACGGCGGTGTGCTGGTCTGCGATGCCGTCACCGGCGTCCCCCTGCGCACCCTGGAGGGCCACACCGGCCGGGTGTACGCGGTCAAGTTCCGCGACCGGGTGCTCGCGACCGGCAGCGCCGACGGGACCGTACGACTGTGGGACCCGGTCTCCGGCCAGTGCCGGCACCGCCTGCCGGTCCACCCGTCCGGCGTCTGGCCGGTCGTCCTCGACGCCGGCGGCTCCCTGCTGGCGACCGGTGACGCCGACGGTGTGGTCACCCTCTGGGACGCGGCCTCCGGCACGCCGCTGCACCGGTTGCACGGCCATTCCGCCCCCGTCTACACGGTGACCTTCGGGCCGGACGACACCACCCTGGTCACCGGCGACGCCTCCGCCGCCGTACGGCTGTGGGACATCGGCACCGGACGGCTTCTCGGTGAACTGGAGGGGCACCGGGGAGCGGTGTTCCGGGCCCGGTTCAGCCCCGACGGCACTCGGCTGGCCACCGGGGACATGGGCGACGGGAGGTCCGGCACGGTCCGGGTGTGGGACATCGCCGAGCGGCGGGTGCTGCATGAGTTCGCCGGACACGCGGGCCGCGTCTACACCCTGGACTTCCACCCCGGCGGCCGCCTCCTGGTGAGCGGCGACACCGAGGGGGAGGTACGGCTGTGGGACCTCGCCGCCGGAGGCTCGGCCGGGCTGCTCGGCGGCTGCCGCGGCGCCGTGTACCAGGTGCTGTTCGACCCCGAGGGGACCCTGCTCGCCGCCGGGGACAGCGCCGGAGTCGTCCGGCTGTGGCGCGTCGAACCGGCGGCCGACCGGGCCCCCGGCGGCCCGCCCGCGGCCGTGCCGCTCAGCCGGCAGCCCTCAGAGCACCGTGGCTCGGTCTGGGTCTGCAAGTTCCGCCCGCACGGCGACACACCCGCCCCGGAGACCGGCTCGCTGCTCGTGACCGGCGGCAACGACGGCGTCGTACGGCTCTGGGACCCCGCCACCGGGCAGGGCCGACGCATTCTGCGCGGCCACGGCCGGCGCATCGGCACCCTCTCCTTCAGCGCCGACGGCTCCCTGCTCGCGGCCGGCGGCAACGACGGCGTCGTCCGCCTCTGGCACGCCGCCTCCGGGCGCAGGCTCCGCGAACTGACCGGCCACAGCGACCGCCTGGTCTCGGCCGTGTTCAGCCCCGCGGGCGGCACCCACCTGGCCACCGCGAGCAGCGACGGCGACCTGTACCTGTGGAACGCCGCCACCGGTGAGTACCAGCGGGAGATGGACGTCGAGACGGAACACGTGTGGGCCGAGGCCTTCAGTGCCGACGGCGAACTGCTCGCCACCGCCAACGACGACGACACCGTACGGCTGTGGTACCGGGCCACCGGCGCGCACGTCGCCACCGTCGACGAGCACTACGGGAGGGTCCGTTCCATCGACTTCCGCTCCGACGGCGCGGTCCTCGCGACCGGCTGCGACGACCGGAGGGTGCGGATCTGGGACATAGGCGATCACCGGATCACCGCCGTACTCGACGGACACACCGACCGCGTGTACGCCGTGGCCTTCGCGCCCGACGGTTCCTGGCTGGCCAGCGCCTCCTGGGACGGGCGGGCGGTGATCTGGAAGGACGGCGCGGTCCTGCACCGGCTGACCGGCCACACCGGCAAGCTCTGGACGGCCGCGGCCCACCCCCTGCGCCCCCTCCTGGCGACAGCCGGCGACGACCGGACGGTCCGCCTGTGGGACGTCCGCACCGGCCGGGAGACCGCCGCCCTCACCGGTCACACCGGCCGCGTGCTCGCGGTCGCCTTCAGCCCCGACGGCTCCCTCCTCGCCAGCGGCGGCGAGGACGGCACCGTACGGCTGTGGAACGTCCCCGCGGACGCCCCGGCCGAGCTGCGCGCCACGCTGGTCGGCATGCCGGGCGGCTGGGCCGCGCTCTCGCCGTCCGGCGGCTACAAGTACGAGGGCGACGTCACCGGCGAGTTCTGGCACGCGATCGGCATGTGCCGCTTCGAACCAGGCGAACTCGACGACATCCTGCCGGGGGTGCGGCAGGTGCCGCTGGACGATCCGCTGGGGTGAGTGGATGTCACGCCTGGGCCCAGACGTCAGCGTCCCAGTCCAGGTGCCGGAGCAGCTCGTCGTCCGTGGGCGGGGGAGTGGCCGGGCCTGGACGGGCGTCGTCGCGGCGGGAGATCTGTCCGCTGACGGCGATGTTGTGCTCGACGCGCGGGCGGCGCAGCGCCTCGTAGGCCGTCAGGGCCCGCTCGATGTCCGGCGCGTCCCGGAGGGCCTTGGCCAGGACGACGGCGTCCTCCAGGGCCATCGACGCGCCCTGTCCCGTCGCCGGTGAGGCGGCGTGCGCGGCATCACCGATGATCAGAGTCCGTCCGGCGCGCCAGGGAGCGCCGAGGGGCATCTCGGTGGCGTGGGTGACCATCAGGCGGTCGGCGGTGTCCGCCACGATCCCCGCGGCCGGAGTGGCGTCCTCGCGCAGGAGCGGCACGAGCAGATCGCGCCAGCGGTCCGGCGTGCCCTTCGCGAGCTCCTCGGGCGGCAGCGGTTCGCCCGTCACACGGGCGAACCAGTACGTCTCCCCGGCCGGACTCACCGCGTATCCGAAGGCGGCGGCGCTGCCCCGCACCAGGGTGATGCGCCCGGTCTCCTGCGTCGCAGGCGCCTCGGTGGTGTAGCCGTAGAAAACCTGCTCGCCGGCGTACACGGGCCGGGCGGCCGGGGCGAACGACCGGCGCACCGTGGAGTGCAGACCGTCGGCGCCGACGAGGAGGTCACCCGTCGTGGTGCCGCCGTCCGCGAAGTGGGCGGTGACGGCGTCCGGGCCCTCCTCGACGGAGACGAGCCGGGCGCCGTGCCGGAGGTCGACGCCCCTGCGTACGGCCTCCGTCTGCAGGGCGGCGTTGAGCTCGCCCCGGCGCAGGCACCGGTACCGGAGAAGCGCGTCGTCGGACTCTGCCCCGGTGAGCGGCCGGTTCGCCAGCTCGGCGCCCGTGCCGTCGAGCACACGCAGCGTGGCCAGCGGGAAGCCGATCGCGGTGACCGCGTCCAAGGCGTCGATCTGCGCCAGGGCCCGGATTCCGTTGCTCGCCAGCGTGAGGAACGCGCCGATGTCCTCGGCGGCGGTGGGATGCGCCTCGTGCACGGTGACCTCGAACCCCGCCTTGTGCAGGGCCAGTCCGGCCGCCGTACCCGCCGTGCCGCCCCCGATGACGATGATCCTCGCCACGCCTCGAACTCCCCTCGCGTCCACACGACTCCGGCGGCCGTACCCGGGTCAACGCCGGAAGACGGTCGGGAGTTCCGGCCGGATCAGGACCGACGGCCCTGGTACGCCCCCGGCGTGTGTCCGAATGTCCGGCGGAAGACGTCGATGAACGCGCTGGCCGACGCCCAGCCGCAGCGGTGCGCCACGGTGGTGACCGGGGTGCCCTCGGCGAGGAGCACCAGGGCCTGCTGCAGCCGCAGTTGCGTGCGCCACTGTGGGAAGGTCATGCCGAGGTCGGCCCGGAAGAGCCGGGACAGGGTGCGTTCACTGGCGCCGACCTGCCGGGCCAGGGCGGCAAGCGTGCGGTTGTCGGCGGGGTCGGCGTGCAGCAGGTCGCAGAGGTCCCGCAGGCGTGGGGCGGTGGGCGTGGGCAGGTGCAGCGGTTGCTGCGGCGAGGTGCGCAACTGGTCGAGCAGGACGGCCCGCAGCCGTGCGCGCTCCGGACTCTCGTCGAGCGGGGCACGCGTGTAGGCGAGGAGCAGCTCGCGCAGCAGCGGGCCGACGGCCAGGACGGTCGGCTCACCGAGCCCGAGTGGGTTGTCGTCCGCGGGCAGGCCCACCAGATGCAACTCGAGTTCGCCGTGGGCCTGATGGGCGTGGACCGTGCCGGCCGGGACCCAGATGGCGCGGGTGGCCGGTGCCACCCAGGTGCCTGTGCTGGTGGTCACGGTCAGCACTCCGCGCCCGGCGTACACGATCTGGTCGTCGTCGTGCCGGTGGGCGTCGATCTGCGCGCCGGTCGCCATCCTCTGGGTCCGGGTCGGCGCGACCGGCTCGTGGCGGATCTGCGTCATTGGATGGCAGTTTATTGGAAGCACGACAATCGCGTGCTGCCGACGATGGTGACGTGCCGAGAAACAAGTCGATCCTCCTGCTCTCCGTCGGACACGCCTGCGTCGACGTCTACCAGGGCGCGGTGGCCGCGCTCGTGCCCTTCCTCGTCGCCGAGCGCGGCTACGGCTACGCCGCCGCGTCCGGCGTCGTCCTCGCCGCGTCCGTGCTGTCCTCCGTCGCCCAGCCGGTGTTCGGCCTGTTGACCGACCACCGGGCGATGCCCTGGCTGTTGCCGCTGAGCACCCTGCTCGGCGGGGTCGGCATCGCGTTGAGCGGCGTGAGCGGGTCCTACGGGCTCACGCTCGCCTGCGTGGCGGTGTCGGGGCTGGGTGTGGCCGCCTACCACCCCGAGTCCGCCCGCGTCGCACGGCTCGCCTCGCGCGGCAGTCACAGCGCGATGAGCTGGTTCTCCCTGGGCGGCAACATCGGCTTCGCCCTGGCGCCGGTGCTGGTCTACGCGGTCGTCGCCACCGGAGGCCTGCGGCTGTCGCCGCTACTGGTGGTGCCGGCCCTCGTCGGCAGCGTGCTCTGCTTGCCCGTCACGCGCGGGCGGAAAGCCCTCGAAGACGCCCGCGCCGACGCGGCGACACCGGCCCGGGGCGACGACCGGGCGTCGTTCGTGCGGCTGGCGCTCGCGGTGGTCTGCCGGTCCGTCGTGTTCGTCGGCCTGAGTACGTTCGTCTCCCTCCTCGCCGAGCAGCGCATGGGCGGCAGCAGGGCGGCGGGCACCGCGGCACTCCTGGTGCTCTATCTCGGTGGCGCGGTGGGTTCGCTGCTCGGCGGCAGGCTGGCGGACCGCTGGGACCGGGTGACCGTGTGCCGCTGGTCGTACCCGGCGACGGCCGTCGCGGTCGCCGGGATCGTGGCCGTCCCCGGCCCCGCGCTCTACCTCTTCCTCGCCCTGGCCTCCGCCGGCCTCTACGTGCCCTTCTCCCTCCAGGTCACGCTCGGCCAGGACTACTTGCCCTCCCGGGTCGGAACCGCCGCGGGCATCACCCTCGGCCTCACCGTCAGCGTCGGCGGCCTGACCAGCCCCCTCGTCGGAGCCCTCGCCGACGCGACGTCCGTGGGCACGGCGCTGACGCCGCTGGTCCTGATGCCCGTACTGAGCTGGTTGCTGTTCCGGACCCTGCGCGAACCTGCCATGCCCGGGCGGACCATGACGGAGTGTCAGTCAGAGCCGGAGACTCCCGTGGCCGGCTCGGGGCGGTGAACACCGCGTGGCCGACAGCCCAGCTCGTCGGAGAGGCCCAGCAGGTCGGCCAGGTACCAGACGATGGCCAGCCACATCTCCGTGCCCTGCAACCCCGGTTCCGGGCCGGGCCCCGACCCGCCGGGGCCGAAGCCGAAGCCCCGGCCGTCCTGCCAGCGGGGCAGGAGCGTGGTCAACTGCCGTTCGGCCCAGGCGTGAATCTCGGCCGTACGGTAGCCGCCGCCCGTCCCGAGCTGCCGGGTGCACAGCCACAGGGGGTGGGCCACGTCCAGCACGTTGCAGGCGTTCTCCTGCCCCGCGCCGAAGTGGCGACTGTCGCGGGCGTGGGCCAGAACGATGTCCACGACCCGCTCCGGATGCGGGACCGGCAGGCCGTACTGGGCGAACGAGCCGCGCGTGAGCCGGTAGTAGCCGTTGACGACCTGGAGCCGACCGGTGCGGGGGGAGGGCGAGCCCCACATCCCGGTTTCGGGGTCGGCACGGGTCAGGAGCCAGCCGAACAACGCTTCCAAGGTGCCCGGCCGCACACCTTCCGTCGCCGTCTCGGTCTGCGCGTGCCGCAGATTCCAGTGGGCAGCCGTGGCCCAGGCGTCGATCCAGGCGCCCGCACCCCACGCTCCCTCGCGCCACGGCAGTCCGTCCAGCCGCTCGATCAGCTGACGCACAGTCATCTCCCGTACCCCGTGCACCGGGTGGGGGAATGAGGCGCCCAGCAGGTCGAGGGCGTAGCCGACGGAGAGGACGTGATAGAGCGCGGCACCCTCGCCGAGGAAGCCGTCGGCGTCCACCGTGGGCGGCCGTTCCCCGAGTTCGGGCACGAGTCCGGTGATCGGGTCCTGGGCCGATCGCAGTCGCTCGACGTGCTCTGCGGAGGTCAACTGCTCCGGCGCGCGGCCCAGCAGCAGGTCGGCGATCTCCACGGCGTCGCAGTGCGCCCGGAGGGTGGGTGCGACCCCGGGCCGGTCGAGGTAGCCCTCGCCGTCCCAGCAGCGGGCGAGGACGTCGTCGGCCTGGTCGCGGGCGCGGTTCGCGAAGCGGTCCAGTGGCAGGTCCCCTGCGGCACGGCCCGCCGCGCTCCCCGCCCCGTTCGTCGTGCCGTTCCCCGTCCTACCCTGTGCCCCACCGCCTGCCTCGTCCCGCCGGTCTCGTAGCCGCCGTGCCGGATTACCGGCCGCCACCGTCCAAGGCGGCAGATCCTTCGTGACGACCGCTCCCGCGCCGATGACGCAGTGGTCTCCGATGGTCACGCCGTCCACGACGATCACGTTCGAGCCGACCCACACGTCGTCGCCGACCTTGATGCCTCGGCTGGTGAGCGGCTGCTGGAAGACCGGCCGGTCGGGGGACATCGAGTGGTTGAAGCCCAGCAGCGAACTGTGCGCGCCGATCCGTACACCGTCGCCCAGTACGACCGTGCCGCGCACCGTGGCGAACGGGTTGAGCGTGCAGTGCGCACCCGTGGTCAACTCCCCGGTGACATAGGCGTGGGCGGCGATGTACGAGTCGTCCCCGAGCCGCAGCCGGTCCGGGAACACCGCGGCGGACCCGGCGACGTAACACCGCTCACCCACCTCGCTGTCACCACCGATCGCCCGCTGCACCTCCCACTGCTCCTCCCGCTGTTCCTCGGTGGCCTCCGCGGCGAACAGCCAGGGGCAGTGGTCGAAGTGCCGTACGGACGGCGGCTCTCGCTGATCCATGGACGCACGCTAGGCAGATGCGGGCCGGTGCGGGAAGGGCACGGCCGTACCGCGCACCGCGAGCACGTCCAGCAGGCGCTTGTGCAGCGCTTCCCCCGCGACGAGGAAACTGTCGCGGCCGGCCCGCCAGGGCTCGCCGTCGGCGTCGGTGACCACGGCACCCGCCTCCTGGGCGACCAGGGCGCCGGGCAGGAGGTTGGTGTCGTCACGGCCGTACTCCCAGAAGCCGTCGAGGCGTCCGGCGGCCGTGTCGGCGATCTGCCAGGAGGTGGGCCCGAGATTGCGTACGGCGGCCACGTGGGGCAGTACGGCGGACAGCGACCGCCCGGCCTGCTCGGCGACCTGAGGCTGCCGGGCGACGAACGGCGGCTGGCTGGTGGCGAGGACGGCCGCGGCCAGGTCCGTCTTCGCCGACGGGGTGACTGGCAGGCCGTTGCGAGCGGCCCCGTGCCCCCGGGCGGCTGTGTACGTCTCCTTCAGCAGCGGGGCGTGCAGCACAGCCGCCACCGGCTCGCCGTCGCGGACCAGCGCCAGGCTGACGCAGAAGTGCGGCAGCCCCTGCAGGAACTGCACCGCTCCGTCCACGATGTCCACGATCCACACCTCGCCGTCCGACGGCAACGCGGCCAGGCTGTCCAGTTCCTCCGCCCAGGCGGCACCGGGCCGCAGCGCCCCCAGCCGCCGCCGCACCACGGCGTCGCCCGGGGTCTCCACCGCGGCGAAGGAGGCGGCGAGTTCGTCGAAGGTGACCGCGGGGGCCGGCCGGGGCGTGGCCAGCAGCAGTTCGCCGACCTCGTGAGCGGTGTCGGCCATGGTGGTGAGCAGGTCCTGGCACGTCATCTCGGTCTCCCTGGGTGCGCTGGTGTACGCCCTGATCCTCGGCGGGGATGCCCAGGTGGCGGCATTCCGGGCCGCCGAAGTGAGCGATACTGCCGTTCATGGCGGACCGAATGGCGGATCATGTACTCGACGAGCGCGACCAGCGGCTGATCGGCGCGTTGCAGTGCGACGGAAGGCTGACCGCCGAGCGGGCCGGCGAGGTGCTCGGCATGAGCGCGCGCACGGTGCACCGGCGCTGGCAGGCCCTGGCGGCGGAAGGGGTGTGCCGGGTGATCGCCCTGCCGGCGCGGCCCGACCCGGTCGGTGCGATGCTCCTGCGGATCCGGGTGCTCGGAGGCAAGCTGGACGCCCTCACGGCCGCTCTGGCGGCGCGTCCGGACATCCCCTTCATCGACGTCTCGGCGTCCGGTGACGAGATCCTCGCCGTCTCGTTGACCCGGCCCGGAACCCGAGACCACCTGGTCTTCCGGGAGCTGCCCGCCACCCGTGCCGTCACCTCGGTGATTGCGGACACGATCCTGCACGTCTTCGCCGAGGCGTCCGACTGGCGGCACGGCGTCCTGAGCGACGCGGAACGCGTGGCGCTCACCCCTGGACGGGGCGACACACTGGGTGCGTCGGACGAGGTGGACCGCGACATCCTCGCCGCCCTGGAGGACGACGCCAGGGCCCCGGCGGCCGCGGTCGCCGCGCGCACCGGCCACCCGGACTCCACCGTGCGGCGCCGCATCGCCCGGCTCGCGGACACGGGCCGCCTGCGCACCCAGGTCGTGGTCGATCCGCAGCGGCTCGGGCTGTCCATCGACGCGAACGTCCTGATGCGCGTCGCGCCCGACCGCCTGGACCCGGTCGGCCGCACCCTGGCCACCCACCCTGCCGTCCACGGCGCCTTCGCCACCACCGGCACGGCCAATCTCCAGGCGGCCGTCTGGGTGCGGGACCTCGATCACCTGTACCGGTTCATCACCCGGGACCTCGGTGGCCTGGGCGTGGACGGCGTGGAGACGGTCATCATCGGCCACGCGGTCAAACGCCCCGGTCGGTCACCTCGCCCGGCACGGCTCGCCGTCTCCGATCGCGTCTGATCACGATTCCCCGCCGTGCGGAGGATTGGCTTGCGTCGGGGTCGGGTACGCGAGGCCAGACCCCGTCCGGTCAGATCACGCCGGCGGGACCACACCGCTCGCTACCAGGGGACCTGCCATGGAGACACCCGCCAACGACCACGCCGCCACCCCCGCCCAGCAGGCGCTGGACGCACTGGCCCGCAACACCGAGGACACGCTGGCGCTGGACACGCTCGCCCACAGCGAGGTGCTCGTGCCGGTGCCCGACGACGCCCGTGAGGAGGACGCCACCGACCCCGGAGCGGTCGCGCTGCCCGTACTGGAACAGCCGGGCGGGGAGGTGATGGTGCCCGTGTTCACCTCCGAGGTCGAGATGGCCGAGCTGCTGCCGTACGTCTCCCGCTACCGCCTGGTACCCCTCGGCGCCCTCGCCTCGCAGTGGCCGTCCGGCGACCTCTCACTCACCATCGACGCGGCCAACAACCACAGCCTGACCCTTACCTCCGAGGGCGTACGGACGCTGCTGGCGCGGTGAGCGCGGGGGCCTCACGGCCTTCCGTCGTCGGCCCACCGCCGCCTCGGTGCGAGCAGCGCCGGGTGGCGGGCGGCGGGCTCCTACTTGGCGGTTGTACTGGACGCACGGACCAGAAGGGCGTCCGTACGCTGCCTGTCACGCGCACGGCGGTTCCGACGGGGCCCCGTCCGGCAGCAGCTTGCGCTCGGCTTTGGTGTAGTCGCGTGCTGCAGCGGCGCACAGGGTGCGGAACTGGACGTCGGGGCGCAGATCGAAGGTCTGGTGCAGGCGGCCGGTGTCGACGGTCAGGCGGTGTCCACGCACGAAGCCCGCGAACCAGTCCAGGCCGCCCGCGACCGGCAGGGGGTAGCAGGCACCGTCGCCCGGGTCGTAGATCAGGACGTGATACTTGCCGTATCGGTGCGTGACGACGCTGCCGCCGGGACCGAACCCGACCAGGATGTCGTTGGCCGCTTGGGGCGCGCCGCGGTCGAGCGCTTTCCCGCGGTCGACGTCCCACACACGCACCTGCCCGTCGGTGTTCTTCGCGGCGAGATGCGAGCCGTCCTCGTCGAAGGCCACCGGCCCGGTGGTGAAATGGGAGAAGCCGGCCGGCAGGCTGAGGGCAGACACGGTCAGTGCTTTGACGCGTCGGGGAGCCCGGACATCCCACAGTAGGATCTCGCCGGTCCGGGCTCCCGTGCTGGTGACTGCGGGGACTTGTCCGAGGTGCCCCGGGCGGGCGATGAGCTGGCTCCTCGCGACGGACCCGTTGGAGAGGCCGGTGCCGACCCAGTTCGGTGCGGGGTGGACGAGGAAGGGTCGGGTGCGCACGGACGCGTCGGCGGCGTCGACGCGGGCGAGTCTGCCGTCCACCGTCAGCAGAACAATCTCGCTGCCCTGCAGCGCGGCGACACTGTTCACTTCGCCACCCCGCAGCTCAGTCACACCGTCGAGTTCCTTCGCCCCCGCCACGACCTCGTCGAGGGGCACACTGTCGCCCAAGTCCCGCGCTGAGTACGACCGGTACAGAGTCGGCCAGGTCGGTGCCGTTCAACAGGCGACCGGGTTCGCGGAGTTGTAGCTGCCAGCGGTGCAGGTCGGCCCGAAGTTGTTCCTGCCATGAGCGGAAGTCGCGGGAGTCGACGAGCCAGCGCCTCAGGCGCGGCCAGAGCTCGGTCAGCGCCTCGTGCGCGAGATCGACGATCTCCTCTCCCTCGGCACCACCCGGGGGCGCGGGAGAGGACGACGAGCTTGCCGGGGGCCAAGTCCCTTGTCAGAGCGAGGAGTTCCGGGGCGAGGTCGGCGGCGCGGGTGGGCCTGCGGGCGAAGGAGGTGCCACCGTCGCCGGGCCGGGCCAGCTGGACGAAGAGCCGCCGGGCACAGTCCCGTTGGGACTGCGTCAGCGGGGCGAAGGCGTCGTCCGCGTAGCCGACGAGAGCGCCCGCGACGCCGCCCAGGTCGTCGTAGGCGGCGTGGGTGAGCATCGAGCGGGTACGGCGCTTCCACAGCTCGGTCAGGGCGAACTGAACCAGTGGCATCCGCCCGGGTTCGTCACCCACATCCACGACGATCCGCTCCGGCAGCCCCGGCTCGAACCACAGCCCCGGCACGGCGTCGACGGGCGCCGTCACCGCCCGCTCCAAGTCCTGTGCGGCCAGAACCGCGAGGAACTCCACGGCCTCGCTCACGAGGTCGGACGTGCCGGACGTCACCAGCACACCGAGGGAGTCGGGCCGCGCGGTGGCGACGACCCGCAGCACGGCCGCACCGTCGTTGCCCGCCAGGGCGGCGAGCAGCGTGAACAGATCCCGGGCGGCGGCGGGATCGACGCCCGCGTACTCCTCGAGCTGGTCGACGAAGAGGACGTGCCCGCTGCCTTTTCCGCGGGAGAGGACCCGGCCGCGCAACTCGGCGGGCACGTCGGCGCCGGTCTCCAGGAGCCCCGCCAACTCCTCGGCTCTGGTGAGCCGTTCGACCTCGCCGAGCCCCGGCTCCAGGACTGCGGTCAGTGCCCGGGCGAGTACGGCGACCGCCCGCACCCCCCGGGCCGCAGCTCGGACACGCTCATGCCCTCGGCCCGTAACCGGGGCAGCACCCCTGCCCGTACGAGGGAGGACTTACCGCATCCCGAGGGACCCACCACCAGCGTCACCGGCCGCCTGCGCACGGCCGCCTCCAAGCGGGCGATCTCGCTGTCGCGGCCGTGGAAGAACTCCGCGTCGTCCTCAGTGAACGCCGCGAGCCCTTTGAACGGGCAGCGTGGCCGCAGCGTCCCCTCGTCGACCAGATCGGCCGACGGCACCAGATACGCGGTGGGCTCGCCCCGGTGCGCCGCGACCATCATGCCGACGACGCCGTCCTGCGTCTCGTCCCACACGGGTGCCCCGCTGAACCCCTCCGCGATGCGCGGCCCCGGCTCCTGTGCCTCGATCTGTAACCAGCCCAGGCCCTGCCCGGCGCGTAAGGCGCCCGACGCCCACACGCCGTGGTCGAGCCGGCCGGGTAGCCCAGCGCTCGGAACGGGTGCCCTCATACGCCGGTCCCGTCGACGAGCGGCGCCGGACGGGCTCCCCCGACCACCGTTTCGAGCCGCAGCAGCGCCACGTCCGCCCCGTCGCGCCGCCACGACACCACGCCGGCCCGCGCCCGGGGGCGACCGCCCAGCAGCGGAAAGTCGAGGTCCACCTGCCCCTCGGGCGCGCCCTCCGCGGTGTCCGGCACCCCGAGTGCCCTGGCGACGACATGGGCGCAGGTGCACACCACATCGGCGGCGACGAGGAACCCCGCGCCGATCACCGCACCAGCGGCCGAATGGATCCGAACCTGCGACGCCTCCAGGACGTCGCTCCCCCGTACAGCGGCCATCGACCCCCGCTTCCCGACTTGTCGCGTGGCACAGGACAAGTCAGCATCCCCGGGAGGGCTCCCACGCACAACTCACCCTGCACGGCACACGAGGAAACCGGTCGGGCTGTCAGTCCCCGGGCCCCGACCTACTGCCCGGCCTCCTGCCCGCCCAGCATCCGCACCAGCGCGCCCCGCTGCAACGGCAGCACCTCCGCGTGCAGCTCGCGGCCCTTGGCGGTCAGGGCGACCCAGACGCCGCGCCGGTCCTCGGCGCACACGGAGCGTTCCACCAGGCCGTCCTTCTCCAGGCGGCCGATGAGGCGGGAGAGTGCGCTCTGGCTGAGATGGACCCGTCCGGCGAGGTTCTGCACGCGGCACAGGTCGCCCTGCGCGGGTGCCTCGGCGGCGAGGATGTCGAGGACCTCGAAGTCGCTCGCACCCAGGCCGTGCGGGTGCAGCACGCGGTCGATCTCGCACATCGTGCGCGCGTGCACCGACAGGATGTCCCGCCACCGCTTCTCGAGCCCGGCGTCGACGGTCTTCGATGCCATACCCGCACGGTAACACCGATCCGGCCATAGTTGACTATGCAACTAGTGGCGCGGGGGGAGGCCTCAGGCTGTCGGGTCCTGGGTCAGCCCCACCAGATTCCCGTCCGCGTCCTTCACGAAGGCGATCAGCTTGCCGCCGCCCACGTCCTGGACGTCCTGAAGCACCTCGGCACCCGCCGCCACCAGGGCCGCCAGCCGCGCCCGGATGTCGTCCACGTGCCAGTACGGCACCGGCCCGGTCATCCCCCTGGCGTGCCCGTTCGGGTCCAGTCCGACGTCCTGCCCCGCGGACTTGAAGCCGACGTAGTACGACTCGTCCGCGTACGGCTCGACCTCCAGCAGCGCGCTGAACAGGGCCTTCGCCCGCTCGAGGTCCTTCACGGGGTAGATGATCGTCTTCAGCGCGGCGGCCATGACGTACTCCTCGGGTCAACGTGAAAGCGACGGTTTTCGTCGCTGTTCCCACGCTAGGCCGGAGACCCGCCCCACCGCTTCTCCGATCCTGACCGGCCACCGCGGACCGGCTCCCCGTCCATGGCGGGGGACGTTCCTGGTCGGCCGATGTCGTGGCGGCGGGCCGGAGCAGGGGGGCGCCCCCGCCTGGCGCGGCACTACGGAGCGCACCGTCGGCGGGTTCTCGGGGAGTTCGCCGACGGGATCTGCCCCCTCGGTGCCGCGGCGCGACGCAGCCGCCCCCACCGCCGCAGCACGACAGAGCCGCCCCCGCGTCACGTCGACTCGCGCCGCACCAACTCCGTAGGAAGGATCACCGCCGCCGGATCATCCCCGCCTATCTGGGCGAGCAGGACGCGGACCATCTCGTTGCTGATGCGGTCCCAGGGCTGGCGGATGGTGGTGAGGGCCGGGTTGGCCGCGGTGGCCGCGGGGGAGTCGTCGAAGCCGCCGACCGCGACGTCCTCGGGGACGCGGCGGCCCGCCCGGCGCAGTGCCGTCAGCACGCCCTGGGCCATCAGGTCGGACGCGACGAACACCGCGTCCATGTCGGGGGCCTGGCCGAGCAGCCGCTCGGCGCCCGCCTCGCCGCTGGCCCGGCTGTAGTCGCCGGAGACGATCAGCCGCTCGTCGATCTCGACGCCCGCGTCGGAGAGGACCTCCTTGTAGCCGGCGAGGCGTTCGACACCGCCCGGGGTGTCCAGGGGGCCGGTGACCACGCCCACCCGTCGCCGCCCGAGGGACAGCAGGTGACGCACCATGTCGCGTGCGCCGTCCCGGTCGTCGGCGGCCACGTAACTCACCTTCGAGCCCAGCCCGATCGGCTTGCCGCACGCGACCAACGGCACGCCCGCCTCACGCAGCTCCTCCGCGACCGGGTCGCCGGAGTGACTGGAGACGAGCAGCACGCCGTCGACGTGCCCGGCGGTGATGTACCGCGTGATGCGCCGCCGTTCGTCCTCGGTCCCCGCCAGCATCAGCAGCAGAGGGATGTCGTGCGCGGCCAGCGCCTGCGTGCAGCCGCGCAACAGGACGTTGAAGTTGGGGTCCTCGAAGAACCGCTCCTGGGGCTCCGTCAGCAGGAAGCCGATGGAGTCCGACCGCCCGGTGATCAGCGAGCGGGCGTGCCGGTTGACGACATAACCCGTTCGCTTGATCGCGGCGTTGACCGCTTCCTGTGCGGTGGGGCTGACGTAGTGCCCGCCGTTGAGCACCCGCGAGACCGTGCCCCGTGAGACACCTGCCTCGCGCGCCACGTCGTGGATGGTCGGCGGTCTGCGCCGGGCCCCCGCATTGCTCATGGTCATGACTTTACGGCCCCGGACAGCAGATCCAGACTCCAGAACCGCTGGATGACCAGGAACAGGGCGACCAGCGGGATCACCGCGAGGAACGCACCCGTGATCACCAGGGTGTAGAGGGCCGGGGTGTTGGCACCCTGTTCGAGAAGCGTGAACAGGCCCAGCGTGATCGGGAACCTCTCGTCGTCGCTGAGCATGATGTAGGGCAACAGGAAGTTGTTCCACACAGCCACGAACTGGAACAGGAACACCGTCACCAGACCGGGCACCATCATCGGCAGCGCGATCCGGGTGAAGATCCGCCACTCGCTCGCCCCGTCCATCCGCCCGGCCTCCACCACGTCGGCGGGGACGGCGGCGGCCGCGTAGATACGGGCGAGGTAGACGCCGTACGGCGAGAGGATCTGTGGCAGCAGCACGGCCAGGTACGAGTCCGTGAGGTTGGCCTTCGCCAGCAGAAGGTACTGCGGTACGGCGAGGATCACCGGCGGCATCAGCACGCCGGCCAGCAGCACGTTGAAGATCGCCTCCCGGCCGCGGAAGCGGTACATCGCCAGCGCGTAGCCGCTGAACGCCGAGACACACGTCGACAGCAGGGCGCCGAGCACGGCGTAGAGGGCGGAGTTGCCCATCCACTGCCAGTAGATGCCGTCGCGGTAGGCGTTGAGATCCCTGAGGTTGTCCGTGAAGCCGGTGCCCGGCAGGAACGTGAACGTGGAGAACAGCTCACTGCCGGACTTGGTGGACGCGATCACGACCCAGGCCACCGGCAGCAGACAGTAGATCGCGCCGAGGAGGAGGGTGACGGTCGGGACCAGGGCGATACGGCGCCGCAGCGGCGGGCGACGGGCAGTGCCGGGCGTGGTGCCGGCCACCGGGGTGGTCTTGCTGACCGCAAGAGAACTCATCCTGCTGCCTCCTGCTTGTTGCGACGGTTGGCGGCCCGCAGGAAGCCGAACGACAGCACCAGCGTGGCGAGGGCGATGATCACGGCCTCGGCGGCCGCCTGGTAGATGTCACCCGTGCCGAACGCGTCCCGGTACACCTTCATCAACGGACTCCACGTCGTGGACACGGAGTTGGTGAGCGGCTTGAGGGTGGTCGGCTCGTTGAACACCTGGAGCGTCGCGATGATCGAGAAGAAGAAGGTCAGCACCAGCGAGGGCGCCACCATCGGGATCTTGATCCGCAGCGCGATCTGCAGCGGGGTCGCGCCGTCCAGCTTCGCCGCCTCGTACACCTCGGCCGGAATGGCCTGCAGCGAGGTGTAGATGACGATCATGTTGAAGCCGGTGCCGCCCCAGACCGCGATGTTCGACAGGGCGAGGTACAGCGGACCGCCGTCCAGCAGGTCCGGCTGCGGCAGGCCCAGCTTCTCCAGCACGAAGTAGAACGGGCTGACGTCCGGCAGGTACAGAAAGCCCCACAGCAGCGCCGCCACGACGCCGGGAATGGCGTACGGCAGGAAGACCGCGAGCCGGGTGAACGGGGCGAGCCGCACCTTGTCGGAGTCGAGCATCAGCGCGAACAGCAGCGCCAGGCCCAGCATCACCGGGACGACGATGCAGCCGTAGCCCAGCACGCGCAGCGCGCCGTCCACGAGCTCGCTGTCGGTGAGGGCGTCGGTGTAGTTCTCCACACCGGCCCAGACCTCCCGGCGGGCGCCCGACCCCAGGCCGAGCCCGGAGACCTTCACCTTGCGGAAGCTGAGCCAGATCGCGTACCCGATGGGCAGCGCGAAGAACAGCGAGAAGAGGATCGTCGCGGGGAGGAGGAAGGCATACGGGGCCCCCTTGACCCCGTACGGCTTCCGGCGTGCGCTGGTCACTCGGAGACCTCGAAGCCCTGCTTCTTCATGTCGGTGACCGTGGCCTCCTGCATGGTCTTCAGGGCGGCGGTGAAGTCCGACTTGTTCTTGGCGGCCGCGCCGAAGGCGTCCTTGAAGGAGGTGTAGGCGACGTTGACGTTCGGGCCCCACGCGGACGGCGCGGTGGTCTTGGCGATCTTCGCAGCCTGGCCGTAGAAGTCCGGCTGGTTGGAGAAGTAGTCCGGCGGAGTGGTGAAGGCGCCGCTGAGCTGGGCGGAGGAGGAGGCCGGGTAGATGCCGCCCTCCTTCGCCAGCGCGTTGAGGGCGTCGCCGTCGGTGTTCAGCCACGTGGCGAACTTCGCGGCGGCCACCTTGTGCGCGGAGTCGGTGGTGACGGCGGTCGAGGATCCGCCCCAACTACCGGTGACGTTCTCGGAGTTCGACCACTGGGGGAGCGGGGCCATGGCCCACTTGCCCTTGGTGTCGGGGGCGGCGGTGTTCAGCGTCCCGGGCGCCCACACCGCGCTGACCCAGGCGATCTGCTTGCCGGTGTTGAGCGCCTTGTTCCAGGCCGGGGTGTACATCGGCTGGTTGTCGATGGCGCCCTCCTTGACGAGGCCGCCCCAGAACTTCGCGACCCGCTCGGTCGCGGCGTCGTCGATGCCGACCTTCCACTTGTCGCCGGAGGTCGTCCACCACTTGGCGCCGGCCTGCTGGGCGAGGCCCGCGAAGAGACCGGAGTCGTTGGCGGAGAAGGTGGTGAGGTCCTTGTCGGGAGCCACCTTCTTCAGCTTTCTCGCGGTCTCGGCGAACTGCTCCCAGGTCGTCGGGACCGTCAGCTTGTACTGCTTGAACAGGTCCTCGCGGTAGTAGAACATCATCGGACCGATGTCCTGCGGCACCGCGTACACCGCGTCCGTGCCCAGCGTCGTCTGCTGCCAGACGCCCTCGGCGAACTTGTCCTCGACGCCCTCGGCGTCCTTCGCTATGTCCGCCAGCGCGTCGTTGCTGACCAGCGTCGGCAGCGCCTGGTACTCGGCCTGCACCAGGTCCGGTGCCTTGCCGGCCTTGTGCGCGGTGAGGATCTTGGTGACCAGGGTGTCGCCGGACGCCTGCTTCTTCACCGTGACCGTGATCTGGTCCTTCTTCCCCGGCCCCTTGTTCCACAGGTCCACGACCTTGTCCATGCCGGGCGTCCACGTCCAGTACGTGAGTGAGACGGGCCCGGACTCGGCCTCGCTGTCCTTGTCGGTCGTCCCGCAAGCGGCGAGGGCGGTGGCGCCGAGCGTGACGGCGACCGCGGCGGCCGCGCCTCTGAAGAGTCGCCGGCGCTGCGTGTTCGGCATGGAATTTCTCCCCTGACCTGGGCTCCCGCCTGCTGCGAGAACCTGCCATGCTTCTGTGAGCGTTCACAGTAGAGAAACATCCTGGACACTTGTCAATGGTTGTTGCTGTGCGGTTATGTTGGCTTCGCACCGCCGCCGGAGTGTGTGCACGTTCCCAAATGATCGACCCAAAACGGGAGACATCCATGCCGGAGACCACCCCCAGGGGCCTCACCAGGCTCGCCTTCGGTGGGGACTACAACCCCGAGCAGTGGCCGGAAAGCGTCTGGCACGAGGACGTCCGGCTGATGCGCGAGGCCGGCGTCACCCTGGTGAGCGTCGGCATCTTCTCCTGGGCCCTGCTGGAACCCTCACCGGGGGAGTACGACTTCGGCTGGCTCGACCGGATCATCGACCTGCTCCACGAGAACGGCATCCGCGTCGACCTGGGCACCCCCACCGTCACCCCGCCCGTCTGGTTCTACCGCGCGCACCCCGACGCGCTGCCCGTGACCGAGGACGGCACGCGCTACGAGTTCGGCAGCCGGGCCGCCATCTGCCACAGCAACGCCGACTACCGCGCCGCCGCCGCGGCCATCACCACCCAGCTCGCCGAGCACTACGGCGACCACCCGGCCCTGGCCATGTGGCACGTGCACAACGAGTACGGCGTCCCCGTCTCGGCCTGCTACTGCGACTCCTGCGCCGCCCACTTCCGCCGCTGGCTGCGCACCGCGTACGGCACGGTCGACGCGGTCAACGAGGCCTGGGGCACCGCCTTCTGGGGCCAGCGCTACGCGGACTTCGACGAGATCAACCCACCGCGCCGCACCCCCACCGTCGGCAACCCCGGTCAGGCCCTCGACTACAAGCGCTTCGCCGACGCCACCATGCGCGAGAACTTCGTGGCGGAGCGGGACATCCTGCACCGCCTCTCACCCGGCGTGCCGGTCACCACCAACTTCATGACGGCCCTCAGCCAGTGCGACTCCGTCGACTACTGGGCCTGGGGCCGCGAGGTCGACATCGTCACCAACGACCACTACCTGATCACCGACGGCCGCCGCACCCACGTCAACCTCGCGATGGCCGCCGACATCACCCGCTCCGTCGCGGGCGGCGCCCCCTGGCTGCTCCTGGAGCACTCCACCTCGGGCGTCAACTGGCAGCCCCGCAACCCGGCCAAGGCCCCCGGCCAGATGGCCCGCAACTCCCTCGGCCACGTGGCCCGCGGCTCCGACGGCGCCCTGTTCTTCCAGTGGCGCCAGTCCCGGCGCGGCGCCGAGAAGTTCCACTCCGCGATGCTGCCGCACGGCGGCACCGACACACGCGTGTGGCGCGAGGTCGTCGAACTCGGCGCCTCCCTGGACTCCCTGAGCCCGATCCGCTCCACGCGCACCCAGGCGGACGTGGCCCTCCTGTGGGACTGGCACTCATGGTGGGCGCAGAACCTCCAGTGGCGCCCCAGCGAGGACCACGACCCGCGCGAGCGCGCCGACGCCTTCTACGAGGCGCTCTACGACCGCCACCTCACCGTCGACTTCGCCCACCCCGAAGCCGACTTGTCGAGGTATCCCCTTGTCGTCGTGCCCGCCCTGTACCTGATGACCCAGGCGGCCGGCGACAACCTCCGGGCGTACGTCGAGAGCGGCGGCACCCTCGTCGTGTCGTACTTCTCCGGCATCGTCGACGAGCACGACGCGGTCCACGAGGGCGCCTACCCGGGAGCCCTTCGCGATGTCCTCGGCCTCACCGTGGAGGAGTTCTCACCCCTCCTCCCGGGCGAGGGGGTGCGCGTCACCGGGCCCGACGGCTCCGAACTCGCCGGGGACGTGTGGACGGAGTTCGTGGTCCCGCGCGGCGCCGAAACCGTCTGGACGTACGCCGACGGCCTCACCGCGGGTCACCCGGCCGTCACCCGGCACCGCCTCGGCGAGGGCACCGCCTGGTACGTCTCCACCCGCCTGGGCGCCGAGGGCCTCGACGCGCTCCTGGGCTGGGCCGCCGACGACGCGAGCCTCGCCCCGCGCGCCGACCTGCCCCGCGACGTCGAGGTGGTCCGCCGTACGGGCGAGTCGGGCAGCTTCCTGTTCGCGATCAACCACACCGCCACCGACGCCAAGGTGCCGCTCGACGCCCCCGGCACCGAGCTGCTCACCGGCGAACGCGCCGCCGGCCGCCTCGCGGTCCCGGCGGGGGCCGTCCGCGTCGTCCGACTCGACGGCTGAGCCGACTCCCCTCCGTCCGTGCGAGCCGCGAGCCGCGGGCGGAGGGGCACCTCGTTCCACGAGGGCACACCCATCCTGATCACGTCGAAGGGACGACGGACGACGATGTTCCATCCCAGACGCACCCTCCGGGCCCTGCTGCTCCCGCTCGCCGCGGGGCTGGCCCTGAGCGCGCTGCCGGTCCAGACCGCCCAGGCCGCGAGCACGCTCACGAACGGTGGCTTCGAAGCTGACGGCGCCGGCACGGCCACGCCCGGCGGCTGGTCCGAGTACGGCGACACCGGCGCCTCGTTCTCGGAGTCCGGCGGCCACGGCGGGAGCTACCGCCTGTCCCACTGGGCGTCCACCGCGTACAAGGTGGAGACGTACCAGTACCTGTCGGGGCTGACCAACGGCAGCTACAAGCTCACCGCCTGGGTCCGCTCCAGCGGCGGCCAGAAGTCCGCCTACATAGCCCTGAAGAACTGCGGCGGCGCGGAACAGCGGACCGATCTGCCCGTGTCGACGAGCGGATGGATCCGTGTCGTCGTGCCGGTCAAGGTCACCGGCAACCAATGCACCATCAGCATCAACAGTGACGCGAACGCCGGCAACTGGATCAATGTTGACGACCTGACCTTCACGTCCGGCACGAGTGGACTGTCGATCAAGGGTGCCGACATCTCCTCCCTCCCCAAGAGCGAGGCCAAGGGCGGCGTCTACAAGAACAGCTCCGGCGCCACCGGCGACGCGGTCACCCTCCTCAAGAACGCCGGCATGAACTACGCGCGCCTGAAGGTCTGGGTGAGCCCCGCCGACGGCTACAACAACAAGACGCGCGTGCTGGCGGTGGCCAAGCGCGTCAAGGCGGCCGGCATGAAGCTGCTGGTCGATTTCCACTACTCGGACAGCTGGGCCGACCCGGGCAAGCAGAACAAGCCGGCGGCCTGGACGGGCCACTCGTACAGTCAACTCAAGACGGACGTGTACAACCACACGTACGACGTGTTGAACGCGTTGAAGGCTCAAGGCACCACCGCCGACATGGTCCAGGTGGGCAATGAGATCAACGGCGGCATGCTGTGGAACGAGGGATCCACCTCCAACTGGTCCCAGCTCGCCGGTCTGCTCAACTCCGGCTACGGCGCGGTCAAGGCGGTCAACCCGTCCACCACCGTCGCCCTGCACCTGGCCGAGGGCGGCGACCTGGCCGGCACCCGCTCCTGGTTCGACAGCGCGGTCTCCCACGGCGTGAAGTTCGACGCGGTCGGCCTGTCGTACTACGGCTACTGGCACGGTCCGCTCTCCGACTTCCAGACCACGCTCGACGACGCGGCCGCCCGCTACGGCAAGCCGGTCTTCGTCGCCGAGACGGCCTACCCGTTCCGCCTGGACAGCGACGACTCGCTCACCAACCAGATCGACACCGCCGGTGAGCTCGTCACCGGCTACCCCGCGACCGTGGCCGGGCAGACGGCGTGGATGAACACGGTGGCGAACATCGTGGAGGCCGTGCCGAACGGCCGTGGACTCGGTGTCTTCTACTGGGAGGCGACCTGGACCGCGGTCAACGGCAACGGCTGGGACCCGACCGACGCCTCCTCCGGCAACGGCTGGGAGAACCAGGCCCTGTTCGGCTACGACGACAAGGCACTCTCGTCGATGTCGTGGTTCAGCCACCGCTGACTCCTCGGCCAGGGGGCCCGGTCGAGCGTCACCGGCCGGGCCCCCGCCCGTGTTTCCGGGGAAAGGGGCCGAACGGCCTTGTGTCATAAAGGCGTTCGATCCCGGACGAGCCTGGCGGACTCGCGGACACGGTGGCGTCCGCTGCGGAACAGTGGGAAGACGCGGTACGAGGAGGCCCGGACAGAGGGGAACGACATGCTGAGGACTCCTGTCGGTGAGCGTCGCCTGGACATCCTGGAATGGCTCAAGGACCCCGTCGCGCACTTCCCGCCGCAACGACACGCCGACCTCGTCGAGGACGGGGTCGGCGCGGACGCCGTGGCGGCCAAGCTCGGCGTACGCCGCCAGGTCGCCGAGACCCACCTCACCCTGCTCGCGAACCTCGGCCTTCTGCGCGTCCGGCGGATCCGGCGCCGCGCCTACTACCGAAGGGACGAGGTGCGCATCGCCGAGGTCGCCAGAATGTTCGAGAAAGGCTGGTAGGCGCCGGACCACAGGGGTACGTCTGCGAGGACGACCCTCCCCGACACCGAAAGGCCGGCGCCCATGCACCGTCCCGAGACCCTCGTACCCCGCAGCTATGTCGACATCGGCGGCCGCGGCCCCGAGGACGTCGTCGCCGACGGCCGGGGCCGTGTGCTGACCGGGGTGGAGGACGGACGGATCCTGCGCCTCGACGGACTCACGGATCCCGGGGGAACCCGCGTCGAGGTGCTCGCCGAGACCGGTGGCCGGCCGCTCGGCCTCGAACTCCTCGACGACGAGACCCTGCTGGTGTGCGACGCCGAGCGCGGACTGCTGCGGATCGGCCTCGACGACGGCACGGTCCACGTGCTCACGGACACGGTGGCGGGGGAGCGGCTGCGGTTCTGCAGCAACGTGATCGCCCTGCCCGACGACAGCGTGTGCTTCACCGTCTCCAGCCGCCGCTACCCCCTCGCCCAGTGGATCGGCGACCTGGTGGAACACACCGGCACCGGCCAGCTGCTGCGCCTGGCCCCGGGCAGCACCACACCCGAGGTCCTCCTGGAGGGCCTCCACTTCGCCAACGGACTCGCCCCGAGCTCCGACGGCTCCTTCGTGATCGTCGCCGAGACGGCCGCGTGCCGGCTCAGCCGCCACTGGCTCACCGGCCCGAAGGCCGGCCGAAGTGAGCCCTTCGTGGAGAACCTGCCGGGCATGCCGGACAACGTGTGGCGCGACGGGCGGGACGGACCGGTCTGGGTGGCGCTGGCAGGGCCGCGCGTCCCACCGCTCGACCTGCTCCACCGCACCCCGCCCGCCGTACGCCGGACCGTGGCCCGCGCCGCCGTCCGGGCCCCCTTCCGCCCCACCGGCACCCTCGGCGTGATGGCGGTGGACGACGACGGCCGGATCATCCACCACCTGACCCGCCGCCGCTCCGGCTTCCGCATGGTCACCAGCGTCTGCGAGACGGGCGGCCACCTGGTCCTCGGGAGCCTGTGGGAGCGCGGCGTGGCCGTGTGCCAGGCCCCCGCCGACGGGTGAGCCCGGCGTACCCTGTTGACCGGCCGTGATCACCCCGGAAGCGGTGGTGGGGGCCGAGGCAGGAGACGTACGACATGACAGTCCCGGAGACCGAGAGCGTCCGCACCCCCGCGCCCCGGCGGTCGGCCCGGCACGGGCAGCTGCCCGTCGTCGTGGTGGTCGCGGTCGGCGGCGCGATCGGCGCGTCGGCCCGGTACGCGGCCTCCCTCTGGTGGCCCACGCGCACCGGCGGTTTCCCCTGGACGATCTTCTGGGTCAATGTCGTCGGCTGTGCCGTGATCGGCGTGTTCCTGGTGGTCGTCACCGAGGCGATGACCGCCCCTCACCGGCTGCTGCGCCCCTTCTTCGGCACGGGCGTGCTGGGCGGCTTCACCACCTTCTCGACGTACGCCGTCGACATCCAGAGACTGCTGGACACGGGCCGTCCGGGCACGGCCGTCGCCTATCTCGCCGCGACCCTCCTCGCGGCGCTCGCGGCGGTGTGGCTGGCGGCGACGGCGACGCGTCGTGTCCTGATCCGGAGGCAGCGATGACGAGGCTGACCGGCAGTGCCCTGCGCGTGACCGTGTTCGTGGGCGAGAACGACACCTGGCACCACAAGCCCCTCTACAGCGAGATCGTCCACCGCGCCCACGCGGCCGGACTCGCCGGGGCCAGTGTGTTCCGCGGCATCGAGGGCTACGGCGCGTCCTCGCTCATCCACACCTCGCGGCTGCTGTCCCTGAGCGAGGACCTGCCGGTGGCGATCGTGATCGTCGACTCGGAGGAGCGGGTACGCGCCTTCCTGCCGCAGCTCGACGAACTGGTCACCGAGGGACTGGTCATCCTCGACCAATGCGAGGTCATCCGGTACGCCGGAGGGGTGAGCAAAGGCGGCGAACCGGACACGAAAGGTAAGAGGTCGTTGTGAACTGGCTGCTGGTCGTTGCCGGCGGAATGGTCGGCGCCCCCCTGCGCTATCTCACCGACCGCGCCGTGCAGTCCCGGCACGACTCGGTCTTCCCCTGGGGCACCTTCGCGGTCAACGTCAGCGGCTGCCTGGTCCTCGGCCTGCTGACCGGTGCCGTCTCGGCCGGTGTCGCAGGTTCCCACCTGCAGCTTTTCCTCGGCACCGGTCTGTGCGGGGCCCTGACGACGTACTCCACGTTCTCGTACGAGACGCTGCGGCTGACCGAGACCGGCGCGGGTCTCTATGCCGTCGCCAACGTCGTCGCGAGCATCGTGGTGGGCCTCGGGGCGGCGTTCGCCGGGGTCTGGGGCGCGCAGACGCTCTGGCTGTAGGCCGGCACGGCACACCCGCGCCTGATAGGAGTGCCTCCGGCACTTGTGAGTGCCCACAGCACTGTCGACCATCCTCCAGAACTGGATCCCATGAGCGCCATCTCCGTCGGTCAGGCCGTCGTCCTAGGAGCCGTCGAGGGGGTGACCGAGTTCCTGCCGGTCTCCTCCACCGGCCATCTGAAGATCACCGAGGGGCTGATGGGCATCCCGGTCGACGACAAGGCCGTCGTCGGGTTCTCGGCCGTCATCCAGGTGGGCGCGATCGCCGCGGTGCTCGTGTACTTCTTCAAGGACATCGTGCGGATCGTCTCCGCCTGGGGCCGCGGCCTCGCCAACCGGGACGAGCGCTACCACCACGACTACAAGTTCGCCTGGTGGGTGATCTATGCGACGATCCCGATCGTCGCCGTCGGCCTGGCCGCCAAGCCGCTCATCGAGGGGCCCCTGGCCTCCCTCTGGGTGGTCGCGGGCTCGCTGATCGTCGGCAGCGGTGTGATGTGGGCGGCCGACCAGATGGGCCGCCACAAGCGCGGCGAGGACGACACCTCGTTCAAGGACGCGATGCTGGTCGGCAGCTCCCAGATCCTGGCTCTGCTCTTCCCCGGCTTCTCCCGCTCCGGCGCGACCATGTCCACCGCCCTCATCCTCGACCTCGACCGGGTCGCCGCCACCCGTCTCTCCTTCTTCCTCGGCATCCCCGCCCTCACCGGCGCCGGCCTGTACGAACTCAAGGACGCCCTGGGCGCGGGCGTGGGCGCGGCGCCGCTGGCGGTCGGCACGGTGGTCTCGTTCGTCGTGGCCTACGCCTCCATCGCCTGGCTACTGAAGTTCGTCGCCAAGCACTCCTTCAACGCGTTCGTGGTCTACCGCATCGTCGTGGGCGTCCTGCTCTTCGGACTGCTGGCCACGGGCGCCCTGAGCAGCTGACACGGCCGTCCGACAGCGGGCGGGAAGTCCTGTTTCAGGTCTCGCGCCCGCTGAATTTCTTTATTCGACGCCCTTGACACCGCCCTCACGTCACCCGGAGTATCACTTCCGTGAACCTGTCAGACAGCCAGACAGCTGGCCGAGGGCCGCGGCGCGTCAGCGCGATGGAAGCGGTGCTCACCTACCTTCGCGACGCCATCGAGCGCGGCGAGTACGCGATCGGCGACAAGCTGCCCTCCGAGGCGGAGCTCTGCCGAACCCTCGAGGTGTCCCGGCCCGTGCTGCGGGAAGCCCTGCGCGCCCTGCAGACCATGGGCCTGACGGTCTCCCGGACCGGTAAGGGCACCTTCGTCGTCGCGAGTGCCGTCGAGGACCCCACCTTCGGCGACTACGCGGCCAGCGACCTGCTGGAGGTGCGCCGCCACGTCGAGATCCCGGTCGCCGGGTACGCGGCGCGGCGCCGCACCCCGGAGAACCTGGACCATCTGGCTCATCTCCTCGACCGCATGGAGCGGGAGACGGACACCACCGCGTGGGTCGCGATGGACACCCTCTTCCACCTCGCCGTGGCCGAGGCCGCCCAGAACCCGGTCTTCCGCCGGGTCATCGAGGAGATCCGCGACGCACTGGCGCGTCAGTCGGCCTTCCTCAACGAGCTGGGCGGACGGCGCGAGCAGTCCAACCGCGAGCACCGGGCCATCGTCGAGGCCCTGATGGACGGTTCCGAACACGACGCGGTGGAGGCCATGTCCCACCACCTCGACCGCGTCGAGACGACCCTCACCCACATCGTGCGCTCCCCGCGCACGGACATCCCCACGGAAGGCGGAACCGAGGCGTGAGCGAGCAGTTCCTCAAAGACGAGAAGCGCCCATCCTCCCCTCACGTCGACGCAGGCGACGCGGGCTACAGCAAGTCCCTGAAGTCCCGGCATGTCAACATGATCGCCATCGGCGGAGCCATCGGCACCGGCCTCTTCCTCGGTGCGGGCGGCCGGCTCGCCGACGCCGGGCCCTCCCTGTTCATCGCCTACGCGGTCTGCGGCATCTTCGCCTTCCTCGTCGTGCGCGCCCTCGGCGAACTCGTCCTGTACCGGCCGTCCTCCGGCGCCTTCGTGTCGTACGCCCGTGAGTTCCTCGGCGAGAAGGGCGCGTACACGGCCGGCTGGATGTACTTCCTCAACTGGGCCACCACTGGCATCGCCGACATCACCGCGGTCGCCACCTACACCCACTACTGGGGGATGTTCTCCGACATCCCGCAGTGGGTGATCGCGCTGATCGCGCTCGCCGTCGTCCTCACCGTGAACCTGATCTCCGTGAAGATCTTCGGTGAACTGGAGTTCTGGTTCGCCATCGTCAAGGTCGGCGCGCTGGTCGTGTTCATGTGCATCGGCATATTCCTGCTGGTCACCCAACACCCCGTCGACGGCGCCGCCCCCGGCCCCTCCCTGATCACCGACAACGGCGGCGTCTTCCCCAACGGTCTGCTGCCCATGCTGCTGATCGTCCAGGGCGTCGTCTTCGCCTACGCCTCCGTCGAACTCGTCGGAGTCGCCGCCGGTGAGACCGAGAACCCCGAGAAGATCATGCCGAAGGCGATCAACTCGATCATGTGGCGCGTGGGCCTGTTCTACGTCGGCTCGGTCGTCCTGCTGTCGATGCTGCTGCCCTGGAACAAGTACACGTCCGGCGAAAGCCCCTTCGTGACCGTTCTGTCCAACGTCGGCATCCCTGCGGCGGGCGGCGTGATGAACCTGGTCGTGCTCACCGCGGCCATGTCCTCGCTCAACTCCGGCCTGTACTCCACCGGCCGCATCCTGCGCTCCATGGCGATGTCCGGCTCCGCCCCGAAGTTCACCGGGGTCATGAGCCGCAGTCAGGTCCCGTACGGCGGCATCCTGCTGACCAGCGGCATCTGCGTGCTCGGCGTCGGCCTCAACTTCGTCGTGCCCGCCGACGCCTTCGAGATCGTGCTCAACTTCGCGGCGATCGGTATCCTTGCCACCTGGGGCATGATCATGATCTGTCACCTGCTCTTCTGGCAGAAGACCCAGAAGGGTGAGCTGACCCGCCCCGGCTACCGACTGCCGGGCTCCCCGTGGACCGAACTCGTGACGCTGGCGTTCCTCGCCTCCGTCCTGGTCCTCATGTACGCCGACGGCGGCGCGGGACGCACCACCGTGCTGTGCCTGCCGCTGATCGTCGCGGCGCTGGTCGCGGGCTGGTACGGCATCCGTGCCCGCACGGCGCGCACCTCGTCCAAGGCCGATGCCTGACCCCGGCGCCGGCCGACGCCCACCAACAGTGAACAGGCAGTGATGTACAGCAGTTCCCTCGCCGACGCACCCGCCGTCCGTGAACCCCTCCACGCTCCCGTCGCCCACCTCGTACGCGGTGGGGTGATCGAGGGCATCCACTACGGTTCCGTCGTCGTCCTCGGCGCCGACGGCGAGGTCGAGTTCCAACTGGGCGACGTCGAGGTCGCCAGTTACCCGCGCTCGGCGCTCAAGCCCGTCCAGGCCGTCGCCATGGTGCGGGCCGGGCTGCCGCTCGACGGGGAACTGCTGTCACTCGCCGCCGCCAGCCACTCCGGCGAGGAACGCCATCTCGCCGGCACCCGGCGCATCCTCGAACTCGCCGACGTCACCGAGGACGATCTGCGCAACGTCACCGACCTGCCGTTCGACCCGGTCGTGCGGGACGCCTGGGTCCGTGAGGGCCGGCTGCCCTCACGGCTCGCCCAGAACTGCTCCGGCAAGCACGCGGCGATGCTGTACACCTGCAAGCTCAACGGCTGGTCCCTGGAGGACTATCTCGACCCCGCGCACCCGCTCCAGCGGGCCATCGCGGAGATCGTCGAGGACCTCACGGGACAGCACATCGCCCGCGTGACCGTCGACGGCTGCGGCGCGCCCCTCTTCTCCGTCTCCCTGCACGGCCTCGCCCGGGCCGCCGCCCGCATCACCACCGCCCCCGCCGGCAAGCCCGAGGCGCGGGTCGCGGACGCGATGCGCGAGCACGCCGAGATGGCGTCCGGCTCCGGCCGCGACGTCGCCGCGCTGATGCGGGCGGTGCCCGGTCTGCTCGCCAAGGACGGCTTCGAGGGCGTGGAGGTCGCCGCGCTGCCGGACGGCAGGGCCGTCGCCGTGAAGATCGCCGACGGGGCGAACCGGGCGCGGATACCCGTCACCGCCGCCGCCCTCGCCCGCGCCGGGGTCGATCCGGACCTGCTCGGCGAGTTCGCGGGGGAGCCCCTGCTCGGCGGTGGCGAACCCGTCGGCAGCGTCCGGCCGGTGCGCGCGCTCGACCCGGTCGCTTCCGCGACCTACGCCTGATCCGCCCCTCAGGTCACGCCCACCTCAAAAAGCAGAACCTCAAAGACGTAGAACCTCAAAGAAGAGGACCCGCTCACCCATGACCGCCGCCGCCACCCGAAGCGAACACGATCTGCTCGGCGACCGCGAGGTCCCCGCCGACGCGTACTGGGGCGTCCACACCCTGCGCGCC
>NZ_JBWKCC010000025.1:148575-149233 GCF_056436655.1 Streptomyces sp. NPDC043427 | reverse complement strand
TGGGTGGCTGTCTTCCTTCCCTCCCCCCCCTCCCCCCTCCCCTCCCCCCCCCCCCCCCCCCCCCCCCCCCCCCCCCCCCCCCCCCCCCCCCCCCCCCCCCCCCCCCCCCACGTCTGCTCGGCTCCGCCTGGGTCGATGGCGTGCGGGATGGGAGCCCCCGGCATCCGCCACGACGGACCGTGGTCGGCAACGGCGCCCTCTCCATCCCGGTGCCGGCCGATCCCCCGCCGGAGGCACTGCTTCGACCGTAGGCCGCCTATGCGGTGCAGTCGTAGCGGGGGTTTTCCCCTCTCATAGCCGCGATCGCCATCCGATTGGTGGCTGGTGCGGGATCAGCGGGCCGTGCTAACGCCCGTGCATCTGGCCGTGTCGGCCCGCATGCCGCCACCACCATCCGCTTCTTGTGGCAACACAAAGCGTCTTTGGCCAGCACCGTTGAGGATCATCGTTCGTCCCCGTGCCCGTGTTGGTGTTTGGCCGCTGCGTGCGGCGACGGGCGGGCGGCGACGTGCGGCCGGTGGCGAAGACATGGAGGCGGCGCGGCGGCGACCGACCGGCGCCGCCGCGCTTTGTGCGGCCCTCTGTTTTGTTCTACCTCCCCCCGTCGGGAAACGGGGGGGAAGGAGGACCAAGTTGGCCCTACGAGGGGCGTTGCGGT
>NZ_JBWKCC010000025.1:78549-148565 GCF_056436655.1 Streptomyces sp. NPDC043427 | reverse complement strand
CCCTCCCCCTCCCCCGCCCTTTCTCCTCCCCCTACCCCTACGCTGCCCACTTCCCCCCCCCCCCCCCCCCCCCCCCCCCCCCCCCCCCCCCCCCCCCCCCCCCCCCCCCCCCCCCCCCCCCGCCGCGCTTGGCGCGGCCCTCGGTTTGATCCGACCTACCTCTGTAGGCAACCGGGTGGAAAGGGGTACGACGTGGCCCCGATGAGGGGCGTTGAGGTCCAGCTGCCGTTGATCTTTCCCATCCCTGAGGCCGGATCGTGGTGGCGGTGTGCGAGCCAGAAGCGGCCTTTGAGGCGCCTGGGCGGAGCCTGCGGCCCGAAGATCTACAAGCGCCGTCGGCCGCCGGACCAGCGAGCGCAGCGAGCCTTGAACCCGTGAAGAAGGTTGTTACTCAGTCGGCGTCTGGGGCGGCTGTGATGCTGCGGGACTGGGCTGCTGCTCGTCGGAGGGCGTCGGCTACTTGTTCGGCAGCATCGGCCGACAAGAGGATCTCTTGGGTCCAGAGAATCGAGAGCCTGATGTCGCCGTTCAGCAGGTTGGTGGCAACGTCGACCTCTGTGCCGTTGCCGCTGACGTCGTACACGTTGAGGGCTGGATCGCTGCTGTAGGCGCTCACAGTGTCTGGCCGGCGTGGTCGGAGTCGACGGTCGTGAGGCTCCACAAGGGTGCTGCGTACTGCTCGGGGCGGCTGTTGATGAGCAGCAGGCGCAGATCATCGCGCTGTGAGCCGTCGAGGTTTAAGACCTCGGTGAGGTGGCGGAACGTCGTGTGGGTGACTCCGCGGCTTCGAGCATCTGCCTCGAAGTGGCTGAGCTGGGGGAGTATCGACTGGGCATCGAGCTGCGCGGGCCGTTGCTCCTTCAGCCAGAGGGCCTTGTTGCGTTCGTAGTCGATTTCGGAGAAGCCGCAGACTTCGCGGCTCAGTTCCTCTACCTGCTCCAGGGTGGTCGTTGCCATGATCGCGCGGGCCAACGCGTTGCGGCCCAGTGCCTCGTCCATGTCCACCTCGTGGACGGTCGGGCTCTCGTCGGTGAGGGGTATGGGAAGGCCGGCGTCCCGGACCTCGCAGGTGCCGCGTACGCCTCGGGCGGCTGCCGCGAGCATGCCGGTTGCTTCTGAGGGGTGCCACTCCAGGACTGGGCTGATCGGCTCCGTGTCCCGCGCCGTGAACGTGTGGACGACCGGGCCGAGCGCGCCGCGTAGGTCTTCGGGTGACAGCTCGCCGTCCAGGCCAGGGCCTGCCACGAACAGGCGGACGGGTGCACTCACTTGGCAGCACGCTGCCAGGGTCAGCGAGTCGGCGAGTGGGCTCTTCAGCGTCGGTTCGTCGCCTCGGGCCAACAGGTCGCCGCCGACGTCCAGGAGGTCGATCGAGGCCGGCCGAAGGTGAGCGATCAAGTCTTCGAGCTGGCGCGTGACGCCTTCGGCGCCGTGCCTTGGATCGATCAGCGCCAACGTATGCGGGAGCTCTGCCGCTAGGCGGGGGAGCGTGGAGCCTGCCGGTGCGATGGGGCGGGCTTCCGCCGGCACCTTCCAGACCGCCGGGGTGAGCGGTTCGAGGCCGGTGAAGTCGTCGGTTCCCCGGGGGCCCGGCAACGGGTCGATCAGCAAGCGGTCCCACGCGTACGTGAGGATCACCGCCTGGTCGTCGTCGCCGTACAAGGCGGCGTCAAGCATTGCGGCGGCGACTGCGTCGCCCCCTCCTCCTGCTGCGACGATCAACCGCGTCATGCGGCTAAGCGTACGGGGTCGGCCCTTGACCTCCCACCCTATAGTGGCTAGAGGCTATAGCCACTTGGACGAGGAGGAGACATGCCTCAGATTGAGGAGGCGCAGCCGAAGTATCTCCAGATCGCGCACTTCATCCGCGATCAGATCCTTCGGGGCGACCTGCGGCCGGGGGACGAGGTGCCCTCGGAGCGACAGTTGGCGGCGGACTGGAAGGTGTCCCGTCCGACGGCGGCGCGGTCTTTGGAGGCGCTGAGCCATCAGGGGCTCGTCGAGAAGCGGCAGGGGTCGGGCACGTACGTGCGCAGCCTCGAAGTGAATCGGCGAGCGCGGGAGTTGTACGGGCGAGCTCGGCAGACTGGGAAGATCTACACGCCTGGCGAGTACGCGGTGATCACGTCGGCCGGCTGGCTGGACGCGCCCGATCACGTTGCTGAGGCGTTGGGCCTGGTGAAGGATCGGCGGGCCGTGTATCGCCGACGGGTTACCAACAACCAAGACGGGCCTATCACGCTGTCCACGTCGTGGTTCGCGCCGGATGTCGGTCAGCGGGCGCCCAAGCTGCTGGAGCCCGAGCGGATCCAGGAGGGCACCCTGATGTACGTCGAGAACATGACGGGGCGACAGGGGAGTTACGCCGAGGACCGCATGTGTGCCCGTCAGGCGACTGACGAGGAGGGGGCAGACCTCCAGCTTGAGCCGGGATCAGCTGTTCTGATCGTCCATCACGTCGTCTTCGACCTTCAGGACCGGCCGTTGGAGTTCGCCGAAGCCACTTACCCGCCGCAGCGCTGGGCGTTCGAGCAGGGGTATCCGCTCACCTGATGGTTCGGGACTTCACGCGAATCGCTTGCGCGCTGCGAGTGGCCAATGCCACTATCCAGTAAGTGGCTAAGGCCACTCAATCTGAAGGGGGCACGGGGTGACGAGTCAGCGGCCGGACCAGGGAGCGCACTTACCTTGCCGGGGCTGCCGGGGGCGTGGCTGGAAGCGTGTCAGTTCGCGCACGTCCCTGGCGCTCGCCGCCGCTGCCGACCGTTCCCGTGCCACATCGAAGCGGCGCTGCCTCGACTGCGACGGCAGCGGCAAGGAGTGAGAGCGGATGGCGTACACGATCGACCGCTACCCCTGCGAGGAGTCGCCGCGGCTCGGTGCGATGACCTTGCATCCGGTTCCGGAGTCTGTGCCCCGGGCCCGGCGCTGGTTCCGGAAGTTCATCGCCCCGTACAACCTGGCGTGCTCGGTTGACGACTGCGCACTGATGATCTCGGAACTGGTCACCAATGCGATCCGCTACGGGCAGGCTGATGACCCGTGGCTCGTGCGGGTGGAGTGGTTCCGGGAGGGGACCTCGCTGCGGGTGGAGGTGCACAACCCGGGCTTCCCGGCGAACGTGCGACTCCGGCGCCCGGACGCGAATGACGCGCATGGGCGCGGGCTGCTGCTGGTCGACTCGATCGCCGAGTCATGGCACTCGGGGCCCAGTCGCTTCGGCGGCACGGTGGTCTCCTTTGCGGTCGCCGATGCCTGGCCTGCGTGAGAAGGGGAATACCTGCTGTTGGTTCTGCGTCGGCGGATTCGTCGCTAGTCTGGTTGACCGGTTGACTTGGCCAATCTCGACGGGCGGCGGCGTTCATGGCGTATGAGGTGGAGGCACCGAAGTACGTACGCCTCGCACAGACCATTCAGCAGCGCATCGAGGACGGCACGTACCCGCCTGGTACTCGCGTGCCCAGTGAGAATCAGCTGGTGCAGGCCTTCGGGATGTCCCGTCCGACCGTCGTACGGGCGCTGGAGCTGCTGAAGCGTGACGGCTGGCTGGAGTCCCGGCAGGGGTACGGCACGATCGTGCGGGGGCGTCCGGCGGCCGTCGAGCACAAGGACCGCCGGGGGGGTCAAGCGCTCACCCGTGACGAGGTGCAGACACCGGGGCGGCTGGTCGAGGTCGGTCAGGTTCCTGTTCCGGCTCGCGTCGCCTCTGTGCTGGGCCTGCCGAAACGCGCCAAGGTTCTCGTGCGCCGGTTCCTCGTCGTGGATGAGGACGGCGAACCTGTCGAACTGGTCTCGTCGTACTTCCCCGCCGGCCTCGTCGAGGGCACCGAGCTGGATAGTGCCCACCCGTTGGGCGTTGGCGCCCGGGCCCATCTTGAGGCGCGGAAGAAGGTTCGCTTCGACCACGTGACTGAACGCGTCTCGGCTCGGCTGCCCGAGCGCGGTGAGGCTGAGCTGCTCGACCTTCCGGACGGCGTGCCCGTCCTTGGCGTCCTGGTCGTCGCGCGTGATGCCTCTGGCCAGGCTTTGCAAGTGTCGGACGTGCTGCTTCCTGCCGATCGGCAGGAGCTGGAAGACACCTACCGCCTCAACTGAGCCCGAGTCGGGGCTAATTGCCTGCCGATCTCACTTGACAAGTCAACTTGACATCCATAACTTCGAACTTGCTAAGTCAACTTGTCATGTAGCGAGTTGATCGACTCCGAAGGAGAAACCTCTGTGCGTGTGATCCGCGTTGACGCCTCGACCGCCACGATCCTGCTCACCGAAGCGCCGGCCCCGAAGGTGCGTGACCGGCAGACCGGTGAGATCGCCAAGGACGCCGTGAGCGGTGAGGCGCTGATGACCGTCGGCGTCGTCTTCATCGACGAGGGGGACTCGTCGCTCATCCAGGTCACCGTTCCCGAAAGCGGTGTGACGGAGGGGCTGACCGTCGGCGCTCCCGTATCCCTGCCGGGGCTCGTCGCCCGGCCGTGGGAGAGCGTGTTCAACGGCCAGCAGCGGCACGGCATCGCCTACCGCGCCACCGCGATCGCGCCGGGTGCCTTCCCGGTCCCGGTCGCTCAGGCGGGCTGATCGTCGTGACGGACCTGATCACGCTGGCCGAGTTGGGCGCACCCCTCGCTGCGATAGGCGGCGCGGCCTACGTCCGGCACGCCAACCCGGCCGCGTACTGGTCCACGGTCGGGCTGCCGGTCTCGGTGGCCCGGCTGCTGGCCTCGTACTCCTCGACCATGGACGCCTGCGGTCTGACCGTCGAGCCTTCACGGCTTCGGGTGCTGGCCATCAAAGTGACCAGCCGACGGGAGATCCGTCCCGTCCCGCCTCGGCGGGGCATCATCCGGCCCACTACGACCGGTCTCCGCGTCCGGCTCCGCCTCGCTCCCGGCCAGGAACCCGCCGACGTCGCCGCTTCGGCGGAACGGCTCCGCCACGCCTGGGGCGTGCACGGCGTGTACGTGAAGGACGTCAAGCCCGGTGTCGTCGAACTGCGTCTCATCGGCTTCGACGTCCTGCGCAAGGTGCGGATGCCCCGGCGGACTGAGGGTGGGTTCCTCAGGGTGCCGGTGGCGCTTCGGGAGGACGCAACCGCGTTCTTACGGGACTACCGGGCCGTACCGCATGGACTCGTCCTCGGCGCGACGTTGTCGGGCAAGTCCATGTACCTGCGGAATCTCATTGCCGGGCTCGCCCGGCAGCCTGTCGCCCTGGTCGGCATCGACTGCAAGCGGGGCGTCGAGCTTGCCCCGTTCGCTTCCCGCTTCGCCGCGCTGGCCACCGACCCGGACGAGGCGGCCGAGCTGCTGCCCGTACTGGTCAAGGAGATGGAGGACCGATACGACCTCATCAAGGCCCGGCAGGGCATCGCTCCCGGTACCCGCGACGAGGAGATCACCTCGGACATCTGGGGCCTGCCCGAGAGCGAACGGCCCACCCCCATCGTGCTGTTCGTCGACGAGGTGGCCGAACTCTTCCTCGTCGCATCCCGCAAGGACGAGGAACGCCGGGACGAGATGGTCACCCACCTCATCCGCCTCGCCCAGCTGGGCCGGGCGGCCGGCATCTACCTGGAGGTCTGCAGGCAGCGCTTCGGCGCCGAGCTGGGCAAGGGCGCGACCATGCTCCGGGCCCAGCTCACCGGCCGAGTCTGTCACCGCGTCAACGACGAAGCGTCGGCCAAGATGGCTCTGGGGGACATCGCCCCTGAAGCGGTCGACGCCTCTTGCGCCATCGCCGCCGAGCTGCCCGGCTTGGCCGTGGCCGGTGACACCTCTGGCGGCTGGTCCCGCATCCGCACCCCATACCTGTCCCTCGCTGCTGCTGCGGCCACCTGCCGCGAGACGGCCCACCTCTCCCCGGACATTCCGGCGCTCACCCCTTCCGGCCGTACGCCCCGCCTGTCGCCCTCGACCGCCGTGAACCGGTTCCCACGGCGCGCCTCGCCTCCGAGACACCGGGGGACTGATCGATGCGCGCCCCCGGCATCCGCATCGACCCCATCCTGATCCAAGCGGCCATCGCCGCCGCGCTCTCCTTCGCCCACCTGCACGACCTCGCTGCAGCGGCCGGACAGGACGGTTGGAAGGCGTGGGCCTATCCGATCAGCGTTGACCTGCTCCTCGTCGCGGCATGGCGGCGGCTGCGCTCCGGTACGGCGAAAGCCGCTGGCTGGTGCTGGTTCGTCGTCGCCCTGGCCGCGTCGCTCGGCGCGAACGTCGCCACCGCCGGCCTGCTCGACCTCGGGCACGTCCCGGCCTGGCTGCGCATCCTCGTCGCCGGATGGCCCGCCGTCGCCTTCCTCGGCGGAACCCTCCTCGCGCACGGCATCCCGGATCGCGACGAGGCGGCGGTACCGGACCAGGACGAGGCACCCGCCACGCCCGTCACGACGGCCGCCCCCGAACTGCCCGCCGCCGCTCCACGGCCGGCCGCGCAGCCTGCCGCCGCCCCTGTCCCGCCCGCCCTCGTCGCCCTGGCTCGCAAGGTCGCCGACGACCACCGCGCCCGGACCGGAACGGACATCGACACCCCAACCCTTCGTACCCGCTTGGGCGTCCCGCTCCCGCTCGCCGAAGCCATCGCCGCACAACTCACCTGACCTCGGAGGACTTTCCACCTTGCGCCCGTCCACGCTCCGCGCGCTCAACCGCGCCGCCGAGCTGACCCGTCAGAACCGCCTCACCGAAGCAATGCTCATCGCCGAACCCGTGATCCTCACCGCCGACGAGTACGAGGGCGCGGAGATCCGGCAGTGGCTGCTTGACCACGTCGCCGACTTCACCGACGAAAACCAGAACCACGACGAACCGAAGGAGCTGCCCTGATGCCCGCCAACCGCCGTTTCCGCCGAGTCGTCCGCATCGGACCCGTCCAGGTCGGCACCGCCTACGACGGCCGCGGTCGTGAGAAGCACACCGCCGTCTGCACTGCTCCCCGCTGCGGCTTCTCCAACGACTTCGACACTCGTGCAGCCGCCGAGCTCGCCGCCCGCACCCATCGCTGCCGCGTCCGCTGAGGAGACCCCGTGACCGTCTCGCTTCCGCTCGTCTTCGTCCTGGGCGTCATCGCCTGGGCCGCGATCAAGTTCCTCGGCGTGCGCATGTGGGTCGCCGTCGTGATCGCGCTCTTCGGCTTCTGGCTTTCGCACACCTTCCTCGCCCCCGCCATCGAGTCCGGCACCCGCTCCGGGGTCGGCGTCGTCAACGGCGACAACCGCTGAAAGGAGCTCCGCCATGTTCCGCCCCAAGCTGCCCGACGTCCCCACTCCGCCATCGACCCTCATCCCGCAGCAGCACCACCAGCACAACCCCGCTCCGACCGCCGCCGGCCGCTCGCTCAGCCCCTACGCGGTCCCGGTCGCCGCAGTCCTGGTCGGCGGAGTCGTCCTCACCGCGCTCCTGGCCGCCGTCGCCATCACGGCCATCTCCGTGGCCATCGCCGCCGTGGTCCTGCGCTCCCTCCTGAACAACGCCAACAGGCGCTGACCGGCCGCCGGGGCGGCAACAAGCCGCCAAGCATCCCGCCGCCCCGGGGCCGTCCCTTCCCACCGCCGAAACAGCCGAAAGGAAGTCCCATCATCACCCGGCAGACTCCGCCCCCTCTGGCGGAACTCTCCATGCTGGCCTCGCTCGGGACCATGCCCGAGCTGGCCCGCCAACTCTCCGGTCTGGGCGGCTGCACGCATCCCGTCCGCCTCGGCGGCCACCGCACCGAATACGCCGTCGACACCGCAACCGGCGAGATCGGCCGCACCCTGCACCACCTCGACTCGACCGCCCTCCCCGCCGGCCAACTCCTCGTCCGCTGCAACAACCGCCGCGCGACCCGCTGTCCGGCCTGCGCCGAGACATACCGCCGAGACACCTACCACCTGATCACCGCCGGATTACGCGGCGGCAAAGGCACCTCGGACCAGGTCGCCACCCATCCGCGCGTCTTCGCCACCTTCACCGCCCCCGGCTTCGGCCCGGTCCACCACCGCCGCACCGACGGACGCCCCTGCCGCTGCGGAGCCCGCCACGACGAGAACGACAGCACGTTGGGTACGCCCCTCGACCCGGACCGCTACGACTATGAAGCGGCCGTGCTCTGGAACGCCCATGCCGGGCACCTCTGGCGGCGCTTCTCGATCTACCTCTGCCGGGAGATCGCCAAGCGCGCCGGTCTCACCCAACGCACCTTCCGCGACCATGCCCGCGTCTCCTTCGCCAAGGTCGCCGAGTATCAGAAGCGCGGTGCCGTGCACTTCCACGCCGTCATCCGCATCGACGGCCCGGAAGGCGGCGACACGGCACCGCCCGACTGGGCGACGGCGGAGCTCCTGACGGACGCCATCCAGGCCGCGGCCACCGCCGCCCGCGTGGACGGCCCGACCGTCGACGGACGCGCGCACACCTTCGCCTTCGGCCGCCAACTCGACGTCCGCACGATCCGATCCGCCGACTTCGACGACGGCCAGGACCTCACCGAACGCGCTGTCGCCTCGTACATCGCGAAGTACGCGACCAAGGGCGCCGAGACGGCGACCGGCACCCTCGACCGCCCGCTGCAGTTCCTCGCCGAGCTCGCCCAGGCACGCATCACCGAACACGCCCGACGCATGATCCGCGTCGCCTGGACCCTCGGCGCACGCCCTGAGCTCGCCGAGCTCCGCTTACGCGCCTGGGCGCACATGCTCGGCTTCCGCGGCCACTTCTCCACCAAATCCCGCCGCTACTCCACCACCCTCGGCGCACTGCGCACCGCTCGCGCTGACTGGCGACGCGCACAGCTCGCCCCGGTGGTCGAGACAGAGCCGACGGAAACGACTCTCGTCCTCTCGCACTGGGTCTTCGCCGGTACTGGCCTGAGCCGTGCCGAAGCCTGGCTCGCTTCGTCCCTCGAACCCGCACTCGGAACGGAAGGAGAACCGACGTGGACTCCCGTCACGACGAGCTGATGACTGTTCGCCAAGTCCTGGATGAGCTGGGCGGTGTCTCTCGCCGAACCTTCTACCGCTGGCGGGAGCTGGGATACGGGCCGGCCGCGTTCAAGCTGCCCAACGGAGAGCTCCGGGTATGGCGGAGCGACTTCACCACGTGGCTGCGACAGCTGGAGGCGGCGGCGTGAAGTCCCTTGATGTGAAGGTCTGGGCGGTTCGCAAGCGGGACACGAAGACGCCCTCCTACGGTGTCCGCTGGTCCGTTGCCGGCAACGTGCTCTCGGAGTCATTCCGCACAAAGGCGCTCGCCGACCACTTCCGCACGAAGCTCATGCGAGCGATGCGCGACGGTGAAGAGTTCGACACTGAGTCGGGGCTCCCGGCCTCGATGGAAGAGAAGAAGTCGGCCGTGTCCTGGTACGCCTTCGCCCTCAGGTACCTCGCCATGAAATGGCCCCATGCCGCCCCCAATACGAGGGACGGCATCAATGAATCCCTCACCAGTGTGACGCTGGAGCTCCTCGACGAGCGTGCCGGACGGCCGTCCGATGAGGTGATCCGCAAAGCGCTGCGCAACTGGGCCTTCGTCTTGCCGGGGCCTGACGATCGGGAAGTCCCGGACGACGTACGGATCGTTCTCCACTGGGTGTCCAAGGCCTCTCGGCCGCTCGCCGATCTTGCTGCACCCGCCACGGCCCGCGCGGTCCTCGACTCGCTAAAGCTCAAGCTCGACGGCACGGCGGCAGCGGCAGAAACCGTGCGGCGCAAGCGTCGGACCCTCGTCAACGCCGCGAACTATGCGGTTGACCTGGGGGAGCTGCGCGAGAACCCCATTACGGCTGTCCGCTGGCAGAAACCGAAGGTGTCCAACCAGGTTGACCCGCGCGTCGTCGCCAACCCGGAGCAGGCTCGCAACCTCCTGGCGGCCGTCTCCTATGTGGGCGGATACCGGCGTGCCCGCGGCCGTCGTCTCGTGGGTCTGTTCGCTGCGATGTACTTCGGTGGTCTGCGGCCGGCTGAAGCGGTCGGCCTCGCCGAGACGGACCTGATCCTCCCGGAACAGGGCTGGGGCTCGGCGCTGCTCCACCGAACCCGCCCGTCGGTCGGCAAGCAGTGGACCGACTCTGGGGAGACCCACGACGACCGCGGGCTGAAGAACCGGCCGACCGAGGACGTCCGCCGGGTACCCATTCCGCCTCACCTCGTCGCTGTGTTCCGTGAGCACCTGGCCACCTTTGGCACAGCGGACGACGGGCGCCTGTTCTTCAGCGAGAAAGGTTCGGTCGTCCCGTCCTCGACCTACTACCGCGTGTGGCAGGAGGCCCGGCTCCTCGCGCTCCCGCCGGCCGCCGCCTCCTCGCCGCTCGCGAGTCGGCCATACGACCTTCGACACTCGGCGCTGTCGACCTGGCTCAATGCCGGTGTCGACCCGACCGAGGTCGCCGAGCGCGCTGGCAACAGCGTCGAGGTGTTGCTGACCCGCTACGCGAAGTGCCTCGACGGACGGCAGGACGTCGCCAACCGCCGTATCGAGGACCTTCTGCGCGAGTACGAGTGAGACACCCTGCACCCCACCCACGCCCCGGGCATCTTGTCCGGGGCCTCTCTCGTTTTGAGCGCTACCTGCTGCGATGCTTCGAGCCGAGAGCGGACGAGGGGGGCTCGTGGAGCTGAGGGTGACGCGCTGGAAGCGGTACGGACAGGATCGCCTGTACGCGAACCTGCCGGATGGCACTGCGGTCGGCTGGGCGGATGTCAGGACGGGGCACATTACGGTCCTGGTCGCTGAGTACCGCGACGACGTGGTTTCCGTGCTGACACGCCACTTACGGAACGCCTCCGAGTCGGTCATGCCACAGAGGGCACCTGAGGCTGAAGCGCGCCCGATGCTGCCGCCTTTGACGTCGGCCGACGACCTGTCCACCAACCGTCCAGGTGAGTCCCTCCGGGACCTGCTCGACAAATCCGGCGTGGGTCTGATTGAGCAGCTCGTCTCACAGCTCTTGCGTCGCCGCACAGAGTGGGATTCCTGGCGCAAGGGGCTGGCGGGGGAGAGGCGAGTGGGAGCCGAGCTGAACCGTTTGGTGAGTCACGGCTGGCGGGTCCTGCATTCCATCCCCCTGGCCGACAAGGTGGACGTCGATCACTTGCTGGTCGGGCCCGGCGGCGTGTTCAGCATCAACACCAAGCACCACCACAAAAAGGCTGTATGGGTCGGCGACGATTCCGTGAAGGTCAATCACGGAAAGCCGGCCCCCTACGCGCGCAAGAGCCGGGCGGAAGCTAAGCGGGTAGCTCGAGTGCTGGAGCACTATTGCGGCTTTCCTGTCCCGGTGGAGCCCGTGCTCGTCTTCGTCGGCGTGACCGATCTGAAGGTGGTTGCCACACAGCTCAGCGTGCGCGTGTACCAGGAGCGTCAGGTGGCGGCACTGGCGCCGCTCTCGGGGGTGCTGACAGCTGAACAGGTCGAGCAGGTGTACGGCGTCGCTCGCCATCGACAGGCTTGGAGCCAGGCCTGAGACAGTCCGTCTCAGCCAGGGGTCAGTCATCCCTGCCTGAAGCGGTTCACCCGTCCCAGCGGGTTGCAACGGCATCCGCGACGCTGAAGACAGCGTCGCACTCGGCGCATTGCGCTTTGCCGAAGAGATAAGTCAACTTGCCAGCGGCATCGGCCTGGTTGTCGGCGAGCGCGCGACTGTGCAGTCTTTGGGCAAGCCCCTCCAGCGCTGAGGAGTCTGCGGGCTGAAGAGGGAGCTTCTTTGCCGCGGTCTCGTTCATGTACATGCTGTCTGTAGTCGAGAAGAAGCCGTACTCACCGAAGGCTATGAAGTTCTCGGCGCTACACGCGGGGCAGGGCACTTCGTATTCGTCGTCGTTCAGGCCGTCGAGTTGTTCGCCCCAAACCGGGACATCTTCGAAGCCGAGGAGTGCGGCGAGCAGGTAGACGTAAGTTCCGGGGTCATCGCTGAGGCTCGGATCCCGGAGAGCTTCCTCAGTCAGTTGCAGCAGGTCGGACATCTCCGAGGCGTAGGCCACGTGGGGATCCTGCTCGCCGTATGGCTGGTCGGTGCTGGCCGCGATGGCGCCGGCCAGCAAGAGTGGTTGCTGTCTGTCCGCAGGCGACCACTGGCGCGCCATGTCTCGTAGGGCCGGCAAGGCGGCATGGCTTGCCGAGTAGACGGTGCCCTGATGGCACAGGCGGGACCAGAGCTCGGTCCAGTCTGAGTCGTTCGGGGCTTGGCTCACCCTGTCGAGCAGACCGGGAACGTCTTCTGCCGTGCCGTAGGCGTGGTGGAGTTGCGACCAGTCTGTCATGCCAGCGATCTAAGCAGTCGGGCGCCGCAGACTTCACGGCTGGGGGCGTGCCAGTCGCGCTGTCGTCGGAAGCAGCCGGCGACCTGCGGCGATGCTCCAAGATCCCGTCCACGCCTCGTCCACAGACCCCGACACACGCCCGCTCCGGGCTGCATCTGCCTGCACATACGCGAAGACCCCGGCCTCAGCGTTTCCGCTGGTGACGGGGTCTTTGGGCACCTGATCCAAGGTGCCCCCGGCAGGATTCGAACCTGCGCACACGGCTCCGGAGCACAATCAGTGTTCGGCTTGCGAATGGGCTCTGACCAGCAGGTTCCTTGATCCCGGAAGGTGTGCGGTGCCCCTGTGTATCGCAGATAGTGCGAAGTCGGAAGTCGCCTCCGGCTCCTGCGTCCATTGGTTGGTCGGCTCCGCCGACGGGCTGCAACACCCTGGGGGCCTCGCGCAGCAACTGTGCCAAGGCCTGACAGGGCAAGTGGCCGGCATGGGCCGCGCAGATGCTTCAAGCTGTGCCCATGGATGCAGGACTGGCAGCGGTTCTAGGAGCAGTCGTCGGATCGGCGGCAACTATCGGGGCGGCGCTCGCTGGTGGTTGGGCCACGCGTGACCAAGCAAAGATCACTGCGCAGGCACAGCACGTGAGGGAGTTGCGCGGGCCACGAGAAGCTGCCTATCAGGCGTTCATAGAAGCAATATCGGCAGTTATTGACAATGCTAGTTTGGCTCTGGAATCGCGAGCGAAATGCTTCGAGGCGGAAGGTAATTGGAGTCGTCTACTTGACGAGGCTCGGGTGGCGAGAATTCGGGTGCAATTGGCTGGCCCTGGAAGCGTAGGAGACTTAGCCGAGCGTGTCGGTGTGTCCGCTGACATTACAGCTTCTCCTGCCAGTGAGCTATTCCGGCGGTGCGGAGGCGAGAGCGGCGTGCAGGATGATCAGGCATTTGACTCTGAGCGCGGCCGATACGTTCGGAAGGCCTTGGTACAAAACCGCAGAGTGCTCGTCGATAAGCAGCGATCCTTTATTTCTGCTGCTCGGAGTGCTCTTGAAGATTCGGGGGTAGCGCGTGCGCAACCATGACGCCCAGGGGGAGCGGACGCCCCCCGAGTGTTACAGCCGTCTGTGACCGGACAGCCCGGACACCAGCACTCTGAGCTGTCCGGGCTGTTTGTGCAGGTGGGAGGCGTAACCGGACAGCCGGACAGGTGGGACACTAGGTGTCGGTTGGCCGGGCGAGTGGGACGCTGGTAGAGGAAGCCGCCACGTAACTGGAAGGGGAGGCCACGTGCCGCAGGCGAGTCCGCGAGGTACGTACTTGGAGGTCTCTGATTCACTGCGCCAGAAGATCAAGGGGGGCGAGATCACGGAAGCTCTACCGTCTCAGGCACGGCTCATGAGCGACCACGGTGTCAGCCGAAGCACCATCGAACGCGCCCTAGGAGTGCTCAAGGGTGAAGGGCTGATCGAATCCGTACAAGGGGCCGGCTGGTACGTGGTGGGGAGCGGGGACCGTCGTCCGTTGATCGAGAGAGTGACTGACCTCTTGGAGGCTGAGGAAGTCAAGGTCGGCGACCGCTTCCCCACCGAGAAGGAGCTATGCGAGCGGTTCGGTGCGTCCCGGACCGCCGTGCGTTCCGCCATCGCGCAGCTGGAGGGACAGGGACTCATCGGTAAGGGGGCCGTGAAAGGGCGGGAAGTCCGAGCCTTGCCCGGCGGGCGGAGGTCTAGCACGGCATGACGACTACTGAGCGGACCGAATTCGACGAGGATGCGGCAGAGACCATCCTGCGCAAGGCGTGCGAGGTTGCCGACTTGGACGCAAATGGAATCGAGATGCTGCGGTTCGGAGACCACGCGGTGTTCCGCGTAGACGACGGCCGTATCGTTTCTCGGGTGGGCCGGAGTCCCGATCGGCTTACCTCCGTACGCAGGGAAGTCGCCGTGGCGCGATGGCTCGCCGCTGAGGAGTATCCGGCGGCTCGACTCGTCACGGCGGCCAAACAGCCGGTTGTCATCGAGGGTCACCCTGTGACCTTCTGGGAAGGGCTCGCCGACGGAGAAAAATACGCAAGTACAGGCGAGATGGGCGTTCTGCTGCGACGCCTTCACGAATTGGTGCCGCCGCCTTTCTCTCTGCCGCCCCTGCAGCCTTTCGACAGGGTCGCACAGCGTTTGGAGCAGGCTGCAATTTCGGACGCTACTCGCGCATTTCTCCGATCCTTGGCCGACGACTTGGCTACGAAGTACAGCGAGCTCCAGTTCGCGCTCCCGGCCGGTCATCTACATGGAGACTTCAACGTCGGCAACGTCCTCCATGATGGGGTCGGCCACCCCAAGGTCATCGATCTGGACGGCTTTGTCACGGGGCCGCGCGAGTGGGACCTCATGCAAACGGCCATGTACTACGACAGCTTTGGTTGGCACACAGAGGCTGAGTATGCCGATTTCGTCGCCGGATATGGGTTCGACGTGCGGGAGTGGTCTGGGTACTCCATTCTTCGGAGTGTCCGCGAACTACTGATGGTCGCATGGCTTTCGCAGAACGCGAGCACCGATCAGCGCGCGGCCGAGGAGGTTGAGAAGCGGGTGGAAACCCTGCGCTCGGGTGGCTCTCGCCGAGACTGGGCGCCTTTCTAGGGCGGTTATGCGGTCTGTTGCCAGAGGCGGAAGCCACGGGCCTGTTCCTGGAATTCACGGAACTCCGTGGCCCGCCTCATCCCGTCCGAGACGCGCCCTTGGAACTCAAGTACGTACTGAACGCAGCGCGCCGACTTCAACCCCTCGCCAAGTTGCAGCGCACTCAGAGCGAACTCAAAACCACGACCGATCTCGCCGTGAATGATGTAAGACTCGGCCTGCACCATGGTCGCAAAGAAGTCACTTCTGTTGTTGAGGCCGTCGCCGAAAATGGAGCCCGCCCCGCGCTCCGTTGCTTCGATCGAACGCCCTAGGTCACGGAAGCAATGGCCCATCTCGGCTGCGAGTTCCACCTCATCGAAGTAGGCGATGTATGGCGGATCGCTGTCGATTGTCCTCTGGCTGAGCTTGCGTTCCGCCTCCGCAAGAGCGAGGTCACAGCCGCGCCCGTCTCCGAGGCGGGCGAGGGCCCGCGCTTCCATCGCGATGTGGTGCGCCGCCATCGTGGGCCCCAGGCTGCCGGCCGGGCCTACGTATGCAGCGCGGGCGAGAGTCGCGGCATCCCGGTATCGCCCCAGGAACGTCGCCTGATGGCTCATAGCAGAGAGAATGCTGCTGCCGAGAAGCCTGTCACCGGCCGTCTGTGACATGCGTAGACCCTGGATAAAGTAGCGCTGCGCTATGCCGTGCAATCCGCTGTCGTACGACATGAATCCGGCGAGCAAGAGCGCTTCGGCGACAGCAGAGTGAAGTTGTTTGCCCACGGCATCGGAATATGTCCCGTCTAACATCGGCCGGACGTCTGTGTGCAGATATTGAATCAGCGCTCGCCGGGCGTGGCCACCCCCGAACTTCCCGTCAAGCATGCTGAAAGCGTCGGTGGTTGAGCGCACCATTTCCACGTCTACGGCGCCGACCGCCCGGCTGCCCGCTCGCGTCAGTTCTCCGTCCGGAGGTGCCACGATCCAGCGCAGAGATGCAGCGTTCCAAGCCGCTGAATCGGGCAATGCCCGAACCAGCGTCTCAGCGTCGGCCAGGTCGGCGCGCCAAAGGTCGGTCACGGTCTTGGCTGTGCCCTCCGGCTTGTCCGCGAAGTCAAGTCCCAACTCCGGCTTGATCGCCGACACTGCCGCTTCGCCCATCCCGGTGTCATCGATCGTGACGTGACGCCCCAACTTGCGTCCGATGGCGTCGGCAATGAACTGCGGCATGCTGCCGCGCGGGATGGAGCCCTTGAGCCATCTGGTCACGTACGTGTGGTCGCAGGTGATGTCCTCACCCGACCGAGCGGCAGCGGCGACCACGGCGCGAGCAAGCGACTTGTGCGAGAAGTCGCCTTCCTGCATGAGCGCGGCCAGCCTGGCGTTCCGGTCTGCCATCGCACCCCCAGAGAGTGGCCGTAGTACCAGCTTGACTCAACGTCACTCTACGCAGGTCAGTGACGGGGTGCAGAGGGTTTGCACTTGGGGGTGCACGAGTGCACCCCCAAGTGCACGCTCCCCAACTCTCCTCCCCCTTCACGAAGCTTGAGTCATCGCCGCGAGGCAGACCGGCGGTTCGGGTTCAAAGACAGAGCGCTTGACGGCCCGGAATCGATCTGCCAACGTGAGTGGTAGGTAATACACACCACGCTTCAGGGTGTGGCGTTGCCGCGGCGTCGGGACTCCCCAGCAAGGTCGCCCGCCGCCGCGGTTCTCCCAGCCCCATCGATTCAGGAGATCACCATGCGCTTGTACGTCGGCCGTCAACAGGCCGTCTCGGCCGAGGACTTCGTGGAACTGGCCCTTGGCACCCCGGTTGAACTGTGGCTCGGGGTGGAGGGCGAGAGCGAGATGGAGCGCGCGGCCCGCTTGGACGCGGCGCGGGACATCCTCGCCGACCCGGAGTACCGCAACCTCCCGGACGACGTGGCCCGTATCGCCGCTGAGGTGATCGAGGCGCACGCCCCGGAGCTGTTCAACGTCGTCCCACTGTCCCGCTCGGCAGGCCGCCGCCGGGCTTCCCGGAAGGGAGCGGCGGCATGACCTGTCGGGCGCTGCGTGCGCAGATCAGCGTGCGGTGCTGCGGTACGACGGCCCCTGAGCGGACCGAGGGGCCGTGCTGGCAGCTGTTCGTCATGACGCCGGGCCGCGTCAGTGACTGGCCCGTGTTCACGTGGCCCACCTCGTTGCAGGCGCCGACGGTGGAAGAGCGGGCGGAAGTACTTGCCACGCTCGGCTACCGGCTCGCCGACGGTTCTGGGTGGGAGTGGTGCGAGGACACGACCCCGGAGTACCACCCGCACCCCTCGCGCGTCGCGTTGCTGGCCGCGGCTCACGTGCGGCCCGTGAATGAGGGGGGCACGGCTGCCGCCGACCGTTGCCCGGCCGCTCATCCCGATGACCCGACCCCGTGCGACGGCCCGGCTGTGGTGACCGTGCTGGACGCCCACAACGCCGGGGCGGACGGCTGCGAGCACCATGCGGCCCGGCTACTGGCGTCGTTGGAGGGAGGCAGGATCTACGCCCTGCCCGACGCGCCGGCGGGCGCCGCCATCCGTATCTTCACCGCCGCGGACGGCATGCCGCCGTTCGTCTGGTACGAGGGTGCCCCGCGGACGCAGCCGAACCAGCGCAGCCGTGCCGAGAACCGCCGTCGGGGGGTGACGGCATGACCACGACCGACACGGCACAGAAGGCTGAACATCCGGCGGTGCCGCCGCTCACCCGCCCGGAAATGGGGCTCGCCGGAGTCGGCGCGTTCGCCGCGGCCGGGGTAGGAGCGCTCGGTCTGATCTCCTCTTTCGACGCCGTTTCGGCCGCCGCCGCGCGGTGGGGGTTCGGCGAACCGTGGATGCTCCCCGTCGGGATCGACACGGCGATTCCGGTGTTCACCGTGGCCAACCTGCTGTTGATCCGGATGGACATGGCGTTGGCGTGGGTGCGGTTCGTGCCCTGGGTGCTCACCCTGGTCACCTGCGGGCTGAACGTCGCCGCCGGTGAGGGCGTGTGGGCGAAGGTGGCGCACGGCACGATGCCCCTGCTGTGGGTGGTGTTTTCCGAGATCGGCGCGCACATCTACGCCGTGCGGATCGGCGCCGCAACCGGCCGGAGGATGGAAAAGATCCGGTTCTCCCGCTGGCTGCTGGCTCCGCTGTCGACGTTCACGCTGTGGCGCCGCATGACGCTGTGGGAAGTCACCTCCTACAGTCTGGCGCTCGGCTGCGAGCGGGAACGCCTGTTGGCCCGCGCGGACCTGCGGGAGCGGTACGGGCCGCTGTGGCGGTGGAAGACACCACGGCGCGAGCGGGTGATGCTGCGGATGGGCGAACTCACCCCCGCCGCCGACACCGCCCCCGTCACCTCCGCCCCGGAGCCGACCGAGCCGAAGGGCGAGGCGTCCACGCCGCCCCGCCCGCGGACGGCCAAACCCCGGCCGAAGAAGGCTGCTGCCTCGCCGCAGCGCACGCCGGCCGAACTGCTCGCCGAAGCGCGCACGGTCACGGCCGACTGGCCCGACGCACAGATCAACGGCGAGACGCTGCGCAAGGTGCTGCACTGCGGTTCCGGCCCGGCCCGGCAGGTGCGTGACGCCCTGCTCGCCGAACGCACGCAGAACACTGCTCCGACCCTCGTAGACACCGACGCCGCCGTCTCCGGTGCTGAGGCTGAGGGGGTGGCCGCGTGAACACCCTGGCCACGGTCCTGCTGTCCGCCTTGCCGCTCGCCGCAGGATGGGCGGGGCATGTGTGGTGGCTGCGCAGTTGTCTGAACACCGCGCGGCGTGACCCGCTCACCGGGCTGCGCACCCGCGACGGCTTCACCCGCCGCGCCACGGCCCTGCTGAGGGACCCGCGTGCGGTCGTCGTCCTCGCCGACGTGGACAAGTTCAAGCACATCAACGACACCTTCGGGCACGCGGCTGGGGACGCGCTGTTGAAGGCGACCGCCGACCGCCTCGCCCACTACACCGGTCCTCGCGGGGTGGCCGGGCGGCTCGGAGGCGATGAGTTCGCCGCCGTCCTGATTGACGACCACGGCGCCGCCGGCGACATGCTCGCCGTACTGCACGGCGTGCTCGCCCGCCCGGTCGACGGCCAGGACCCCGCCGTCCGCACCTCGGTTTCGCTCGGGTGGGTGAGGGCCGCGGACTTCCCCGCAGATGACCTCTCCAGCCTGCTCCGGCGGGCGGATGAGGCGATGTATGCGGCCAAGCAGGGCCGCGCGGGAGCCCGGCGTGCCGGGCTGGGGTGGCTATTCGCCACCGTCGCCGGGCGGCGCGCCGGACGCTCCGGAGCCCGCACCGACGCTCCGGTCGTGGGGGTGGCGGCCTGATGACCGCGTACACCAAATGCTTCGACCCTTCCGGCGCCCGGTTCGGGCTCCCCACGTTCCCGTGGCGGTTCGCCCCGGACGGCTACGCCACCCGCCGCCAGCTCCGTGCGGCCGGTCTGCGGCCGGGCGGACAGCCGATCGCTGCGCAGGTGATGCGCACCCACCGGGGCCGTAAGGGCGGGGTGCAGGTCGCATACCTGTACCGCGTCGACTGCGCCAAGCCGGTGCGGCCGATGACGTCCCGCAAGTGGGGTGCGCTCGCCCTGGCGATGCTCGCCCGCCGCACCTGCCCGCAGTGCCAGGTGACCTACGACTACTGCCTCCCGACATCGCTCGGAATGTGCATCTTCTGCGCCTACCCCGAGGAACAACGCGCCGCCTGAACGCCAGTACGGGGCCCGGTCTCAACCGACCAAAGCAGCGGCCGGGCCCCGCCATCCCTCCCGAAAGAAGGCCCCCTCAGTGAAGCACCCCGACGACGACCACGAACTCTTCAACCGACTCGAAGCCGAGATGTCCGCCGACTCCGGCGGTGAAGTGGTCGACCTGGACAAGGCCCGATCCGCCCGCACCGATGCGACCGACCCCGCCCCCCGACCGGCCGCCGACCGGTCGCCCGACTCCCACCCCGGCGAGTCGGCCCCGGAGTCGGCCGACCCGAGTGCGCGCGTGTTGGTCGACTCGCCGACGCTGAAGGCGGCCGGTCCGGGCTACCTCGGTCGGCTCGCCGCCGCGCGGCGCCGTCCGATTGTCCCGGCGTGGCTGCGCTCGCTGGCGGAGCTGCGCACGGCGTCAGCGTGGGTGGCCCGCCACTACGCCCACGCTGCCGGTTACCACGCGCTTCGCGCTCCGGTCTACGCTGCCCGTCTCGCCCTGCAAGCCCCGGCCGGCGCCGCCCGGTTCGTCGGGGGCACGATGCGGTGGGTGGCCGACCGGGAGGGCGAACCCGTCCGCCTCGCCGCCGTCCGCCGCGAGGACGCAGCCGAGTACCTGAAACTGTCGCGGCAGCGAGACGGCCGTGTCCGGCTGCGGACCCTGGTCACGGTGCTGGGCATGTTCATTGGTCTGGCGACCGCGCTGGCCATGTACGTGCTCGCCCCCGACTGGCTTCAGGCCGTGTCGGTGACCGCGCTGGTGATGGCGCTTGGAGTCGTCGGCCGCCGCGCGGACGCTCCGGTCGTCCACCGGGCGGTGGAACTGCCCAAGGCGACCAAGCTCACCAGTGACATCGTGCTGCGCGCCCTCGGTGCGCTGGGCATTCCGGCGATCAACCAGGCGCAGGCCAAGGGGCGGGACGGGTTCGAGTTCACCGCCCCGATCACCCGTGACGGCCCCGGATGGCGCGCCCAGGGCAACCTCCCCTTCGGCGTGACGGTCACGGACATCATCGAGCGCCGCGAGCGTCTCGCCTCTGGCCTGCGCCGCCCGCTGGGCTGCGTGTGGCCCGAGGCGGTCGCCGAGGAGCACACCGGGCATCTCGTGCTGTGGGTCGGTGACCAGGATCTGGCCCAGTCGAAGAAGCCTCAGTGGCCTCTTGCCAAGGCGGGCGCTGTGGACCTGTTCAAGCCGGTCGCCTACGGCACTGACCAGCGTGGGCGCTGGGTGGACGTGACCCTGATGTACATCGCCGGGGTGATCGGCGCCATCCCCCGCATGGGCAAGACGTTCCTGCTGCGCCTGCTGCTGCTCATCGCGGCGCTGGATCCGCGGGCGGAGCTGCACACCTACGACATGAAGGGCACCGGCGACCTGGACCCGGTCGGCGACGCCGTCTCCCACCGGCACGCCGCCGGCGACGACGACGAATCCATCCTGTACGCGCTCGCCGACTGGCGTGCGCTGCGCGAGGAACTGCGCCGCCGCACCAAGGTGATCCGCTCCCTGCCCCGGGACATCTGCCCCGAGTCGAAGGTCACCAGCGCACTCGCGGACAAGCGGTCGCTCGGGCTGCACCCGATCGTGGTCGGGGTGGATGAGTGCCAGGTGCTGTTCGAGCACCCCGACCACGGCAAGGAGTTCGAGGAGATCGCCACCGACCTGGTCAAGCGGGGACCTGCCACCGGCATCGTGGTGCTGCTGGCCACGCAGCGCCCGGACGCCAAGTCGCTGCCCACCGGGATCAGCGCGAACGCGTCGGCCCGGTGGTGCCTGAAGGTCATGGGCCAGACGGAGAACGACATGGTGCTGGGCACGTCCGCCTACCGGCGCGGGGTGCGGGCGACCATGTTCGCGTGGGGTGACAAGGGCATCCACTACTTCGTGGGCGAGGGCGCCGACGCCCGGATCGTCTACGGCACCTTCGTGGACGCCCCCGGCGCCGCAGTCATCGCCGCCCGTGCCCGCAGGGCCCGCGAAACCGCCGGACTGCTCACCGGTCACGCGCTCGGGGAGGCCCCCGAGGAAGTGACCGGTCCGGCCTACGACCTGCTCGCCGACATCCTCGCCGTCGTCCCGGCGAGCGAGTCGAAGGTGTGGTCCGAGACGGTCGTGGCCCGGCTCGCCGAGCTGCGCGAGGACGTCTACGGCGGGTGGGACGCCGAATCCCTCGCCGCCGCGCTCAAGCCGCACGGCATCGACACCGTGCAGATCGGCCGCCGGGTGGACGGCAAGGTCGTCAACCGCCGCGGCATCGTCCGCGCCCACATCGTCACCGCGATTGCGGAGCGTGACGGAAACCGGGGCGTGAGCTGACGGTCCGGGGCCGCTAGCGCTAGCGGCACGCCCCGCTAACGTTAGCGGCCCCGCTAGCGCCCCAAACCGCCTTTGATCAGGCCGCTAGCGGATAGCGGCCCACCTGCGGAAACCCCCGAAACTCCGCCCGGAGGGCATCTCATGACCCCCACCATCCTTGCTATCGCCTGCCTGTTCATCGTCACATTCAGTTACGGCGGGCTGTGTGCGGCCTCGCCGTTCGGCGACTGCCGCAAGTGCCGCGGCATGGGCCACGCGCTCAAGACCGACCGCAAGGGCCGGTTGAAGCGCGGCAAGGACTGCCGCCGCTGCAAGGCCACCGGCAAGCGCATACGCGTCGGCCGCTGGCTCTACAACCGCTGGGCGCGCATCTACCGCGCCGGCACCGACACCCCTCGCCCGGAAGGCATCCGAACCCGATGATCCTCAACATCTCCGCCGTCCTGCTCTTCGGCGCCGCCTCCGCATTCGCCGTCAAGACCAAGTCCGCGGGCGGCGGCGCCGCCCTGGTGCTGTTCATGTTCGGGTTCTTCACCGCCGGGACCGGCGCCTACGAGCCCATCCACAACCTCGTTGAGGCGTTCGCCGCCGCCCTCAACGACATCGGCTGAGAAAGGGACCACGACCGTGAACGAACCCACCCGCTACGGGACTTCGGCCGAACCGACGGCCCTGGAAATCCACCACCCCACCCCGATCACGCCCGCGCACCCGACGCCAGTCGTGCCCATCCAGCCCGGCACGATCCCGTCCGTGGCGAGCGTCGTCCTCCCGGACGGCCGTGTCGTCACCGGCTACGCCGTAACTCCTGTACAACCCGAACCGTTCGCCGCCAAGCCGGCGGTCTCCCGCGCGGCGGTGAACGTCGCCCTCGGGGGCGTTGGGTTCCTCGCCGTGTGCGGCGGGCTGCTGCTGCTCACCACGTTCATCACCGCCCTCACCGCCCTGGTCACCCAGCTGGTCATCCTCGCCGCCGTCACTTTCGGCGGATGGGTCGCCGTGCAGGTGTTCAGCGCGAGCGGCCACAAGGGCGGCACGACCGTGAACATCCGCAAGGCCGTCATCAAGCGCAACCACTTCCACACCTGACCAGCAGGAGAGGCATGTTCGAGATCCGCATCATCTGCGACCCCGCCGACACGGCCACTGTCACCGCAGCGTTGAATCACGCGTTCGCCCTCGGTGCCATCCGCGACCGCCCCACCCGTGACGGGGGCAAGCGGCGCCTCTACGTCACCGCCGACCACCGCGAGCCCAGCCCCGACGTCGTTGAACACGAACTCGCCCGCAGCCACCCGGCATATGCCGACGCACCCGACCAGCGTGTCGAAACGGACTGGCTGATCTCGCAGGCCAACACCGGCAAGTGCGACCGGGAATGGTGGCTGCGCCGTGCCGCCGTCGGCGACCGCTTCCACCCCGACGAACAGGCCGTCTACATCGCGCGCGCCCTGATCGCCCTGGACGGCGCGGAGGTGACGGACCACCCCCGCGACTACGTCCGTCGGCAGTACGCCGCTTGGGCCAAGAAGCAGTAGCAACGCCGCGGCGGCGGGACTCCCCAGCAAGGTCGCCCGCCGCCGCGGTTCTCCCTGCCCGTCCGTAGACAGAACAGGAGAACCCTCAGCATGCCGTACCCGAACGGCTCTGCCCAGCTCACCGCCGCGCTTGACGCAGCGTCGCGTGACTGGCGCGTCTTTCCCCTCATCCCCGGCGACAAGCGCCCGGCCGTCTCTGACTGGGAGACCCGCGCCACTACAGATCCGGAGCGCATCACCCGTGCGTGGTCCGTCGGCGCCTTCAACGTCGGTATTGCTACCGGCCCTTCCGGCCTGGTCGTCATCGACCTGGACAAGCCCAAGCACCCCGGCGACACCCCGCCGGCCGCTTGGTCCCGGCACGGCGTCACCGACGGTGCCGACGTACTCGCCGTGCTCTGCACGCGCCACGGCCAGCCCTTCCCCGGCGACACGTACACCGTCCGCACTCGGAGCGGCGGCACCCACCTGTACTTCCTCGCACCTGAGGGTGAGCCCCTGCGTAACACCGCCGGGGACAGCGCTCGGGGCCTTGGGTGGAAGGTCGACACCCGCGCATGGGGCGGACTCGTGGTCGGCGCGGGCAGCACCGTCGCCGGACACCCGTACAAGGTCACCCACCATCGGCCCGTGGCACCCCTGCCGGGCTGGCTCGCCGACCTCCTGCGCCCGGCCCCGCTGCCCCCGCAGACACCCATCACGGTTGCCCTCACCGGCCACGGACGGCGCACCGCTTTCCTCCGCTCTGCGATCAACGGGGAAGTGGAGCGGGTCATCGGCTCCGGCCCGCACGAGCACAACAACGCGCTCTACATCGCTGCGGTCGCTCTCGGACAGCTCGTTTCCGGTGGTGAGCTGAGCGAAGCCGACGTCACCGGCTGGCTTCTCACCGCCGCGCTCCAAGTCGGCCAAGGCGAGCGCGAGGCCCGACGCACCATCGCTTCCGGCCTGCGGGCCGGAGCCCGGCGCCCCCGGACGGTCACAGCATGAGCGCCAACCCCATCCCCCCGCTGCACCTGTACTCCGTGCCCAGCGACCCCGAACCGGCGCCCATAGCGCCGCCGAAGCGGGAGCGCCCGCGGACCGCGTGGACGGCCGATCAGCTCATGGCCGCGCACTTCCCCGAGCCGAAATGGGCCGTGCCCGGCATCCTCGCCGAAGGCGTCAGCCTGCTCGCCGGACCGCCCAAGGTCGGCAAATCCTGGCTCTCCCTCGGTCTCGCCCTCGCCGTCGCGGCCGGAGGCCAGGCCTTCGACTCCGTACCGGTCGAGGGCGGACCAGTCCTGTACCTCGCCCTGGAAGACACCCCGCGCCGTCTCCAGACCCGCATGGGCAAGCTACTCGGAGGCCAGTCAGCGCCCGCCGGCCTGACCCTGGTCACCGAATGCCCGCCCTTCCCCCAGGGCGGCACCGAGGCCATCGCCCAATGGTTGGAGCGCAACCCCGACGCGCGCATGGTCGTCATCGACGTGTTCGCCAAGATGCGTGGCCAGGCCCCGGCCAGTGTTTCGGCCTACGACGCGGACTATGTCGCCGTCGGCTACGCCAAGCGGCTCGCCGACCACTACGGCGTGGCTGTCGTCCTTGTCCACCACGTTCGTAAGGCGGGCTCCGATGATTTCCTCACCGAGGTCTCCGGCACCAACGGGATCGCCGGAGCCGCTGACGCCACCCTCGTACTGAAGCGAGCGCGCGGCCAAGCAGACGGCATCCTGCACGTCACCGGCCGCGACGTGGACGAAGCCGAGTACGCCCTCAGCTTCCAACCGGCCTCCGGAGCCTGGCACTTGTTGGACGGCCCGGCGTCCGACCACACCGTCGGCGACACCCGCGCCACGATCCTGCGCTACGTCCGCGCTCACCCCGGCGCCAAGCCGAAGGACATGGCGGGCGAACTGCCGAACGTCGACCTGGACACGATCAGGCGCACCTGCAACCGCATGGCCGACGCCGGACAGCTCACCAAGGACCCCAGCGGCCGGTACTACCCGGACACCGACACCCGGACACAGGGCGCCCAAGAGGTGTCCGCACTGTCCGGCTGTCCGGTTACCCCATCTGACCAGCACGAACACCCCGGACAGTCGGAATTGGAGCTGTCCGGCCTGTCCGGTGCGGACGAAGCCGATGCGGAGAGGGAATGAGCGCCCGTACGCAGGACGAAAAGATGACCGTCCAAGAAGTCATCGCCGATCTGAAGGTCGCCCCATCGACCTTCTACCGGTGGCGCCAACTCGGCAAAGGCCCCCGCGCAATCAAACTCCCCAACGGCGACGTACGGATCCGGCGGTCGGAGTACGAGCGTTGGCTTACGGAGCGGGAGGACGCTGCGTGAGCACGGATGACAACGCTCCTGTTCTCCGACCGCACGGGGAGGCGAAGCCGGGGTATTCCCTCGATATCCGGCTGTGGAAGGTCACGAAGGTCAATCGGAAAGCGCGTCCGTACCAACTGCGATGGGTCGTAGGCGGGAAGGTGAGTAGCGCGACGTTCGCCACGTCGGCGCTGGCCGAAAACCGAAGCTCGGAATTGCGTCAGGCAATGCGCCGGGGCGAGGCCTTCGAGATTGCAAGCGGACAGCCTGAGTCCGAAGTCCGCGCGGCAGCGGAAGCGGCGAAAGCTGCAGAAGAAGAACCGCCGTTGCGGTGGTTCGAGTTCTGCCGCCAATACGTCGCCGGGCGGTGGCGTACGAGCGCGGCCAAGACCCGAGAGGGCATGGCGGACGGTCTTGCAGCCGTGACGCTGGCCATGGTCAAGCGCGGGGATGGCGTTCCCTCGGATGAGCAATTGCGGTTGGCCTTCCGGTGGGGCATTGTGCCCGCGAATGCGGGGGAGGATCCGCCGGCCGACCTCAAAGCCGCGTATGACTGGCTCACGACGACGGATCGTCCGGTGGCCGATGTGGCAGACCCTGCGGTGTTCGAGGACGTGCTCTATCGCCTCGGGTACAAGCTGGACGGCACCCCTGCGGCGGGCGACACATACAGGCGCCGCCGCCGAGCACTGAACACGGCTCTCGAACACGCGGTGGTCGCGGGCGACATCTTGGAGAACCCGCTTCAGCGCGCCCGGCGAAAGCACGTCGGCTCCAATGACGTGGTAGACCGGCGCGTCCTCGTGAACGCCCTACAGGCCCGTCAGTTGCTCGCGGCAGTTTCCTACGTCGGATCGTGGGATCGATGCCGCGGAAGGCGTCTGGTCGCCTTCTACGCAGTCCTGTACTACGCAGGTCTGCGGCCGGCGGAGGCGGTCGGACTGAGGCGGTCTGACTGCCATCTCCCGGACGCAGGATGGGGCACGCTGACGCTCCGGGAGACGCGTCCCGTGTCCGGGAAGCAGTGGACCGATTCCGGGGAGCGTCACGACCGGCGTGGCCTCAAGGCGCGGGAGGCCAAGAGCGACCGACCGGTGCCTATCCCCCCCGTCCTTGTAGCGATCCTGCGGACTCACCTGGACACGTTCGGCACGGCCAAGGAAGGACGAGTGTTCGGCAACGAGCGTGGGGGCGTGGTCGGCTCATCTACCTACTGGCGGGTGTGGGAGGAAGCGCGGGAGTACGCGCTCCCACCTGAGCGAGTCGAATCGCCCTTGGCCGGACGCCCCTACGACCTGCGGCACGCGTGCATCACGCGATGGCTGAACGCGGGGGTGCCGATCGCCGAGGTAGCCCGGCGAGTAGGCAACTCTCCCGAGGTGATCCACCGCCGCTATCACGGCTGCATCGACGGTCACGAGGAAGCCGCTAACGCGAAGATCACAAAGGCGTTGGAGGAGGACGGAGACTCTGCATAGAAGTCACCGCCCTACGAGGGCGGTCCGGGAGACTCGGGCCGCCCGCGTTGACCGTTCCACGGCTCAACCGGAACTGCCTAGGAACTTCCAGCGCAGGACACTAGTAGTAGAGCGGACGCTCAACCCCATCCTCTATCTCCCATCCGGCGCCGCACTGTTTACATCTAAGGTGGGTTGCAGTGTGCCAATTGCCGCTTCCTTCTTCGTGCCCGAGTTCCCACTCAGCCCTGTAGATGACCTTCTTGCGATTGTGCGGGCATTCGCGAGGGTTGTACGCGTAGTAAATAGCTCCCCGATACAAGCCCCGAAGTCGCCGAGTTTGTCGCCAGACAGGATTCATCCCGCCTCCTCGAATCATGGAGGGTGATTGACCAACTCCTATATCCATGTTGCGGCGAATCTTCAACGCATGCAACGCCGCGATGGTCGTGATCAGCTAGTGTCCTGCGCCTGAAATCCGTCGGTAGACCTGTCTCGTCTCGGCGGTCGGATTCCCGCCGCCGACCAGGCGCGTTGATCGTCGCGGCTCAACTGAAACTGCCTAGGAACTTCCGGCGCAGGGCACTAGCGCCAGAGGTGCAGCGAGTGGCCAAACGGCTCAGGCATCGCCTAGCGCATCCCGGTACGCCTCGTATCGCACCCAGGCGTTCTCGAACATCTTGATGGCAGCTGGGACGGCGCCGCACTCTTCGAGATAGGCGCGCTGACCCGGCCGCCCCTTCCGTGAGGGCCAGTCGGGATCATTGGCGACATCGCGGGCGAGGTCGCCAATGCCGCTCTCGCGATCGGTTTGGGTCTTCAACCACGCTGTGAAGCTCTTGGGTTTGGGCATGTCCACATCCTTCCGCACAGTCTCCGACGACGTCAGGGGGCGCCCTACGCGTGAGGGGTGCGTGAGTGTGTCGGATGTATCGCAGATGGTGCGCGATCAGTGAGAGGCAACGAGAAAGAGCGGGAGTCAGTGAGACTGACTTCCGCTCTCTCGTGTCGGCATCCGCCCTGGTCAGGTCACAGTTTCAACTTTCTGACCGGCGAGTGCCCCCGGCAGGATTCGAACCTGCGCACACGGCTCCGGAGGCCGTTGCTCTATCCCCTGAGCTACGGGGGCGTGTCGGGTGCGGGCTGCTTGCTCGCGGCGACGGGTAGAACACTACCAGCTCTGTCGGGGTGATCAGGAACGGGTTTTCCCCCGGGGAGTGCCGTGCTCGTCGCTGTGTTCTGCCCACGCCCCCTTCCCGTTCGCTCCCTTGGAGTGGAAGTAGGGAAAACGCGGACGCGGTGGCCGGTCCCGACCTACTCTCGAGTTGTGCCAGGCGCGTCGGGTCGGGTGCTTGTTGTGGACGACAACAAGGTCATCCGGCAGTTGATCAGGGTCAATCTCGAGCTGGAGGGCTTCGAGGTCGTGACCGCGGCCGATGGTGCCGAGTGTCTTGATGTCGTTCATCAGGTGCGGCCCGATGCCATCACCCTCGATGTCGTCATGCCTCGACTGGACGGGCTCAGTACCGCTGCCCGGCTGCGGGCGGATCCGCGGACCCGGCATGTGCCTCTCGCCATCATCAGTGCCTGCACCCAGTACGAGATCGAAGCAGGGCTCGATGTCGGTGTCGACGCCTTCCTCGCCAAGCCCTTCGAGCCTGCCGAACTCGTGCGGCTCGTACGGAAGTTGGTGGAGCGGAGGCAGGGGCGTGTCGACGGGGGGAGTGGTGAGGGGGCGTTCGGGGACGTCCTCGGGGCGGGTGAGGCCGAGCGGGCCGGGCGAGCCGGTGGTTGATCAAGAGGTAGTGCGGGCTGCTTGAGCAGCCTGGCTCGCGTTTTGTCCGCTCCTTCGCGCTCGCACCCCCTCCCCTCTGTCCACATCCCGGACCCTCCCCAAACCGGCTCGCCTACCCGACCCCCTCCTCCCCTACGCTTGTCCCGTGACTCCCGTCGAGCTCTCGCGCACCGTGCTGCACGCCGTGCGTCGCGCTGTCGACCAGGGGGAACTGAATGTGACCGTGCCGGAACGAGTCGTGGTCACTCCGCCGGGCCCCGGGGGCTGCGGTGACTACGCGACGAACGTCGCCCTGCAGCTCGCCCGCCCCGCAGGGCAGCCGCCCCGCCGCGTCGCTGAGGTGCTCCGGCCCTACCTTGCCCGTTCAGAGGGCGTCGGCGATGTCGAGATCACCGGGCCCGGGTTCCTCAACATCCATCTTGAGCGGTCCGCTTCCTACGCCGTCGTCCAGCGGGTTCTCGATGAAGGCGAGCGTTACGGGTACTCCGACGCCCTCGCCGGGCACCTCGTCGAGCTGCGCGTGCCGTACGAGATCCGTGCCGAGGTTCTCGCCGACTCGCTCACCCGGATCGTCGGGTCGCAGGGCGGGCGGGTGGAAGTCGAGCACCGGGAGCCCGTCAATCTGCGGCCTGTGCCGGCTCCCGAAGACCCCGCCCCGCTCGGGCTCGATGCCGCCCGTTGGGCCCTGCTCCATCCCGCCCCGCACGACCGGCCCCGTATCAGCGCCGAGCACCTCGTCCAGCGGGAGAGCAACCCCCTGTTCCGGGTGCGGTACGCGCACGCCCGCACCCGGGCCGCCAGCCGCAACGCCGCCGACCTCGGGTTCACCGCCGACCTCGGGTTCACCGACGCCGACGCTGCCAACGCCGACGCCGCCGAGGGAGTCGGCCTCGGGCTCACCGCCCACCCCGGCCCGGTGCCCGGAGGCCTCCACGCCCCCGCTCTCCTCGCCGCCCTCGCCGACCACCCCCGCGTCCTCGCCCAAGCGGCAGCGCACCGTACGCCCCACCGTCTCGCCCGGCACCTCGTCACCGTCGCCGATGGCGTCCTGGGCGTTCTGCCCGCCGTTCTGCCGCGCGGTGAGGAGAAACCCTTGGCCGCCCACCGTGCCCGGCTCGCTCTCGCCGAAGCCGCCGGGACGGTGCTGGCCGGTGGCCTGTCCCTGCTCGGCATCGACGCACCCGACCACCTCTGAAAGAACACGTCAGACATGAGCCGTTCCGCACACCCCGCCGGGCCCCGTTACGCCGACGTCCTCCCCGAGGGCCACTACACCGCCCCGCCCGCCGACCTCAACGCCCTCGATCCCAAGGTGTGGGCGCAGACCGTCACTCGGGATCCCGAAGGCGTCGTCACCGTCGGCGGGCTCCCGGTGACCCGGCTCGCCGAGGAGTTCGGGACCCCCGCCTACGTCCTCGACGAGGCCGACTTCCGCGCCCGCGCCCGCGCCTGGCGCAGCGCCTTCGGGACCGACGCCGACGTCTTCTACGCCGGGAAGGCGTTCCTCTCCCGTGCCGTCGTGCGCTGGCTGCACGAGGAGGGGCTCAACCTGGATGTGTGCTCAGGGGGCGAGCTCGCCACCGCCCTCTCCGCCGGCATGCCCGCCGACCGCATCGCCTTCCACGGCAACAACAAGTCCACGGACGAGATCGAGAGGGCGGTGAGCGCGGGCGTCGGGCGCATCGTCCTCGACTCCTTCCAGGAGATCGTCCGCGTCGCGCACATCGCGGAGTCCCTCGGCAAGCGGCAGCGCGTGCAGATCCGTATCACCGTCGGCGTCGAGGCGCACACGCACGAGTTCATCGCCACCGCCCACGAGGACCAGAAGTTCGGGATTCCGCTTGCGGGCGGGCAGGCCGCCGAGGCCGTGCGCCGGGCCCTCCAGCTCGACGGGATCGAACTCATCGGGATCCACAGCCACATCGGGTCGCAGATCTTCGACATGTCCGGGTTCGAGGTCGCCGCGCACCGGGTGGTCGGACTGCTCAAGGACATCAGGGACGAGCACGGGGTCGAGCTGCCCGAGATCGACCTCGGAGGCGGGCTCGGGATCGCGTACACCAGCGACGACGATCCCCGCGAGCCGCACGAGATCGCCAAGGCACTCACCGAGATCGTCAGCCGTGAGTGCGATGCCGCCAAGCTGCGCACGCCGCGCATTTCCGTGGAGCCCGGGCGCGCAATCGTCGGGCCGACCGCCTTCACGCTGTACGAGGTCGGCACCATCAAGCCGCTCGACGGGCTGCGGACGTACGTCTCCGTGGACGGCGGCATGTCGGACAACATCCGCACCGCGTTGTACGACGCCGAGTACAGCGTCGCCCTCGTCTCCCGCACCTCCGACGCCCCGCCGATGCTCGCGCGAGTCGTCGGCAAGCACTGTGAGAGTGGCGACATCGTCGTGAAGGACGCGTTCCTGCCGGCCGACCTGGCACCGGGTGACCTCATCGCCGTACCGGCCACCGGTGCGTACTGCCGGTCCATGGCGAGCAACTACAACCACGTGCTCCGCCCGCCCGTCGTCGCCGTGAACGACGGTGAGGCCCGCGTGATCGTGCGCCGCGAGACCGAGGAGGACCTCCTGCGTCTCGACGTCGGGTGATCACGCCAACGAGCAAGACACCAACGAGCAAGTCGTCAACGAGCAAGAAAGAAAGGGGTGGAAGATCTACGGTCTTCCACCCCGGTACAAATGAAATCGACGTCTCACAATCCGGACATGGGATAGAAACTCCCGTCCGGTGAGTGAGACTGGTGCAACCGTAGACGGTATGAGGAAACGAGGTCGGATGATGCGTACGCGTCCGCTGAAGGTGGCGCTGCTGGGCTGTGGAGTGGTCGGCTCAGAGGTGGCGCGCATCATGACGACGCACGCCGACGACCTCGCCGCCCGGATCGGTGCCCCGGTGGAGCTCGCGGGTGTCGCCGTGCGGCGGCCCTCCCGGGTGCGGGAGGGGATCGACCCCAGCCTCGTCACCACCGACGCCACCGCCCTCGTCAAACGCGGTGACATCGACGTCGTCGTCGAGGTCATCGGCGGGATCGAGCCTGCGCGCTCCCTCATCACCACGGCCTTCGAGCACGGCGCCTCCGTCGTCTCCGCCAACAAGGCGCTCCTCGCCCAGGACGGCGCAGCCCTGCACGCCGCCGCCGAGGAGAACGACAAGGACCTCTACTACGAGGCCGCCGTCGCCGGCGCCATCCCGCTGATCCGGCCGCTGCGCGAGTCCCTCGCCGGTGACAAGGTCAACCGGGTCCTCGGCATCGTCAACGGAACGACCAACTTCATCCTCGACAAGATGGACTCCACGGGCGCCGGTTACCAGGAGGCCCTCGACGAGGCCACCGCGCTCGGATACGCGGAAGCCGATCCCACCGCCGATGTCGAAGGGTTCGACGCCGCCGCCAAGGCCGCCATCCTCGCCGGGATCGCCTTCCACACGCGCGTACGCCTCGACGACGTCTACCGCGAGGGCATGACCGAGGTCACCGCCGCCGACTTCGCCTCGGCGCGGGAGATGGGCTGCACCATCAAGCTGCTCGCCATCTGCGAGCGGGCCGAGGACGGCGCCTCGGTCACCGCGCGCGTGCACCCCGCGATGATTCCGCTGAGCCACCCCCTCGCCTCCGTGCGCGGCGCGTACAACGCCGTGTTCGTGGAGTCCGACGCGTCCGGGCAGCTCATGTTCTACGGGCCGGGCGCCGGCGGCGCCCCCACGGCCTCCGCCGTACTCGGCGACCTCGTCGCCGTCTGCCGCAACCGGCTCAGCGGGGCAACGGGGCCCGGCGAGTCGGCCTACGCTGCCCTGCGCGTCTCGGGCATGGGCGACGTCGTCACGCGCTATCACATCAGCCTCGACGTCGCCGACAAACCGGGTGTTCTCGCCCAGGTGGCCACTGTGTTCGCCGAGCACGGAGTGTCCATCGATACGGTTCGGCAGCAGGGCAAGGACGGCGAGGCGTCCCTCGTCGTCGTCACCCACCGCGCGTCCGACGCCGCCCTCACCGGGACCGTCGAGGCGTTGCGCAAGCTCGACACCGTGCGGGGTGTCGCCAGCATCATGCGGGTTGAAGGAGAGTAACCAGCAATGACCCACCAGTGGCGCGGAATCATCGAGGAATACCGGGACCGGCTGCCGGTATCCGACACCACGCAGGTCGTGACGCTGCGCGAGGGCGGCACGCCTCTCGTGCCCGCGCAGGTGCTCTCCGAGCGCACGGGCTGCGAGGTCCACCTCAAGGTGGAGGGTGCCAACCCCACCGGGTCCTTCAAGGACCGCGGTATGACCATGGCGATCACGCGGGCCAAGGAGGAGGGCGCGAAGGCCGTCATCTGCGCCTCCACCGGCAACACCTCCGCCTCCGCCGCCGCGTACGCGGTGCGCGCGGGTATGGTTTCGGCCGTTCTTGTGCCGCAGGGCAAGATCGCGCTTGGCAAGATGGGGCAGGCGCTCGTCCACGGCGCCAAGATCCTCCAGGTCGACGGCAACTTCGACGACTGCCTCACCCTGGCCCGCGCGTTGAGCGACAACTACCCGGTGTCGCTGGTCAATTCGGTCAACCCGGTACGTATCGAGGGCCAGAAGACGGCTGCGTTCGAGATCGTCGACATGCTGGGCGACGCCCCCGACATCCACGTCCTGCCGGTGGGCAACGCGGGCAACATCACCGCGTACTGGAAGGGTTACACGGAATACGCCACCGACGGCGTGGCCGGAAAGACGCCCCGGATGTGGGGCTTCCAGGCGTCCGGCAGTGCCCCGATCGTGCGCGGCGAGGTCGTCAAGGACCCGTCGACGATCGCCACCGCGATCCGCATCGGCAACCCCGCGTCCTGGCAGTACGCCCTGGCCGCGCGGGACGAGTCCGGAGGCCTCATCGACGAGGTGACAGACCGTGAAATCCTGCGGGCCTACCGGCTGTTGGCCGCGCAGGAGGGTGTCTTCGTGGAGCCCGCGTCCGCCGCGTCCGTGGCCGGTCTGCTGAAGGCCGCCGAGCTGGGCAGGGTCGACCCGGGGCAGAAGATCGTGTGCACCGTCACCGGCAACGGCCTGAAGGACCCCGACTGGGCCGTCGCCGGGGCACCGCAGCCGGTCACCGTCCCGGTCGACGCGGCGACGGCGGCCGAGCGCCTCGGCCTCGCCTGAGCAGAGCGGCTCAGGGCGGATGAGCAGAGCGGCTCAGGGCGGATCAGCTCGGATCCGCTGGATCTGCTCGGCTCAGGGCGGATCCGCTCGGATCAGAGACAATCCGAGGTGATCAGAGGCATGGAAGGGCGTTCAAGGGGATAACCCTTCCGAGGGTGCACAAGGGGCTGACGACACGCATCGTGCGCCTCCTGTGCGCCCTATGTCGCCACAGAACCTTCCTTCGATAGGCTGTACTGAACCCGCCCGCCGCATATGCCCTCGCGCATGGCACGGCGCTGTGCCGTCTTCGCGGCCGAGGGTTTTCCCGTACGTATCGAATGTCATTCGACACTCACGCAGCTCAAGGAGAGTCATCGAGCGATGGCCGGTCCAGCGTTCCGCGCCGCCGCCGTCCGGGTGCGCGTCCCCGCCACCAGCGCCAACCTCGGCCCGGGCTTCGACGCCCTCGGCCTGGCACTGGGCTTGTACGACGACGTGGTCGTCCGGGTGGCCGACTCCGGGCTGCACATCGACATCGCGGGTGAGGGCAGCGAGACGCTCCCGCGCGACGAGAGCCACCTCCTCGTACGCTCCCTGCGCACCGCCTTCGACCTGCTGGGCGGCCAGCCGCGCGGCCTGGAGATCGTCTGCGCCAACCGCATCCCGCACGGCCGTGGCCTGGGCTCTTCCTCCGCCGCCATCTGCGCCGGCATCGTCGCCGCGCGCGCCGTGACCATAGGCGGCGAGGCCAGGCTCGACGACACGGCTCTCCTGGAGCTCGCCACCGAGATCGAGGGCCACCCGGACAACGTGGCGGCCTGTCTGCTCGGCGGCTTCACGCTCTCCTGGATGGAGGCCGGCGCCGCCCGGGCGATCAGGATGACGCCCGCCGATTCCATCGTTCCGGTGGTTTTCGTGCCGGGGAAGCCCGTGCTCACGGAGACGGCGCGCGGACTGCTGCCGCGCACCGTCCCGCACGTCGACGCCGCCACCAACGCGGGCCGCGCGGCCCTGCTCGTCGAGGCCCTGACCAGGCGCCCCGAGCTGCTGCTGCCCGCCACCGAGGACCGCCTCCACCAGGAGTACCGCGCCCCGGCCATGCCGGAGAGCGCCGCGCTGGTGGAGCGGCTGCGGGCCGACGGAGTCCCGGCAGTCATCTCAGGTGCGGGACCCACCGTGCTCGCGCTCGTCGACGGCGACAGCGCCGACAAGGTGTCCCACCTGGCAGGCGAAGGGTGGGCCGCGAACCGGCTCGACCTCGACGCCCAGGGAGCGAGCGTGCTGCCGCTCGCCACCTCCAGTGACATGTAGAAGCCGGCGGTTGCCGGATTTCGAGAGGGGGAATGTTTGTTGGATCCGGTAGTGTTAATCTCAAGTCTGCACCCGACCCCACCATGGCGAGGTGCTTCGTGTCCCCGTCCGGGACAGACATTCTTCCGGGAGTCTCCCAAAAAGCCACTCTGTGTTCCGTACGTCGCACCTGGGCAGTACGCCGTATGCGGGCATTGAGCGGGCCACTGGGCACGCTCCGGAATTGGCGCTACCACGCCACGTGACACTGGGTGCCACGGCTCGAGGAAGCGCCATCACCAGAAATCTCTTCCGCCGCTTTGGCGGACCACCGCCCCGGCTTCGTCCACACCAACAGGACCGAAGTCGGACAGCACAACCGGTCGCCGAGCCAGACAGGCCGACGTCCGCTCCAGGGAAGGACCCTTCGTGAGCGACACCACCGATCTGATGGGCGCACGTGTCGAGGAGACCGCTGCCGCGCCCGCCACGGACGCCTCCGCGCCTGCCACCGGTGCCGGCTCCCGGCGGCGCCGCGGTACCGGCCTCGAGGGCATGGTGCTGGCCGAGCTGCAGCAGGTCGCATCCGGCCTCGGAATCAGGGGCACCGCGCGCATGCGCAAGAGCCAGCTGATCGAGGTCATCAAGGAGGCGCAGGCGGGAGGAGGCGCCGCCCCGGCCGCGAAGGCCGACACCGCCGCCGGCGAGACCAAGCCGAAGCGCCGCGCCACCTCCAAGGCCCGTACGGGCGAGGCCGCCGCCGTGAAGAAGGCGGAGAAGGCGGCTGACGCCCCCGCCGAGCAGGCCGTGGCCCAGCAGCAGATCGAGATCCCCGGCCAGCCGTCCCCCAAGGCCTCCGCTCCGGCCGAGCAGCAGAGCGCACCCGCCGACGAGGCTCCCGCCGAGCGCCGTCGCCGCCGTGTGACCGCCGACGCGGGCGCGCCGGCGAACAGCCCCGAGACGGTCGCCGCCGAGGCGAAGAGCGAGGCCAAGGCCGAGACCCCGGCCCAGCCGCAGGGCGACGCCAAGGCCGACGCCGACGGCGGCGAGGGCCGTCGCCGGGACCGCCGCGAGCGCGGCCGTGACCGCGGGGACCGTGGCGACCGCGGCGGGGACCGTGGCGACCGCGGTGGTGACCGCGGTGACCGCCGTAAGGGCGACGACCAGCAGGGTGGCCAGCAGCGCGGTCAGCAGCAGAGCCAGCAGCAGGGCGGCGGTCGTCAGGACCGCAACGCCGGTCCGCAGGACGACGACGACTTCGACGGTGGCCGCCGGGGCCGTCGTGGCCGCTACCGCGACCGCCGTGGCCGCCGTGGCCGCGACGACATCGCCCCCGAGCCGCAGATCGCCGACGACGACGTCCTGATCCCCGTCGCGGGCATCCTGGACATCCTCGACAACTACGCCTTCATCCGTACGTCGGGCTACCTGCCCGGGCCGAACGACGTGTACGTCTCCCTCGCTCAGGTCCGCAAGAACGGCCTGCGCAAGGGTGACCACATCACCGGCGCGGTCCGGCAGCCCAAGGAAGGCGAGCGGCGCGAGAAGTTCAACGCGCTGGTGCGTCTCGACTCCGTCAACGGCATGGCGCCCGAACACGGTCGTGGCCGCCCGGAGTTCAACAAGCTGACGCCGCTGTACCCGCAGGACCGCCTGCGTCTCGAGACCGACCCGGGTGTGCTGACGACCCGGATCATCGACCTCGTGTCGCCGATCGGCAAGGGCCAGCGCGGTCTGATCGTGGCCCCGCCGAAGACCGGCAAGACCATGATCATGCAGGCGATCGCCAACGCGATCACCCACAACAACCCCGAGTGCCACCTGATGGTCGTCCTCGTCGACGAGCGTCCGGAAGAGGTCACCGACATGCAGCGGTCGGTCAAGGGCGAGGTCATCTCCTCGACCTTCGACCGTCCGGCCGAGGACCACACGACGGTCGCCGAGCTCGCGATCGAGCGTGCGAAGCGGCTCGTCGAGCTGGGCCACGACGTGGTCGTGCTGCTCGACTCGATCACCCGTCTGGGCCGTGCGTACAACCTCGCGGCGCCCGCCTCCGGCCGCATCCTCTCCGGTGGTGTGGACTCGACCGCGCTGTACCCGCCGAAGCGCTTCTTCGGTGCGGCCCGCAACATCGAGGACGGTGGCTCGCTCACCATCCTGGCGACGGCTCTCGTCGACACCGGCTCCCGCATGGACGAGGTGATCTTCGAGGAGTTCAAGGGCACCGGCAACGCCGAGCTCAAGCTCGACCGCAAGCTCGCCGACAAGCGCATCTTCCCGGCGGTGGACGTCGACGCGTCCGGTACCCGTAAGGAAGAGATCCTGCTCGCCCCCGACGAGCTCGCCATCGTCTGGAAGCTGCGCCGGGTGCTTCACGCCCTCGACCAGCAGCAGGCGGTCGAGCTGCTCCTCGACAAGATGAAGCAGACGAAGTCGAACGCCGAGTTCCTGATGCAGATCCAGAAGACGACGCCGACGCCGGGTAACGGTGACTAGTCGCCGTTGAGCTCGCGGTGGCTTGTCGGCCGCGGGTTCGGTGTGGTTGTTCGCGCAGTTCCCCGCGCCCCTGGAGGGGCGCGTCGGGGCCGCCCCCTGTTCTCAGGGGGCGGCCCCTTTTTTGCTTGCTGACTGGGAGATCTTTGCCACAGGCGGCTCGGGTGGGGGCTGCTGGGCGCAGTGCCGTCACGGCGGGGGAAGCCGCAGGTGAGGGAGGTGTGGGCCGGGTCGGGTGACTACGCTGTGTGCACAATCCTCCACAGGTCGGACACATTCCGTTGTGCAACCCTTTCCCGAGTTTCGCCGTCTGACCGGACGGAGTGACGATGTGCGGTACAGGTGCCGACACATCAGGCCAGACCCTGACCGCAGGGGGTGACCGACCGGACGAAACCGAGGAGCACATGTCTGCCGAGAGCACGCCGGATCCCGGCATACCGAGCCGTGGCGCCGGCCCGCGTCACCGCGCCAAGGGCCAGCGCCGCAAGCCCCGGAGCAGGCGCAAGGGCCTGCTGATCACGGCCTGGACCGCGGCGGGCATCGTCGTGCTGGGCGGTACCGGTGCCGGCTACCTGTACTTCAAGCTCAACGGCAACATCAAGAGCGTCGACATCGACCAGGCCCTCGGCACCGACCGGCCCGAGAAGGCCGACAACGGTTCCGAGAACATCCTGGTCCTGGGCTCGGACACCCGCGCCGGCGGCAACAAGAAGCTCGGCGGCGGCACCGACGACGGCAGCGCCCGCTCCGACACAGCGATGATCATCCACGTGTACGAGGGCCACAAGAAGGCCAGCGTGGTCTCCATCCCGCGCGACACCCTGATCGACCGCCCCCAGTGCACCGACACCAAGGGCGACAGCCACGACGCCGCGCCCGACGTGATGTTCAACTCCGCGTACACCACCGGCGGAGCCGCCTGCGCGGTGAAGACCGTGGAGTCCCTCACCGGCGTCCGTATGGACCACTACCTCGAGGTCGACTTCTCCGGCTTCCAGAAGCTGATCGACCAGCTCGGTGGCGTCGAGATCACCACCACCAAGAACATCGACGACCCCGACAGCCACCTGAAGCTGAAGGCCGGCACGCACACGCTCAACGGCAAGCAGGCCCTCGGCCTGGTCCGCACCCGGCACGGCGTCGGTGACGGCTCCGACCTCGGCCGCATCCAGCTCCAGCAGGCCTTCATCAAGGCCCTGGTCGACCAGGTCAAGCACATCGGCCTTTTCAGCGACGGCACGAAGCTGTACGACCTCGCCAACACCGCGACCAAGGCCGTCACGACCGACTCCGACCTCGGCTCCCTGAACTCCCTGATGTCCTTCGCCAATGGCCTGAAGGGCATCAGCGCCTCGAACATGAACATGGTGACGATGCCGGTGCGGTACGACCCGGCCGATCCCAACCGTGTGCTCATCGAGAAGACCAAGGCACAGCTGGTCTGGAACGCCCTGAAGAACGACCGGCCGATCCCGAAGAGCGCCACGAAGGGAACGGCCACCGGCGAGGCCGGGGGCGTCGTCAGCAGTTCCTGAGCGACGCCGGGAACAAACAACCGCACCCCCTGGTTTTGGGGGATGGCCCCAGTCCTGGCAGACTGGTACGTCGGCTCCGGTTCACGCTTCCGTATCCCGCGGTTGCGACCCGGCGCCCTCCCGAAACTAGGAGACACCTTGAAGCGTGACATCCACCCCGAGTACGTCGAGACGCAGGTCAGCTGCACCTGTGGCGCGTCGTTCACCACCCGTAGCACCATCGAGAGCGGCACCATCCGCGCCGAGGTCTGCTCCGAGTGCCACCCGTTCTACACGGGCAAGCAGAAGATCCTCGACACCGGTGGCCGTGTGGCCCGCTTCGAGGCCCGCTTCGGCAAGGCTGCCGCCGGCTCCAAGAAGTAGCGAGCCCCTTTTCGCCGGTCCACGGCCGCGCGCCCGTCGAGGCGTGCGCCGGGACCGGCGTTTTTGGTCGCCCGCCTTCCCTTTCCACCGCAGTACAGGAGCCGAAAGATGTTCGAGGCCGTCGAGGAACTCGTCGCCGAGCACGCCGACCTGGAGAAGAAGCTCGCCGACCCGTCGGTACACGCCGACCAGGCCAACGCGCGCAAGCTGAACAAGCGCTACGCCGAGCTCACCCCGATCGTCGCCACGTACCGCTCCTGGAAGCAGACCGGCGACGACATCGAAACCGCGCGCGAACTCGGCGCCGACGACCCTGAGTTCGCCGCCGAGGTCAAGGAGCTGGAGAAGCACCGCGAGGAGCTGACGGAGAAGCTGCGTCTGCTGCTCGTGCCCCGCGACCCCAACGACGACAAGGACGTCATCCTCGAGATCAAGGCGGGCGCGGGCGGCGACGAGTCCGCCCTGTTCGCCGGCGACCTGCTGCGGATGTACCTGCGCTACGCCGAGCGCGTCGGCTGGAAGACCGAGATCATCGACGCCACCGAGTCCGAGCTGGGCGGCTACAAGGACGTCCAGGTCGCGGTGAAGACCAAGGGCGGCCAGGGCGCCACCGAGCCCGGACAGGGCGTCTGGGCGCGGCTGAAGTACGAGGGCGGTGTGCACCGCGTGCAGCGGGTGCCCGCGACCGAGTCCCAGGGCCGGATCCACACCTCCGCCGCCGGCGTGCTGGTCACCCCCGAGGCCGAGGAGGTCGACGTCGAGATCAACGCGAACGACCTGCGCATCGACGTCTACCGCTCCTCCGGACCCGGCGGGCAGTCCGTCAACACCACCGACTCCGCCGTGCGCATCACGCACATCCCGACCGGAGTCGTCGCCTCCTGTCAGAACGAGAAGAGCCAGCTGCAGAACAAGGAGCAGGCGATGCGTATCCTGCGCTCCAGGCTGCTCGCCGCCGCGCAGGAGGAAGCGGAGCGGGAAGCCGCCGACGCCCGCCGCAGCCAGGTCCGCACCGTCGACCGCTCCGAGAAGATCCGCACGTACAACTTCCCGGAGAACCGCCTCTCGGACCACCGCGTCGGTTTCAAGGCGTACAACCTTGACCAGGTCCTGGACGGCGAACTCGACGCGGTCATCCAGGCCTGCGTCGACGCGGACTCGGCGGCGAAGCTGGCGGCCGCGTAAGACGCGTAAGACGCGTACGTACGAGTACGACACGGAGGACTTGCGTGCAGCCATCATTTGGGGGACGCCCCCCAAACCCCCGAGGCCTGCTGCTCGCAGAGGTGGCCCAGGCCACCCAGCGGCTGGCCGACGCCGGCGTGCCCTCGCCGCGCAACGACGCGGAGGAGCTCGCCGCGTTCGTGCACGGCGTGAAGCGGGGCGAGTTGCACTCCGTGAAGGACTCCGACTTCGACGCCCGCTACTGGGAGGTCGTCGCGCGCCGTGAGCAGCGGGAGCCGCTGCAGCACATCACCGGGCGGGCCTTCTTCCGGTACCTGGAACTCCAGGTCGGGCCCGGTGTGTTCGTCCCACGTCCCGAGACCGAGTCGGTCGTCGGGTGGGCCATAGACGCCGTCCGCGCGATGGACGTCGTCGAGCCCCTGATCGTGGACCTGTGCACCGGCTCCGGCGCCATCGCGCTCGCGCTCGCCCAGGAGGTCCCGCGCTCCCGGGTGCACGCCGTGGAGCTGTCCGAGGACGCGCTGCGCTGGACCCGCAAGAACATGGAGGGGTCCAGGGTCGACCTGCGCCAGGGCGACGCCCGGGACGCCTTCCACGACCTCGACGGACAGGTCGACCTGGTCATCTCCAACCCGCCGTACATCCCCCTCACCGAATGGGAGTACGTCGCCCCCGAGGCCCGGGACTACGACCCCGACATGGCCCTGTTCTCCGGCGAGGACGGCCTCGCCCTCATCCGCGGCCTGGAGCGCACCGCGCACCGGCTGCTGCGCCCCGGCGGTGTCGTCGTGATCGAGCACGCGGACACCCAGGGCGGACAGGTTCCGTGGATCTTCACCGAGGAGCGGGGCTGGGCCGACGCGGCCGATCACCCCGACCTCAACAACCGCCCGCGCTTCGCGACGGCCCGCAGGGCGATGCCGTGAACGCGACCCCGACTTTCGACCCGCAGCACCCGCAGCAGTACGTGTACGAGGAGGCCCGCTAAATGGCACGGCGATACGACACCAACGACGCGACCGACCGCGTGACCGGTCTGCGTGAAGCCGCGTCCGCGGTCCGCCGTGGCGAACTGGTGGTCCTCCCCACCGACACGGTGTACGGCATCGGCGCCGACGCGTTCACCAAGGAGGCCGTGGGCGACCTCCTCGACGCCAAGGGCCGGGGCCGCAACATGCCCACCCCTGTGCTGATCGGCTCCCCGAACACGCTCCATGGTCTCGTCACCGACTTCTCCGAGCTGGCCTGGGAGCTGGTCGACGCGTTCTGGCCGGGCGCGCTGACGCTCGTCGCCAAGCACCAGCCGTCCCTGCAGTGGGACCTGGGGGACACCCGGGGCACGGTTGCCGTGCGCATGCCGCTGCACCCGGTCGCCATCGAGCTGCTGACGGAGGTCGGGCCGATGGCGGTCTCCTCCGCGAACCTCACGGGGCATCCCGCGCCGGAGAACTGTGACGCGGCGCAGGAGATGCTCGGTGACTCGGTCTCCGTGTACCTGGACGGCGGTCCGACGCCCGGGAACGTGCCGTCGTCGATCGTCGACGTCAGTGGTGAGGTGCCGTTGCTGCTGCGTGAGGGCGCGATCTCCGCGGACGAGCTGCGGAAGGTCGTACCCGACCTCGAGGTGGCGAATTGACAGCCCCTGACACGGGGCGTGGCATAGGCAGCGGGGAACGCACGGCGGAGGAAACGACGACTTTCGGGTTTCCGCGCGACAGCTTCCGCATCCTCCATGTCAGCACCGGCAACGTGTGCCGCTCGCCGATCACCGAGCGGCTGACCCGGCATTTCGTGTCGCAGCGGCTCGGGGTGCTCGGCGGTGGGCTGATCGTGGAGAGCGCGGGCACCTGGGGCCACGAGGGCGCGCCGATGGAGGCGAACGCGGAGACCGTGCTCGCCGACTTCGGCGCGGACGCGTCAGGGTTCGTCGGGCGCGAGTTGCTCGACGAGCACGTCATCATGGCGGACCTGGTGCTGACGGCTACGCGTGACCATCGGGCGCAGGTGATCTCGATGGGGCATTCGGCGGGGTTGCGGACGTTCACGCTGAAGGAGTTCACGCGGCTGGTGAGGGCGATAGACCCGGCGACGTTGCCTCCGTTGGAGGACGGAGTGGTCGCGCGGGCGCGGGCGCTGGTGCGGGCCGCTGCGGCGTTGCGGGGGTGGTTGTTGGCGCCCACCGCCGAGGCGGACGAGGTGTATGACCCGTATGGGGCGCCACTGCCGTTTTTCCGGTCGGTAGGGGACGAGATACATCAGGCGCTGGATCCGGTGGTGACGGCGTTGACCGGGGTGCGGGCCCGGGCGTAGGCGAGCGCCGGCAACAGCGGGCGGGGCTTGCGGTGGCGGCCTACATTGGTCGTACGTCACCGTCGACGCACGGAGCACACCATGACGGTCACCCCTGCCATCGAGGCGGACATCCTGCGCCGACAGGACCCCGAGCTCGCGGACATCCTGCTCGGGGAGCGTGAGCGGCAGTCCACGACGCTGCAGTTGATCGCGGCCGAGAACTTCTCCTCGCCGGCCGTGCTGGCGGCCCTGGGCTCGTCGCTCGCGAACAAGTACGCGGAGGGGTATCCGGGGTCCCGGTACCACGGTGGCTGCGAGATCGTCGACGTCGCCGAGAGCATCGCCGTGGCGCGGGCGAAGGCACTGTTCGGGGCCGAGCACGCCAACGTGCAGGCGCACTCGGGCTCGTCGGCCGTCCTCGCCGCGTACGCCGCCCTGCTGCGCCCCGGGGACACCGTCCTCGCGCTCGGGCTGCCCTACGGCGGTCACCTCACGCACGGCTCGCCCGCGAACTTCTCCGGCCGCTGGTTCGACTTCGTCGGGTACGGGGTCGACGCGGAGAGCGGGCTCATCGACTACGAGCAGGTGCGGACGCTGGCCCACAACCACCGGCCCAAGGCGATCGTCTGCGGGTCGATCGCCTACCCCCGCCACATCGACTACGCCCTCTTCCGGGAGATCGCCGACGAGGTCGGCGCCCATCTGATCGCCGACGCGGCGCACCCGATCGGGCTCGTCGCCGGGGGAGCGGCGCCCAGTCCGGTGCCGTACGCCGACATCGTGTGCGCCACCACGCACAAGGTGCTGCGCGGGCCACGCGGCGGCATGCTGCTGTGCGGTTCGGAACTCGCCGAGCGCGTGGACCGGGCCGTGTTCCCCTTCACCCAGGGCGGCGCGCAGATGCACACGATCGCCGCGAAGGCCGTCGCCTTCGGGGAGGCGGCAACACCCGCGTTCGCGGCGTACGCCCATCAGGTGGTCGCCAATGCGAGGGTTCTCGCGGCCGGTCTCGCGGCCCAGGGGCTGGTCGTCATCAGCGGCGGCACCGACACCCACCTCATCGTCGCCGACCCGGCGCCCCTCGGCGTCGACGGACGTGCCGCGCGCGGGCGGCTGGCCGCCGCCGGGATCGTGCTGGACTGCTGTGCGCTGCCCCACGACGCCGCCCGCGGCCTGCGCCTGGGCACGGCGGCGGTGACCACGCAGGGCATGGGGGAGAGGGAGATGGAGCGCGTCGCGGCGCTGGTGGCCGGGGTGCTGCGGGAGGACGTCGAGGCCAAGAGGGCACGTGAAGAAGTGAGGGATCTCGCCGGGGGATTTCCGCCGTATCCCGGCTGAACCTGGGTAGGCGCGCATCCGTACACAGCCACACGTGCAACCATCGTCGATACCCGGAAGTCCCCAACCATATGCAGCCGTCGCTAGGGTGTGGGGCTGAGATGGCCAGCGAGACCTGTGGGGAAGCCCGTGCGTGAATACCTGCTGACGCTCTGCGTCACGGCCGCGGTGACGTATCTGCTGACAGGGCCGGTACGGAAGTTCGCGATCGTGGCCGGAGCGATGCCGCAGATCCGGGCACGTGACGTGCACCGGGAACCCACTCCGCGGCTCGGCGGGATCGCGATGTTCTTCGGCTTGTGCGCCGGCCTGCTGGTCGCGGACCACCTCACCAACCTCAACGAGGTCTTCGAGAAGTCGAACGAGCCGCGCGCTCTGCTGTCCGGGGCGGCGCTGATCTGGCTGATCGGTGTCCTGGACGACAAGTTCGAGATCGACGCGCTGATCAAGCTGGGCGGCCAGATGATCGCCGCGGGTGTGATGGTCATGCAGGGTCTGACGATTCTGTGGCTGCCCATCCCGAAGGTCGGCACGGTCGCGCTGACCCAGTGGCAGGGCACCCTGCTCACGGTGGCCCTGGTCGTCATCACCATCAACGCGGTCAACTTCGTGGACGGCCTCGACGGTCTCGCCGCCGGCATGGTGTGCATCGCGGCGACCGCGTTCTTCATGTACGCCTACCGCATCTGGTACTCGTACGGTATCGAGGCCGCCGCCCCGGCCACGCTCTTCGCGGCGATCCTGATGGGCATGTGCCTGGGCTTCCTGCCGCACAACATGCATCCGGCGCGGATCTTCATGGGTGACTCCGGCTCGATGCTCATCGGGCTGGTGCTGGCGGCGGGCGCGATCTCGGTCACGGGGCAGGTCGACCCGGACGTGATGAAGCTGTTCTCCGGGTCCGAGCGCAACGCGGTGCACCAGATGGTGCCCGTCTACATCCCGCTGCTGATGCCGCTGACGATCATCGCGATCCCGGCCGCCGACCTCATCCTGGCGATCGTGCGCCGCACCTGGCGCGGCCAGTCGCCGTTCGCCGCGGACCGCGGGCACCTGCACCACCGGCTCCTGGAGATCGGCCACTCGCACAGCCGCGCGGTGCTGATCATGTACTTCTGGTCGGCGCTGATCGCGTTCGGCGCGCTCTCCTACTCCGTCAACTCGGCGTCCATGTGGATCGTCCTGGGCATCGTCTTCCTGTGCGCGATGGGGCTGGCGCTGCTCCTGCTGCCGCGCTTCACGCCGCGTGCGCCGCGCTGGGCTGAGCACCTCGTGCCGCCGCGCTACCGCCGCCGCGGTTCGGCCGCCGCGGCGACGGAGCCCGTGCCCGCCGCGCAGCGGGCCGCCGCGGTCGAGGACGAGCGCACGCCTGTTGTGGCGGGAGTGTCGGGAGTCAACGGAGCGACTGCTGTGGGCCCTCGTTCGCGGCTCCCAAGGTAAGAATCTGACTAGAGCATTGCCAAGTCGTGGGGGAGCTATGGGGGTGCAAAGCGCCCCTATAGCAGACAAAAGGGCGCCGGTTCTGCACAGACGTGCACTGTCACTCTCATGTGTGACGGCGAGCACACAATCGAGGTAAAGACCTCATCAAATAGTTTGTGATACCGTTCACGAGAACCCCGGACAGAGCCGAAGGACCGCAGTGCGACGGTCCATTGGCGCGAGTTCTCCAGCACTCCGCCCCGGGGACTACGCTCGTCCATGACGACACCCCTGCCCCCTGTGAAAGCGGAGTTGCCGCCATGCCGTCAAATGACGCCCGGATCCTGGCCCAGGCCGCTGTGCCCACAGCTGCCGTCGGCGCTGTCGCCGCCGTCATCGGCGCGATCGTGGCCGGTGGCGAGGGTGCGGTCGGGGCGGTCGTCGCGACGCTCGTGGTGATCCTCTTCATGGGGATCGGTCTGTACGTCCTGCAGCGCACTGCCAAATCGCTTCCGCATCTCTTCCAGGCGATGGGCCTCATGCTCTACGCGGCGCAGATCCTGCTGCTGTTCGTCTTCCTGGCCGCGTTCAAGAACACGACACTGTTCAACCCCCGGGTCTTCGCCCTCACGCTCGTCGCCGGCACCCTCGCCTGGATCGCCGCGCAGACGCGTGCCCACATGAAGTCCAAGATCCTCTACGTCGAACCCGATTCGGGCGCCTCCTCGACCGGCGGCAGGCCCGAAAAGACGGGGCACTCGTCGTGAGAGGTAGGGCCGGGATAAAGGCGCACGTGAAGTCCTGCTATCGTCCGGTGCCAACTGCGGCATCGCGGGCGCGGGCATCCGAGCTGACGCCTGCTCAAGCGCGAGGCGAGATGCCCCTCAGCCGCCCCCACATCCGTAACACCAGTCCCGTGCCGAACTGCGGCAGTGCGCCGCGCCGACACAACGAGGTTGCCGTACCTATGCGCCACGATGAAGGAGCCCGCGGTGAGTGCTGACCCGACGCAGGTGCTCGCCTTCGACACGAACTGCCACCTCTTCGACGGGTGTGGCTTCGACAAAGTGTCGCCGGGCCTGCACTCGTTCCTGTTCGAACCGCTCATGGGTGACGCGGACGGCAACGGCTTCTACTTCAACAAGCCGATGCTCCTCGCTCTGCTCGGTTCCATCATCGTGGTCGGCTTCTTCTGGACCGCGTTCCGCAGGCCGAGCGTCGTCCCCGGCAAGCTCCAGATGGTCGCCGAGGCCGGCTACGACTTCGTACGCCGCGGCATCGTCTACGAGACGATCGGCAAGAAGGAGGGCGAGAAGTACGTCCCGCTCGTCGTCTCGCTCTTCTTCTTCGTGTGGATGATGAACCTCTGGTCTGTCATCCCGGTCGCCCAGTTCCCGGTGACGTCGATCATCGCCTATCCGGCGGTCCTGGCCCTGATCGTCTACATCCTGTGGGTCTCGCTCACCTTCAAGCGGCACGGTTTCGTCGGGGCCTGGAAGAACATCACCGGCTACGACAAGTCGCTCGGCGCGGTGCTCCCGCTGGCCATGACCATCGAGTTCTTCTCGAACCTGATCGTCCGCCCGTTCACCCACGCCGTACGACTCTTCGCGAACATGTTCGCCGGTCACACGCTGCTGGTGCTCTTCACGGTCGCCAGCTGGTACATGCTGAACGGCATCGGCATCGCCTACGCCGGTGTCTCGTTCGCGATGACGATCGTCATGACCGCCTTCGAGCTCTTCATCCAGGCTGTCCAGGCGTACGTCTTCGTCCTGCTGACCTGCTCCTACATTCAGGGCGCGCTCGCCGAACACCACTGAGCCGTCCCGTACCGCCCCCATAGTCGTCCGGTGGCCAACCCCCACCGGTCCGTACAGAGAAGGAAGAACTGGCATGTCCCAGACCCTTGCTGCCGTCGAAGGTTCCCTCAGCTCCGTCGGTTACGGCCTGGCCGCCATTGGCCCCGGCGTCGGCGTCGGCATCATCTTCGGTAACGGCACCCAGGCCCTCGCCCGCCAGCCCGAGGCCGCCGGTCTGATCCGTGCGAACCAGATCCTGGGCTTCGCCTTCTGTGAGGCGCTCGCCCTCATCGGTCTGGTCATGCCGTTCGTCTACTAAGACGAACCCCAAGACCAGCCGTATTCGACGAAAGGCACTGATGTGAACCTCCTGGTTCTGGCGGCTGAGAAGGAGAACCCTCTCATTCCGCCGTGGCCCGAGCTTGTCATCGGCCTGATCGCCTTCGTCATCGTCTTCGGCTTCCTCGCCAAGAAGCTCCTCCCGAACATCAACAAGGTTCTGGAAGAGCGTCGCGAGGCCATCGAGGGCGGTATCGAGAAGGCCGAGGCCGCGCAGACCGAGGCCCAGAGCGTCCTCGAGCAGTACAAGGCCCAGCTCGCCGAGGCCCGCCACGAGGCCGCGCGTCTGCGCCAGGAGGCGCAGGAGCAGGGCGCGACGCTCATCGCCGAGATGCGCGCCGAGGGCCAGCGGCAGCGTGAGGAGATCGTCGCCGCCGGTCACGCGCAGATCGAGGCCGACCGCAAGGCCGCCGCGTCCGCGCTGCGTCAGGACGTCGGCAAGCTCGCCACCGAGCTGGCCGGCAAGCTCGTCGGCGAGTCCCTCGAGGACCACGCCCGGCAGAGCCGCGTCATCGACCGCTTCCTCGACGAGCTCGAGGAGAAGGCCGAGGCCACGCGATGAACGGAGCGAGCCGCGAGGCCCTGGCAGCCGCACGCGAGCGTCTCGACGCGCTGACGGACTCCACGTCCGTGGACGCGGCGAAGCTCGCCGACGAGCTGGCCGCCGTCACCGCGCTGCTCGACCGCGAGGTGTCGCTGCGTCGGGTCCTGACCGACCCGGCGCAGGCCGGTGAGGCCAAGGCCGAGCTGGCCCAGCGCCTGCTCGGCGGCCAGGTCGGCGGGGAGACCCTCGACCTGGTGTCCGGACTGGTGCGCTCCCGCTGGTCGCAGTCGCGCGACCTGGTGGACGCGCTGGAGGAGCTGGCGGGCACCGCCGACCTCACGGCGGCGCAGCAGGCCGGCACGCTCGACGACGTGGAGGACGAGCTGTTCCGCTTCGGGCGGATCGTCGCCTCGAACACCGAGCTGCGCGCCGCGCTGACCAACCGCAAGGCCAGCACCTCGGCCAAGGCCGAGCTGCTGCGCAGCCTGCTCGGCGGCCGGGCCGCCCGGACCACCGAGCGTCTGGTGACGCGCCTTGTCACCGCGCCGCGGGGACGTAGCCTGGAGGCGGGACTCGAGTCCCTGTCCAAGCTCGCCGCCGAGCGTCGGGACCGTGTCGTGGCCGTCGTCACCTCGGCGGTGCCGCTGAGCGACCCGCAGAAGCAGCGCCTGGGCGCCGCCCTCGCGAAGCTCTACGGCCGCACGATGCACCTCAACCTCGACGTGGACCCCGAGGTCCTCGGCGGGATCCGGGTGCAGGTCGGCGACGAGGTCATCAACGGCTCCCTCGCGGACCGCATCGACGACGCCGCCCGCCGCATGGCGAGCTAGCAGCAACTCAACAAGACGTAGAAATACGGCCCGAGTTGGGCCGTGCAGAGGATTCACCTCGTTCAGGGGGGAGTCCCCCATCCCCCCAAGTGAAACTTCGGGCCCAACAAGGAGAGCAGGGAACCCAGATGGCGGAGCTCACGATCCGGCCGGAGGAGATCCGGGACGCGCTGGAGAACTTCGTCCAGTCGTACAAGCCGGACGCGGCCTCGCGCGAGGAGGTCGGTACGGTCACCCTTGCCGGCGACGGCATCGCGAAGGTCGAGGGCCTTCCCTCGGCCATGGCCAACGAACTGCTGAAGTTCGAGGACGGCACCCTCGGCCTCGCGCTCAACCTGGAAGAGCGCGAGATCGGCGCCATCGTCCTCGGTGAGTTCAGCGGCATCGAGGAGGGTCAGCCGGTCACCCGTACCGGCGAGGTGCTCTCCGTGGCCGTCGGCGAGGGCTACCTCGGCCGCGTGGTCGACCCGCTCGGCAACCCGATCGACGGCCTCGGCGAGATCGAGACCAGCGGCCGACGCGCCCTCGAGCTGCAGGCCCCGGGCGTCATGGCCCGTAAGTCGGTGCACGAGCCGATGGAGACCGGCTACAAGGCCGTCGACGCGATGACCCCGATCGGCCGTGGCCAGCGTCAGCTGATCATCGGTGACCGCCAGACCGGCAAGACCGCCCTGGCCGTCGACACGATCATCAACCAGCGCGACAACTGGCGCTCGGGTGACCCGAAGAAGCAGGTCCGCTGCGTCTACGTCGCCATCGGTCAGAAGGGCTCGACCATCGCCTCCGTGCGTGGCGCCCTCGAAGAGGCCGGCGCGCTGGAGTACACGACCATCGTCGCCGCCCCGGCGTCCGACCCGGCCGGCTTCAAGTACCTGGCGCCGTACACCGGCTCGGCCATCGGCCAGCAGTGGATGTACGAGGGCAAGCACGTCCTGATCATCTTCGACGACCTGTCGAAGCAGGCCGACGCCTACCGCGCCGTGTCCCTGCTGCTGCGCCGCCCGCCGGGCCGTGAGGCCTACCCGGGTGACGTCTTCTACCTGCACTCCCGTCTGCTGGAGCGCTGCGCGAAGCTCTCCGACGAGATGGGCGCCGGCTCGATGACCGGTCTGCCGATCGTCGAGACCAAGGCCAACGACGTCTCGGCCTTCATCCCGACCAACGTCATCTCCATCACCGACGGCCAGTGCTTCCTGGAGTCGGACCTGTTCAACGCCGGTCAGCGTCCCGCGCTGAACGTCGGTATCTCCGTCTCCCGAGTCGGTGGTTCCGCGCAGCACAAGGCGATGCGCCAGGTGTCGGGTCGTCTCCGCGTGGACCTCGCCCAGTTCCGTGAGCTGGAGGCGTTCGCCGCCTTCGGTTCCGACCTGGACGCCGCGTCGAAGGCGCAGCTGGAGCGCGGTTCGCGCATGGTCGAGCTGCTGAAGCAGGCCCAGTACCAGCCGATGGCCACCGAGGACCAGGTCGTCTCCATCTGGGCCGGCACCAACGGCAAGATGGACGAGGTTCCCGTCGCCGACATCCGCCGCTTCGAGAAGGAGCTGCTCGAGTACCTGCACCGCAAGGAGCAGGGCCTCATGACCTCCATCAAGGAGGGCGCGAAGATGTCGAACGACACCATCCAGGCGATCGACGACGCCGTTGCCGAGTTCAAGAAGCAGTTCGAGACCTCGGACGGCAAGCTGCTCGGCGAGGACGCTTCGCCCGCCGCCAAGTGACGTAAGGAAGGGACCTGACTCATGGGAGCCCAGCTCCGGGTCTACAAGCGTCGCATCCGATCCGTCACCGCGACCAAGAAGATCACGAAGGCGATGGAGATGATCGCCGCCTCGCGCGTCGTCAAGGCGCAGCGCAAGGTGGCGGCCTCCACGCCGTACGCGCAGGAACTGACCCGCGCGGTCACGGCGGTCGGTACCGGTTCGAACACCAAGCACCCGCTGACCACCCAGGCCGAGACGGTCACCCGGTCCGCGGTGCTGCTCCTGACGAGCGACCGTGGTCTCGCCGGCGCCTTCAACTCCAACGCCATCAAGGCCGCGGAGCAGCTGACCGAGCGCCTGGAGCGCGAGGGCAAGCAGGTCGACACGTACATCGTCGGCCGGCGCGGTGTCGCCCACTACAACTTCCGTGAGCGCACCATCGCGGAGTCGTGGACCGGCTTCACCGACGAGCCCACGTACGCGGACGCCAAGAAGGTCGCGGCTCCCCTGATCGAGGCCATCGAGAAGGAGACCGCGGAGGGCGGCGTGGACGAGCTCCACATCGTCTTCACCGAGTTCATCTCGATGATGACGCAGACGGCGCTCGACGACCGTCTGCTCCCGCTCAGCCTCGAAGAGGTCGAGCAGGAGCAGACGACGAAGGACGAGATCCTTCCGCTGTACGACTTCGAGCCGTCGGCGGAGGACGTCCTCGACGCCCTGCTGCCGCGCTACGTGGAGAGCCGGATCTACAACGCGCTGCTCCAGTCGGCCGCCTCCAAGCACGCCGCCACGCGGCGCGCGATGAAGTCGGCCACCGACAACGCGGGAGAGCTCATCGAGACGCTGTCCCGGCTTGCCAACGCGGCCCGCCAGGCCGAAATCACCCAGGAAATCAGCGAGATCGTCGGAGGCGCGAGCGCCCTGGCCGACGCGACCGCGGGGAGTGACCGCTAATGACCACCACTGTTGAGACGGCCACGGCTACGGGCCGCGTCTCCCGGGTCATCGGCCCCGTCGTCGACGTGGAGTTCCCCGTCGACGCGATGCCGGAGATCTACAACGCCCTTCACGTCGAGGTCTCCGACCCGGCGAACGCGGGCGAGAAGAAGATCCTGACCCTGGAGGTCGCCCAGCACCTGGGTGACGGCCTGGTTCGCACCATCTCCATGCAGCCCACCGACGGTCTGGTCCGCCAGGCCGCGGTCACCGACACCGGCACGGGCATCACCGTCCCGGTCGGCGACTTCACCAAGGGCAAGGTGTTCAACACCCTCGGTGAGGTGCTGAACGTCGACGAGACCTACGACGGCGAGCGCTGGTCCATCCACCGCAAGGCCCCGAACTTCGACGAGCTCGAGTCGAAGACCGAGATGTTCGAGACCGGCGTCAAGGTCATCGACCTTCTCACCCCGTACGTCAAGGGTGGAAAGATCGGTCTGTTCGGTGGTGCCGGCGTCGGCAAGACGGTGCTCATCCAGGAGATGATCTACCGCGTCGCCAACAACCACGACGGTGTCTCCGTGTTCGCCGGTGTCGGTGAGCGCACCCGTGAGGGCAACGACCTCATCGAGGAGATGTCGGACTCGGGCGTCATCGACAAGACCGCTCTGGTCTTCGGTCAGATGGACGAGCCCCCGGGCACCCGTCTGCGCGTCGCGCTGGCCGGCCTCACCATGGCCGAGTACTTCCGTGACGTCCAGAAGCAGGACGTGCTGTTCTTCATCGACAACATCTTCCGCTTCACCCAGGCCGGTTCCGAGGTCTCCACGCTGCTCGGCCGCATGCCCTCCGCGGTGGGTTACCAGCCGAACCTGGCCGACGAGATGGGTCTCCTCCAGGAGCGCATCACCTCGACCCGTGGTCACTCGATCACCTCGATGCAGGCGATCTACGTCCCCGCGGACGACCTGACCGACCCGGCCCCGGCCACCACCTTCGCCCACCTCGACGCGACGACGGTTCTCTCCCGTCCGATCTCCGAGAAGGGCATCTACCCGGCCGTGGACCCGCTGGACTCCACGTCCCGCATCCTGGACCCGCGCTACATCGCGCAGGACCACTACGACGCCGCCATGCGCGTCAAGACGATCCTGCAGAAGTACAAGGACCTCCAGGACATCATCGCGATCCTCGGTATCGACGAGCTCGGCGAGGAGGACAAGCTCGTCGTCCACCGTGCCCGTCGCGTGGAGCGCTTCCTGTCCCAGAACACCCACGTCGCCAAGCAGTTCACCGGCGTCGACGGGTCGGACGTCCCGCTGGACGAGTCGATCGCGGCCTTCAACGCGATCTGCGACGGCGAGTACGACCACTTCCCGGAGCAGGCGTTCTTCATGTGCGGTGGCATCGAGGACCTCAAGGCCAACGCCAAGGAGCTGGGCGTCTCCTGAACCCGAACCTCTGAGTTCTGAGCTCTGAGTTCGTGTGAGGGGGCGGGCGCGTCCCGCCCCCTCTGCCACGCCCACTAGACTTGTAACCAACACCCGGCAGACCCGCCGGGTGGTGACCCGAGGAGCCACCTTGGCTGCTGAGCTGCACGTCGCGCTGGTCGCGGCCGACCGAGAGGTCTGGTCCGGCGAGGCCACCCTGGTCGTCGCGCGCACCACGTCCGGCGACATCGGCGTCATGCCCGGTCACCAGCCGCTGCTCGGTGTGCTGGAGTCGGGCCCGGTGACCATCCGTACGAGTGACGGTGGAACGGTCATCGCCGCGGTGCACGGCGGTTTCGTCTCGTTCGCCGACAACAAGCTGTCGCTGCTGGCCGAGATCGCCGAGCTGTCGGACGAGATCGACGTCCAGCGCGTGGAGCGGGAGCTGGAGCGCGCGAAGGCGGAGGGCGACGCCGCCGCCGAGCGCCGCGCGGACGTACGACTGCGTGCGGCGGCGGCGCGCTGATTCCAGCGCTCGCCATGCGATGACGTCACTCAGCCGCGGCCGGCACCGGAGCAATCCGGAGCCGGCCGCGGCTGAGGCAGATATGGATGTTTTTTCCGTTCCGTTACCTGTAGTGAAGGTACCTAGGAGACGAGGAGGTCGGTGCCGATGGTCCTCGCTCTGACTGTGTGCGGAATCGTCGTGGCCCTGGTGGTACTGGGGCTGTTCCTCCTCGGCCTGCGTCGCAGGCTCATCCAGCGCTCCGGCGGCACGTTCGACTGCTCCCTGCGCTGGGACGTCCCCGAGAAACCGGACACCAGCGGCAAGGGCTGGAGCTATGGCGTCGCCCGCTACAACGGCGACCGCCTGGTGTGGTACCGCGTCTTCTCCTACGCCTACCGCCCGCGCCGCGTCCTGGAGCGTGCCTTGATCGAGGTGGCCGGCCGTCGGCTGCCCGAGGGCGAGGAGGAGCTGGCACTGCTCTCCGACGCCGTCATCCTCACCTGTCTCCACCGGGGCACGCGCCTCGAACTCGCGATGAGCGAAGACGCGCTGACCGGTTTCCTCGCGTGGCTGGAGGCGGCCCCGCCCGGTCAACGCGTCAACGTTGCTTAACCTGTCGAATTGGTCTACGACAGTCCGCTGTCGATGGCGCTCACCAGCTCGCCGCCGGCGGTGTCACCGCTGAACTCCCAGAAGAACGCTCCACCCAGGCCCTGTTTCTTCGCCCAGCTCATCTTCCCGGCGATCGTGGCCGGGGTGTCGTAGGACCACCAGTTGCTGCCGCAGTGGGCGTACGCCGTGCCCGCGATGGTTCCCGTGACCGGGCAGGACGTCTTGAGCACCTTGTAGTCCTCGATGCCCGCCTCGTAGGTGCCGGGCGCCGCGCCGGTCGCCGTGCCGCCGGGGGCGGACTGGGTGACGCCGGTCCAGCCGCGGCCGTAGAAGCCGATGCCGAGCAGCAGCTTGGCTGCGGGGACGCCCTTCGCCTTCAGCTTGGCGATCGCGTCGGCGGAGTCGAAGCCGGCGGTCGGGATGCCGGCGTACGAGGTGAGCGGCGAGTGCGGGGCAGTCGGGCCGGTGTTCGCCCAGGCACCGAAGTAGTCGTAGGTCATCACGTTGTACCAGTCGACGGAGGCCGAGGCGCCGCCGTAGTCGGCCGCGTCGATCTTGCCGCCGGAGGAGCCGTCGGCGGTGATGGCGGCGGTGACCAGGTACTTCGATCCGAATTCGGTGCGCAGGGCCTGCATCAGATTCCTGAAAGCCGCGGAGCCCGAGGTGTCGCAGCTCAGGCCGCAGGCGTTGGGGTACTCCCAGTCGATGTCGATGCCGTCGAAGACGTCGGCCCAGCGCGGGTCCTCCACGACGGCCTTGCAGGACCTGGCGAACGCGGCCGGGTTCTGCGCGGCCTGGCCGAAGCCGCCGGAGTAGGTCCAGCCGCCGAAGGACCACAGCACCTTCAGGTGCGGGTACTTGGCCTTCAGCTGGCGCAGCTGGTTGAAGTTGCCGCGCAGCGGCTGGTCCCAGGTGTCGGCGACGCCGCTGACGGACTGGTCGGCGGTGTAGGCCTTGTCGGTGGCGGCGTAGGCGTCGTCCAGCACGCACTGGCCGTTCTTGACGTTGCCGAACGCGTAGTTGATGTGCGTGATCTTCGCGGCGGAGCCCGAGGTCACCAGGTTCTTGACGTGATAGTTGCGGCCGTAGACGCCCCACTCGGTGAAGTAGCCGAGCTTGACCTTGTCGCCGGTGGGCGGGGGCTCGGTCGTGCCGCCGGTGGTGCGCACGGCGCGGGCGCCGCTGACGGGGCCGGTCTGGTCGGCGGTGTCGCGGGCCTGGACGGTGTAGGAGTAGTCGGTGCCAGGGGTGAGGCCGGTGTCGGTGTACGACGTGGTGGTCACCGTGGCGACCTTGGCGCCGTCGCGCAGGACGTCGTAGTTCTTGACGCCCTTGTCGTCGGTGGCCGCGCTCCAGGCCAGCTTCACCGAGGTGTCGGTGAGGGCGGAGGCGGTGGGGGTGCCGGGCGCGGAGGGCGCCGCGTCGCCGGGGACGGAGGTGCCGTCACAGCTGCCGCCGTTGAGCTTGCAGTTGGCGGGGGAGCCGGAACCGGCGCCGTTGAAGCCGAAGGAGACGGAGGCACCCGGGGCGAGGGTGCCGTTGTAGGACTTGTTCTTGGCGGTCCAGTGGGTGCCGGACGAGGTGACGTCGGCGTCCCAGGCCGAGGTGACGGACGTGCCGGAGGGGAAGTCCCACTCGACGTTCCAGGAGCTGAGGGTGGTGGTACCGGTGTTCTTGACGGTCCACCTGCCTTCGAAGCCGGTGCCCCAGTCGGAGGCCTTGGTGTAGGTGGCGGTCGCCGATGCTGCCGACGTCGCGGCCTGGGCGGGGCTCGCGAGGTCGACCAGTCCGGCCAGTGGGAGCAACAGGGTCGTGAAACCTGCCGCGGCTCGGTGTCTGAAGCGCATGCTGCGCCTCCTTGTGTGGGGTTGGGGGAGCGCGTGACTGAGCCTCACGCCCTCGCACGGTGCCGCGAGAATAGAAAGGTCTGGACCATAGGTCAATAGGTCTGGACCACCCCGCGTTTGTCCCTCCTAGATCCCCAACTCCTGTGCGAGTACGGCCGCTTGTACCCGGCTGCGCAGCTCCAGCTTCCCCAGCAGACGGCTGACGTGCGTCTTCACCGTAGCCTCCGCCATGTCGAGCCGGGTCGCGATGTCGGCGTTGGACAGTCCCTCGCCCAGGCAGGACAGCACCTCCCGCTCGCGCCGCGTCAGCGTCCGCACGACGGCCGGATCCGCCTTCGGCTCCCGTACGGGCCCGGCGGCGAACTCGGCGATGAGCCGGCGGGTGACGGCCGGGGCGACGATGCCCTCGCCGCCCGCAACCGTGCGCACGGCCGCGAGCAGGTCCTTCGCCTCCGTGTTCTTGAGCAGGAACCCGGCGGCACCGGCCCGCAGCGCCCCGAAGACGTACTCGTCGAGGTCGAAGGTGGTGAGCACGAGCACGTCGGCGAGCCGCTCCGCCACGACCTGCCGGGTGGCCGACACTCCGTCCAGGCGGGGCATCTGTACGTCCATCAGCACCACGTCCGGCCTGAGTTCCCGCGCCCGCGCTACCGCCTGCTCCCCGTCCGTCGCCTCACCGACCACCTCGATGTCGGGCGCGCTGCGCAGGATGAGGACCAGACCGGCGCGGACGGCGGACTGGTCCTCCGCGACGAGGACCCGGACGGGGCGGCTCATGCTGGGTCTCCTTCGGTCAGGGGGAGGGTGGCGCGTACGGTCCACAGGACGCCGTCGGGTCCGGCCTCCAGGGTGCCGCCCAACAGGTCGGCCCGCTCCCGCATGCCGACCAGTCCGGCGCCCGAGCCCGGCGCGCGGGGGCCGTCCCGGTGACCGTACGGGCTGGTCACCCGCACGTCGAGCACACTGTCGCGGCGGGCCAGGGTGACGGTGACGCGGCCCGGGCAGGCGTGCTTGAGGGCGTTGGTCAGCGACTCCTGCACGATGCGGTAGGCGGCGAGCTCGACCGGGGCCGGGACCGTGCCGTGGGAGCTGTCGAGGACGACGTCGAGGCCGTTGGCGCGGGCGGTGTCGACCAGGGTGGCGAGGCCGTCGAGGGTGGGGACGGCGGCCGGCTCGCGGTCGGGGACGCCGTCGCGCAGGATGCCGATCAGCCGACGCATCTCGGCGAGGCCCGCCACACTGTTCTCCCGGATGACGGTCAGCGCCTTGCTGGAGGTGTCCGGTTCGTCGATCGAGAGCGCAGCCGTGGAGTGGATGGCGATCGCCGAGAGGTGGTTGGCGACCAGGTCGTGCAACTCCCGTGCCATCCGGGCCCGTTCGGCGGTGACCGCCTGACTGCGGTCCATCTCGGCCAGCAGCGCGGTCTGCTCGGCGCGCAGCCGGGCGGCCTCGGCGGCGTCGCGGTGGTTACGCACGATCCACCCCGTGGCGGCGGGCCCGTACGCCACGACTCCGACGACCACGCCGATCAGCAGCGCCTCCGGAACCCGCCACACCGCGAAGGGCACCAGCGTCCCGGCCACCGTGAGCAGGCCGGTGATCCACTGGATACGGCGGGCCGAGGCGAGCGGGCCGTACAGGACGGCCGCGTACACGACGTCGGTGAACATCAGGACCGTGGCCAGGCTGCCCTGGGTCACGAGGTCCGCGCAGATCGCGGCGGTGCCGGTCAGCAGGGCCACGCGGGGCGCCGACCGGCGCAGCAGCTCGCAGCCGGCGATCACGACGAGCGGCACCAGGAGCGGCCAGGGGCCGTCGAAGAGCGCGACGGGATCGGTGGACGGCCGGGTGCCGAGCCCGGCGACCACCAGCAGCAGGCCGCCGAGCAGCCCGCCGGCCGCGATGTACACGTCGACGCGGTGCGGTCGGGGGAGTCGTACGGGCATGCGTCCATCCAACACGGCCCGCGCCTCGCTCGCCTGCATCGCGGGAAGGGTCCTGGACTGCATCTTTCGATGTACCGCAAGTTCGTCAGCGGCGACGACGAACGGCGCGGATCCCGACGGGAGCCTGGAAGGGGGAACGAAGGGAGTCCGTCGTGATCGTCGCGTTGATCGTCGCCTGTGAGGTCGGCTTCTGGGTGCTGCTGGCCCTCGGCCTGGCCGTGCGCTACCTGCTGAAGTGGCGCAGGACCAGCGTGGCCCTGCTGCTGTGTGAGCCCCTGCTGGAGGTGGTCCTGTTCGTCGTCACCGCGATCGACCTGAGGAACGGGGCCGAACCGAGCTGGGAGCACGGCCTGGCCGCGCTGTACATCGGGTTCACCGTCGCCTACGGCCACTACATGATCCGCTGGCTCGACGGCCACGCCGCCCACCGGCTGTCCGGGGCGCCCAAGCCCACGGGTCCCCCGCGCTACGGCCGGGCCCGCGCCCGCCACGAGGCCAGACTGTGGCTGCGCGCGGTCCTCGGCGGAGCCGTGGCCCTCGTCCTGCTCCAGCTCGCCGTCTGGTACGTCGGCGACTCCGGGGACGTCAGCTCCCTGCGCGCCTTCCAGTGGGTGGCCCTGCGGACGGTCGGCATCTACGGGCTGATCGCCCTGTCCTACACGATCTGGCCGAGGAAGGCCCCGGCGGGAGAGCCGGAGCAGACCGCATCCCGGCAGGAGAGCGTCCGCCGATGACCCGCGCGTCGAGGAACCTGCTGGAGGGTGCCGCCACCTTCGCCGTCGGCCTGGTGCTGTGGCGGTTCACCGGGGGAGTGGAGGTCCCGGTGGTCACCCTGACGAAGGTCGGCGTGGTGATGATGTGCGTGGGGGCCGCACTGACCGCGACGGGCCTGTACCAGGCGACCCGCCGCTAGTGTCCTGCGCCCGAAGTTCGTAGGCAGTTCTGCTGCGCCACGAACGGTCAAGGCGCCTGGTCGGCCGCTTGAGTTGGGCCGATGCGGCATGTCGAAACTACCGACAGATTAACGGCGCAGGACACTAGGGTCTTTCGTTTGGATCAGGCCGGATCAGGGAGCGGGGTCCGGTGCCGTGCATCGCAAGGCGGAGGAGGGCGGCAGGGCGGAGCCCTGCCGACCGACGACAACGCGGCGAGGCGCGGTGCCGGGGCCCGCGAGCCCGGCATGATCCAAACGAAAGGCCCTGAGCCCTGGTGTCAGCGCTCCCCGCCCGGCACCCACAGCACGTCCCCGACCTCCTTGTTCGCCGTCCGCGCCAAAATGAAAAGGAGGTCGGACAGGCGGTTGAGGTACGTCGCGGTGAGGGGGTTCATCGTGTCGCCGTGGGCCTCCAGCGCGGCCCAGGTGGAGCGTTCGGCGCGGCGGACGACCGTGCAGGCGTGGTGGAGCAGGGCCGCGCCGGGGGTGCCGCCGGGGAGGATGAAGGACCGGAGCTTCTCCAGCTGTTCGTTGAAGTGGTCGCAGTCCGCTTCCAGCTTGTCGACGTAGAACTGCTCGACCCGCAGGGGAGGGAACTCCGGGTTCTCCACGACCGGCGTCGACAGGTCCGCGCCCACGTCGAACAGGTCGTTCTGCACGCGGGTGAGGACCTTGGTGACCTCCTCCTGCAGCCCGCCCAGCGCGATCGCCGTCCCGATCACCGCGTTCGCCTCGTTGGCGTCCGCGTACGCGGCGATCCGCAGGTCGGTCTTGGCGACCCGGCTCATGTCCCCGAGGTTGGTGGTGCCCTTGTCGCCGGTCTTGGTGTAGATGCGCGTCAGATTGACCATGAGGCCAGCCTAATTACGCCCCCGACGTGCGGAAGACCCTTGTGCCCACTGTCACGGCCACGGTCGTCAGGCCGACGGCCACCAGGGCGCCGTAGAGCATGTGCGCCGTGGCGTACGAGCCGACGTACGCGTCCCGCACCGCGTCCACCAGATAGCGGAACGGCATGAGGTGGGAGAGGACGTCCAGCCAGGCCGGGCCCAGCGTCATCGGGAGCATCAGGCCGGACAGGAGCATGGCGGGCATCGTCATCGCGTTGATCGCGGGACCGAACTCCCCGGGCGTGTGAACCTTCATCGCCAGGGCGTACGACAGCGACGCCAGCGCCACCGTGAGCAGTGCGACGAAGGCGAAGCCGATCAGGACGCCGGGCAGGGGAGCGCGCAGCCCCATCGCCACCGCCGCCAGCACCAGCAGCACCGCCTGGAAGACGAACACCGTGGCGTCGCGCAGCACGCGGCCGAGCAGCAGGGCGAGGCGGCTGACGGGCGTGACCCGCATACGCTCCACCACGCCGTGCCCCTTCTCGACGATGATCGTGAAGCCCGCGAAGGACGCCCCGAACAGGCCGAGTTGGAGCAGCAGCCCGGGGACCAGGACCTGCCAGGAACTCCCCTGCCCGCCGAGCGGCAGGTCCGTCAGCAGCGGGCCGAAGAACAACAGGTACAGCAGTGGCATCAGGACACCGAAGAGCAGCGCGAAGCGGGAGCGCAGGGACTGACGGAGGTAGCGCCCGTAGACGAGCGCGGTGTCGTGGAACAGCATGGGGGTCCTATACGGCTGCGGGGGTCGAGTCGGCCGACAGCGGTCCGCGGCCGGTGATGGCGAGGAACGTGTCCTGGAGCGTCGCGTCGATCGAGCCGCCGTGCGCCAGCTTCAGCGCGCTCGGCGTGCCCTCCGCCACGACCACGCCCTGGTCGACGACGACGAGACGGTCGGAGAGGGCGTCCGCCTCGTCGAGGTAGTGGGTGGTCAGGAAGACGGTCGTACCGTGCTCGTCGCGCAGTCGGCGGACCAGGTCCCACAGGTCCGCGCGGCTGGCCGGGTCCAGGCCCGTGGTCGGTTCGTCGAGGAACAGCACCTTCGGGCGGTGCGTGAGCGCCATCGCGATGTCGAGGCGGCGCCGCTGGCCGCCGGAGAGGGCGCCCGCTGTGCGGTCGAGCAGGGCGGTCAGGTCCAGCTCGCGCGCCAACTCCTCGGCGCGCTCGGCCGCCTGGGCTTTCGTCAGGCGGTACAGCCGCCCCTGGGTGACCAGCTCCTCCCGCACGGAGATCTGCGGGTCCACCCCTCCCGACTGCGCCACATAGCCGCAGGCGCGCCGCACTCCCGCCGGGTCGCTCGCCAGGTCGCAGCCCGCGACCGTGGCCGCGCCGCCGGTCGGGGCGAGGAGGGTGGTGAGCATGCGGAGGGTGGTGGTCTTCCCCGCTCCGTTCGGGCCGAGGAAGCCGAGGATCTCGCCCTCGCGCACGGTGAGATCGATGCCGCGCACGGCCTCGACCGGGCCGCGTTTCGTCTGGAAGGTGCGGGCCAGACCGGCCGCACTGATGATTGCCATGACCCCAGAAAAACAGAGTCACTTAAATTTTGCAACGGCCCCAAAATTTCAGAGAGTCCAAGGAACGATAGGATTCGGACATGGCAGAGGGGCTCAGGGAGCGCAAGAAGCGCGAGACGAGGCAGCGGATCTCGGACATCGCCACGGCGCTGTTCGTCGAGCACGGCTTCGTGACCGTGACCATCGCGGAAGTGGCGGAGGCCGCCGACGTCTCCGTGAACACCGTCTACAACTACTTCCCCGCCAAGGAGGACCTCTTCCTCGACCGCAGCCGGGGTGTCGTCGACCGGCTCGCCCGCTGGGTGCGCGGCCGGGACGAGGGCGAGTCGGCCGTCGCCGCCGTGCTGCGTGAACTGCGGGACGAGGTCGAGGCGGTCTCGCCGCGCGTCGGCCTCATGGAGGGCTACGACCGCTTCATGACGGTCATCCGTGAGGCGCCCACCCTGCGCTCCCGGCTGTGGAGCATCCAGCAGGAAATCCAGGACAACCTGGAGGCGGCCCTGCGCGAGGAGACCGGTGCTCCCGTCGAGGACCCCCTGCCCACCCTCATCGCCGGACAGATCAACTGGGTCCACCAGACCGTGATGGCCATCATCGGGCGCGAGATGATCGCCGGACGCGCTCCGGACGAAGTGTCGCGAGAGGTGCTCGTGCTCCTGGACGACATGGAGGGGCTGTTGAGCGAGAAGGTGCTCAACTACGCCGTCCGAGCCGCGGGCTGAGCGGTGCCGGTGTGATGTCCGTCATGTGAGACGTGACGCGCATTACTTACCGGTCACGCAGCCCTTCCCGAGCGCTAGTGTCCGCCCCAGAGGCGTACGTAAACAGCGTGTAAGGGAGTCGGAGTGGCACGGAAGCTCGCCGTCATCGGGGCCGGTCTCATGGGGTCCGGCATCGCCCAGGTCTCCGCGCAGGCGGGCTGGGACGTCGTCCTGCGCGACGTCACCGACGAGGCACTCAAGCGTGGCACGGACGGCATCAAAGCCTCGTACGACAAGTTCGTGAGCAAGGGCAAGCTGGAGGCGCACGACGCCGACGCGGCTCTCGCCCGCATCACCGCCACCACCGATCTGGACGCCGTCGCCGACGCGGACATCGTCGTCGAGGCCGTCTTCGAGAAGCTGGAGGTCAAGCACGAGATCTTCCGCGCGCTCGACAAGGTCACGCGCGAGGACGCCGTGCTCGCCTCCAACACCTCCGCCATCCCGATCACCAAGATCGCGGCCGTGACGGAGCGCCCGGAGCGCGTCGTCGGCACCCACTTCTTCTCCCCGGTCCCGATGATGCAGCTGTGCGAGCTGGTGCGCGGCTACAAGACGAGCGACGAAACCCTCGCCACCGCACGGGAATTCGCCGAGTCCGTCGGCAAGACCTGCATCGTCGTCAACCGGGACGTGGCCGGCTTCGTCACCACCCGCCTCATCTCCGCCCTCGTCGTCGAGGCCGCGAAGCTCTACGAGTCGGGCGTCGCGACCGCCGAGGACATCGACCTGGCCTGCAAGTTGGGCTTCGGTCACGCCATGGGCCCGCTGGCCACCGCGGATCTCACCGGCGTCGACATCCTGTTGCACGCCACCGGCAACATCTACACCGAGTCCCAGGACGAGAAGTTCGCCCCGCCGGAGCTGATGCGCCGGATGGTTGACGCCGGTGACATCGGTCGCAAGAGCGGGCAGGGCTTCTACAAGCACTGACACCGCACACGCCCCTCAGGCATCACGCCATAGGGTGAATTCGGTATCGGTTCGCTTACAGACGGCAACCTCCCAGCGGCCCGCACCGTCAGAGGTTGCATCACCTAGACATGTCACATCGTGGAGCACGACGACGTACTCACGGGAGCGCATATGTACATCAGGGGCGACCACGCCGAGCTGGTCGTCGGGGGCCGCCTCGACGTCCGCAGCGCGGCGGACGCCCGTACGGTCCTGCACTCGGCCGTCGACGACGGCGTCGGCGACCTGGTGCTCGACCTGAGCGAACTGGACTCCTGGGACGCCACCGGACTCGGGGTGATCATGGGCGCCCACCGGCGGGCCGGCCGCTGCGGCCGACGCCTGGTGCTGCGCGGCGTACCGCCGCAGCTGCAGCGCCTGCTGGTGGCGACCCGGCTGCACCGGATCCTGGCGATCGAGGGCGGCATCGGAGTGGAGTCGCTGCCCCGAGTCTGAGACCCGTCGCGGGTGTGAATCCGCGGACCGGGGAGACTCGGGCGGCTCAAGGCGAAACGATCGACACGCACAATCCTCACGAGACTGTGATGTCTCCGACGAGGCGGGACCCCGGACTGTCGTAGATACTGTGCGAAGGTTTAGGGTTCGGCTGCCCGCCGCCCTGACAGCTCCGAGCGGGTACCGGACCAGAAGCGACAGCGAGGTGTGCGGCAAGGCCGGGAGGGGCTCGCACATGCACACGAACGCTTTTGGGGGGCTTGAACCCATGGACCCGAACACCCGGGGACCCGAGGAGTACGGCCACGACGGCGAGGGCCGCGCGTCGCGCCCGCGCCCGTCCAGGGACCCCCTCACACCCGACTTCGGCCAGTCCGCACCGGCGCTCGCCCGCACGGTCCAGCTGGTCTCCGGCGACCACCTGCTCACCGTCAACCCCGTCGACGGCAGCGAGATAGAGCTCTGCCCGCCGCCCGAGCGGCCCGGCAGGCCCGAGAAGCTCACCGCGGCCGCGCGCGCCGAGGCCGCCCGGGCCGCCAAGCCGCCCGTACCGCCGGGTCCCGCGCGACCCGCGCTGCCGCTCCTGGGCCGCCAGGACGAGCGCGAGCAGCTGGTGCGGCTGCTCGCCCGCGGCCGCTCCGTACGCCTCACCGGCCCCGCCGGCTCCGGCCGCACCAGCCTCCTCGACGTCGTCGCCGAGGACTGCGCCGACCTCGCCCCCGAGGGCGTGCTCCGCCTCAGCGGCTTCAACCGCACGGCGAACGACCTCCTCCACGACCTCTTCTACGCCGCCTACGACGCCCCCCTGTACCGGCCCGAACGGGACGAAGTGCTCGCCCTCGTCCGGGAGATCGGCGCGGTCGTCGTGGTGGACGACCTCGAGTTCGGCGGCGCCGGGCTCGACGAACTGCTGGACGCGACGCCCGAGTGCGCCTTCCTGTTCGCCGCCACCCCCGACGTGCCCGCCCCCTCCGCCGACTCGACCGTCGAGGAGATCGCTCTGGGCGGCCTCGACCGGGCCGGCGGCGTGGACCTCATCGAGCGGGTCGTGGGCCGCGCGCTCACCGAGGAGGAGTCCAACTGGGCCGGTGACCTCTGGTTCGAGTCCGAGGGACTGCCGCTGCGCTTCCTCCAGGCCGGCGCACTGCTGAGCCAGCGCGACCAACTGCGCGCCGGTGCCGCCGCGGTCGAGGAGTTCGGCGTCTTCGAGGACGCGCGCCCCGTCGACGCGTCCGTGGACGCGCCGTTCGACGCCGAGGACGCCGAGCCGACACCGCTTCCCTCGCTCGGCGAGGCCGCCGCGCCCGCGCCGCTGCTCGCCGCCCGGCTGAGCGACTCCGCCCGCACCACCCTGCGCTTCGCCGTCGCCCTCGACGGCGAGGTCCCGCACCAGGCGCACCTGCCCGCGCTCGTCGGCGACACCCACGCGGACGCCGCCCTCGGCGAACTGGCCGCCTGCGGACTGGTCTCGCCGGTCGGCTCCCGCTACCGGCTCGCCGCCGGGGTGCCCGCCCAGCTGGCCGCCGCAGGATACGGCGGCGACATCGAGGAGCGGGCCTTCGCCGCGGCCCGGCACTACACCTGGTGGGCCGGACACCCCTCGGTCACGCCCGAGAGGGTGTGCGCCGAGGCCGACGCCCTGCTCGCCGCGCTGGGCGTCCTGGTGCCGCTCACCTCCCCGGCCGGCGAGGCCGCCGAGGCCGCCGACGACGAGGACGAGCAGAGCATCGCCGTTCAGCTCGCCCGCACGGCCGCGCCCGCGTTCGCCGCGGGACTGCACTGGAGTGCCTGGGAGCGGACGCTGCGGGCCGGCGCGGAGGCCTCCCGGCTCGCCGGGGAGGTCGCCGAACAGGCCTACTTCCACCACGAACTCGGCGTCCTCGCGCTCTGCGAGGGGCAACTCGACCGGGCCCGCGCCGAACTGGAGGCCTCCATCGGGCTGCGCGGCGCGCTCGCCGACAAGCGCGGCACCGTCGCGGGCCGTCGCGCGCTCGCCCTGGTCGCCGACCGTACGGGCGACGTGCCGGGCCTCGCGGCGGCGACGGCCGGGGAAGAGGTCCCGGACGCGCGCTCGGAGGAGTCGGCTTCGCCCGCGGCCGGTGTCCCCGCCGCACTGTCCGCCTTCCCGCAGCTCCAGCCTCCGGTCAGCGACACCCTCGTCACCCACCAGACCTCCACGCCGTCCGGCCCCTCCGGTCAGCCCGCGCGTCACGGCCGGGGCGGCCTCAAGGGGCTCGTCCGGCGCAACTTCGTGGCGGTCGGCGCGGGCACGCTGCTCGCGGCGGTGCTCGGCGCGGTCGTGACGCTCGGCGCCACGTCCGACCAAGACACCGACCCCCCGTCCGACCGGGTCGGCGTCAACCCGTCCGCCAGCCCGGGCCTGGAGGACGGCAGCCTGGGCGCGGACGTGCCGGAGCAGGACGACGACAACGGCGACACCGGCAGGGCGACCAGCAGGCCGACGGACCCGGGCCCCGACGGCACCTACGGCACTACGGACGACCCGACACCGACCCAGATCAACGAGCAGCCGTCGGACACACCGAGCGGGACGCGCGGGACGGACGATTCGTCGCCGTCTCCGACCAAGCCGACGTCCAAGCCCTCGTTCCCGAAGCCGCCGTCCTCGCCCACGAGCCCCTCGGCACCGTCGAGCCCGATTGAGACGTCACCCGGCACGCCCGACCCCGGGACGTCTCCCCCGGCGACCACCCCGACGGAGTCCGCCCCGTCCACCAACGACACGGCCAGCGGCCCCGCCGACTCCAGCACCCCGACGAACACCACGGCCAGCGCCTCGCAGAGCACCGCGGAGGGCAACCCGACCGGCTCGGACCCGGTGATCTGACCGCCCGTACAGCACAGGAGGGCCGGGTCCGTTGTCAGGACCCGGCCCTCCTCGTCGTAGAACCGTCTGTGAACCGTCTGCGAAACGTCTCTAGAACAGCCGCAGCTTGTCGTCCTCGATGCCGCGCAGCGCGTCGTAGTCCAGGACGTGGCAGCCGATGCCGCGGTCGGTGGCGAGGACTCGGGCCTGGGGCTTGATCTCCTGGGCCGCGAAGATGCCGCGGACCGGGGCGAGATGCGGGTCGCGATTCAACAGCTCCAGGTAACGCGTGAGTTGCTCGACGCCGTCGATCTCACCGCGCCGCTTGATCTCGATCGCGACGGTCTGCCCCTCGGCGTCCCGGCAGAGGATGTCGACGGGCCCGATGGCCGTCATGTACTCGCGCCGGATCAGGGTGTAGCCGTCGCCGAGGGTCTCGATGCGGTCGGCGAGGAGCTCCTGGAGGTGCGCTTCCACGCCGTCCTTGATCAGGCCGGGATCGACGCCGAGTTCGTGGGAGGAGTCGTGGAGGACTTCCTCCATCGTGATGATCAGCTTCTCGCCCGCCTTGTTGATGACGGTCCAGACGCCTTCCTCCTCGCCCGTGCCCTCCTTCAGCGTGCAGGGCGGCGACATCCAGTTCAGGGGCTTGTAGGCCCGGTCGTCCGCGTGGATGGAGACGCTGCCGTCCGCCTTCACCAGGATCAGACGGGGGGCGGAGGGAAGGTGGGCGGTGAGCCGGCCCGCGTAGTCGACGGAGCAACGGGCAATGACGAGACGCATGGTCGGCAACGCTACTCGACGGGCGAGGGTGCACGCGATTCGCCCTGGATGGCCCCTGTTACGTCGTGGCCGATTGTGTGCCGGACGGGAGTTGCCCATGTGCGCATTCTCCTGGTGCCGTCACCGTCTGTTGCCTACCGTAGTGAACGGGAGGTCGCGAAGTGTGTACTCAGCGTGCTCGACGTTTTGGTGCGCGGCCTCCCTATTCCGTGTCCGGCAACCCCTGCTGTGCGGGGGTGCGAGAGGAGAACCCATGTCGCTCGACGTCTCACCGGCCCTACTCGAACAGGCCGAGCGAGGCGAGGTCGACGAAGCAGAATTCGTCGACTGCGTCCGGACCTCCCTGCCCTACGCATGGGAGATGATCAGCTCCCTGGTGGCCCAGCTGAAGGTCGACGGCGGAGCGTTCGCCGACAACCAGACGCCTCCGCCGGACGAGCAGGCGCGCGGCCAGCTGTTGCGCGCGCTCGCGAGTGACGCCATACGCGGCGCCCTGCAGCGGCACTTCGGTGTGCGGCTTGCCTTCCAGAACTGCCACCGGGTGGCCGTGTTCCCGCTGGACCCCTCGGTCGACGAGAAGTTGGCCCGCTTCACCTCGGTGCGCAGCCAACTGCTGAACCAGTCCCCGGAGTTCCGGGACTGCTGACGCGGTGAACCGCTTGCTTGCCGCTCCGTACGCGGGGGGCGCTGTTCGTCGGAGCGGCAGGCATGGTTCCTCAGCCGAGGTGGGGGAGCACCTCGGCGCCGAGGCGTCGCAGGTTGTCCTCCGTCGCCGCGAGATCCCCGGAGCCCTCGACGAGCAGGGCGAAGCGGGAGATGCCGGTGCGCTCACTGGTCGCGGCGAGCCGGTCGACGCACAGCCGCGGGGTGCCCACCGGGTGCAGCCCGCAGAGCAGTTCGGTGTACGCCACCGGATCCCGCATCCGGCGCGGCCGGCCGTCCACTGTCATATGCGCGTCGAGCCCCTGTTTCAGCCATCCTGGCATCGCCTTCACGAGTGCCTCCACCGCGTCCGTGCGCCGGTCCGCGATCTGGCAGACGCCGGCCGAGACATGGCCCGCGCCGAGGACCTCTTCCGGGGGCCGCCCGGCCGCGCGCGCGTACTGCCGCCACAGGGCGACCATCTCCGCCTTCTCCTCGTCCCCCACATGCATGCCGAGCAGCATCGGCAGCCCGCGTTCGGCGGCGAGGCGCACGCTGGCCGGGGAGGTGCAGGCCACGACCACCTCCGGCCCCTCCTCCTCCGTGAGGGACTCCGAGGGCCTGGGGACGACGGGGACCTCACGGAAGCGGAAGCGTTCGCCCGAGGCTCCGACGGAGGGTTCGCGCAGCCAGCGCACCAGCAGATCGAGTGATTCCGGGAACCCCTTCTCGTACGCCTCCAGGCCCGCGCCGAACACCTCCAGGTCGACCCACGGGCCACCGCGTCCGACGCCCAGCGAGAAGCGCCCGCCGCTCGTCATGTGCAGCAGCGCGGCCTGTTCGCCGAGGGCGACGGGGTGGACGGTGGGCAGTACGCTGACCGCAGTGCCCACGCGGATGCGGCGGGTGCGGCCGAGCAGCAGGGCGGCGAGGGTGACCGCCGACGGGCACGTGCCGTACGGCACGAAGTGGTGCTCGGCCAGCCAGACCGAGTCCAGCCCCGCCTCCTCGGCGACCTCGGCGGAGCGGACCGCCCGGTGCAGCGCCTCCCCCTGGCCCTGACCCGGGAACTGGGCCGCCAACACGAAACTTCCAACGCGCATGGCACTTCCTGTTTCCTTGGCTCCGACACGGAGCTCCCCCACCGGGCATAACCGCGCGACACGTGCCGAGGACACGGCTTGGCGAGGAGATTTGCCGATTGTCGGGAGAATCGGCCGCCGCGGAGGGGGACTTGTGGGGGGTTGCGCCCTACGCCTACCCCGCTTCGGGCCGCGTAGGCTGGACATGGCCCGTGCTTCCCGTAGAGCCCCGTGAGGTGTCCCGTGTCCCCGCGTCGCAACCGGCCCAAGGGTGCCGACTCGTCCCGGAGCGCCGAAGAAGACCGCACGAGCCGCTACGGCGGCTGGCAGTCCTCGGTGAGCTGGGACGGCGAGGAGTGGAACATGCGGTACGTGGCCGGGGCGAGTGCCCAGGGCAAGACGTACCGCTGCCCCGGCTGCGACCAGATGATCCCCGACGGAGTGCCGCACGTCGTGGCCTGGCCCGACCACGTCGGCGTCGACGACCGCCGCCACTGGCACAAGGCGTGCTGGAACGCACGGGACCGGGGGGGGGGGGGGGGGGGGGGGGGGGGGGGGGGGGGGGGGGGGGGGGGGGGGGGGGGGGGGGGGGGTGTCCGGGGGGGGGGGGGGGGCTGGGGAAGGGGGGGGGGGGGGGGGGAGGG
>NZ_JBWKCC010000025.1:0-78539 GCF_056436655.1 Streptomyces sp. NPDC043427 | reverse complement strand
TTCTTCCTTTCTTTCCCTTTACCCCCCCCTCCCCCCCCCCCCCCCCCCCCCCCCCCCCCCCCCCCCCCCCCCCCCCCCCCCCCCCCCCCCCCCCCCCCCCCCCCCCGGTCCCGTAACGCGCCGAGATTCTGAGACCTGTTACACGTCCCGCTTCTCCAGCAGGGCGACCGCGCCTGCGAACGCGGCGGCCGTGACGCCCAGGATGATCCACAGCGGGTCCCAGCCGGCCGGGCCGGAGTCGGTGAGCGAGGTGGAGTAGAAGACGCTGAGCTGGTTCGGGATCGAGTACTCGAACAGGGCCTGACGCAGGCCCTCCAGCGACTCCGAGAACATGAACAGCGCGATGACCAGCGGGGCGAGGACCAGGCCGATCATGATGGTGATGGCACCCGCGGAGTGCCGGATGATCGAGCCGACCAGGAGCGAGAGCAGCCCGAGCAGCGCGATGTAGAGCGAGACACCGACCGTGCCCTTCAGCCACTCGCCGCCCGAAGGCGACCTCGTGCCACTCAGCATGGCCACGTCCGCGAAGGCGACGAGCAGGGCCGAGACCAGCGTGACGACGAACGCGACCGCGAAGAAGACGATCGCCTTGGCCGCCAACACCCGCCCCCGGGACGGGCACGCGGTCATCGTCGTCCGGATCATGCCGGTGCCGTACTCCGAGGCCGTGGTCAGCACGCCGAGCGTGATGACGCACATGCTGCCCAGGAGCAGCCCGAAGAAGCCGAACGACAGCGGGTTCTCGCCGGACAGGTCGCCCTCCCCGGTGTTGGCGGAGACCAGCGCGCCGGTCCCCAGTCCGATGCCGATGACGAGCAGGACGAACACGCCCAGCGTCCACATCGTGGAGCGCACCGACTTGATCTTCGTCCACTCCGAGGCGAGGGCGTGCCCGAGGTGCGTGCGCACGACGGGGATCGGCGAGGTGTAACCGGGGTGCGAAGGCCCGGGCGCCGCCTGCCAGTTGGGTGCGGCCTGTGGCATCGGGGGCTGCGGGGTGCTCATCGGGCGTCCTCGGACTTGGTCGTGTCGACGGCGGGCTGAGGGGCGGAGGCGGGCTGAGGGGCCGAGGTGGGCTGGGCCGGTGCGGCGGCCTGAGCCGGCGCCGGCGCGGCCGCCGGGGCCTGACCCTGCGGTGCCGCCGGGGCCTGCTGCGCGTACGGGTTCGGCTGGCCGGGGCCGGGAGCGGCCACGGGGGCGCCCGGAGCCGCGGGGGCACCCGGGGCGCCGTACGGCCCGGTGGGCGGCTGCGGGCCGCCGTACGGGCCCGTGGGGGCCTGTCCCGGCTGGCCCTGCGGCGGTGCGAAGGGCTGCCCGCCCTGCTGCGGCGGCGGAGGCGCGTACCAGCCCGGCTGGCCCTGCCCCGGCACCGGCATCGGCGGCTGCGCGCCGGGCGGCAGCGGCTGCTGGAGGCCGGCCTTCTGGTCGATGGTCGAGCGGTAGTCGACGGCGCCCTGCGTCATCCGCATGTACGCCTCCTCCAGCGAAGCCTGATGCGGCGACAGCTCCCACAGGCGTACGTCGGTGTCGTGCGCGATGTCGCTGATGCGGGGGAGCGGCAGTCCCGTCACCCGCAGCGCGCCGTCCTGCTCCGGCATCACCTGCCCGCCGGCCTCGGTCAGCGCCGACGTCAGCTTCTCGCGGAGCTGCGGCTCGGTGTCCGGGGTGCGCACACGGGCGAAGTCGGCGGAGTTGGCCGAGATGAAGTCCTTCACGCTCATGTCGGAGAGCAGCTGCCCGCGCCCGATGACGATCAGGTGGTCGGCGGTCAGCGCCATCTCGCTCATCAGGTGGGAGGAGACGAAGACCGTACGGCCCTCCGCGGCGAGCGCCTTCATCAGGTTGCGCACCCACAGGATGCCCTCGGGGTCGAGGCCGTTGACCGGCTCGTCGAAGAGCAGCACCTGGGGGTCGCCGAGGAGCGCGGCCGCGATGCCGAGCCGCTGGCCCATACCGAGCGAGAACCCCTTGGACCGCTTGCGGGCCACGTCCTGGAGTCCGACCACGCCCAGCACCTCGTCCACGCGCCGCGCCGGGATGCCCGACAGCTGGGCCAGGCTCAGCAGGTGGTTGCGGGCGGCGCGACCGCCGTGCACGGCCTTGGCGTCCAGCAGGGCGCCGACCTGGCGGGGCGCGTTCGGCAGCTTGCGGTACGGGTAGCCGCCGATCGTCACCGACCCCGAGGTGGGGTTGTCCAGGCCGAGGATCATCCTCATGGTCGTCGACTTGCCGGAGCCGTTGGGCCCGAGGAAGCCGGTGACGGCGCCCGGCCGCACCTGGAAGGAAAGGTTGTACACAGCGGTCTTGTCGCCGTAGCGCTTGGTCAGGCCGACTGCCTCGATCATGCTCCGCACCCATCGAAAGGTTCAGGACAGCGGGGCACACGCCCCCCGTAAGGGTTAGGAGGATATCCGGGCGCTGACGGTTCCATCCAAGAGCAGGTAAAAGGTCGAGCCACACGGGCCCGACCGGTCAGGCGTCCCTCCTCTTCAGCAGGACGTAACCGCCCACCAGGGCCGCCACCACCCACAGCAGCATGATGCCGAGGCCGCCCCAGGGCCCGTACGGGGTGTCGTCGTCGACCGGGGTGACCACCTGCATGATCCGGCTGCCGGCCTGGTCGGGCAGGAACCGGCCGATCTTCTTCGTCGCGTCGACGTTGCCGAGGATGTTGGAGATGAGGAAGAAGAACGGCATCAGGATGCCCAGCGACAGCATCGGCGAACGCAGCATCGTGGCCACGCCCATCGAGAACACCGCGATGAGGGTCATGTAGAGGCCGCCGCCGACGACCGCGCGCAGCACACCGGGGTCGCCGAGCTCCGTGCGGTGCGAGCCGAGCATCGCCTGCCCCAGGAAGAACGTGGCGAAGCTGGTGGCCATGGCGACGACCAGGGCGAGCCCGGTGGCCACCGCGATCTTGCTGAACAGGAAGGTGCCCCGCCGCGGCACGGCGGCCAGGGAGGTGCGGATCATGCCGGTGCTGTACTCGTTGGAGACCACCAGCACCCCGAACACGATCATCGCGAGCTGACCGAGGGTCATCCCGGCGAAGCTGATGAACGTCGGGTCGAAGGAGAGCCGGTCCCGGTCGCTCATCGTGTCGAACTCGTTCTTCGACAGCGCGGAGATCAGCATGCCGAGGGCGATGGTGACGACCACGGCGAGGGAGAGCGTCCACACGGTGGACGCGACGGAGCGGATCTTCGTCCACTCGGAGCGGATGACCTGGGTCGCCGCCATGCTCAGCTCCTCCTCCAGTCGTCGCCCCACTGCGGGGACACGGGCGCGTCGGTGTGGGCGTGGTACTCGACCGACTCCGCGGTCAGCTGCATGAACGCCTCCTCCAGCGAGGCCTGCTGGGGGCTCAGCTCGTGCAGCACGAGCTGGTGCCGCGCGGCGAGCTCCCCGATCAGCTCCGACTTGCCGCCGTCCACCTCGAGCGTGCCGTTGCCGGTCTCCACGACGGTGATCCCGGCCCCGTGCAGCACGTCGAGCAGTCGCTCGCGCTGGGGGGAGCGGATCCGGACGTAGGAGCGCGAGTTGCGCTCGATGAAGTCGGCCATGGAGGTGTCGGCGAGCAGCCGTCCCTGGCCGATCACGACGAGGTGGTCGGCGGTCAGCGCCATCTCGCTCATCAGGTGACTCGACACGAACACCGTCCGCCCCTGGGCCGCCAGCGACTTCATCACGTTGCGGATCCAGTGGATGCCCTCGGGGTCGAGGCCGTTGACCGGCTCGTCGAACATCAGGATCCGCGGGTCGCCGAGGAGCGCGCCCGCGATGCCGAGCCGCTGCCCCATGCCCAGCGAGAACCCCTTGGCCTTCTTCCGGGCGACCGCGGTCAGCCCGACCGTGTCGAGGACCTCGAACACCCGCTTCCTCGGGATGCCGTTGCTCTGCGCGAGGCACAGCAGATGGTTGAAGGCGCTGCGCCCGCCGTGCACGCCCTTCGCGTCCAGCAGGGCACCGATGTACGTCAGCGGGTCCTTCAGCTGCTCGTAGCGCTTGCCGTCGATGCGGACCTTTCCGGCGGTGGGCCGGTCGAGCCCCAGCACCATGCGCATCGTCGTCGACTTCCCGGCCCCGTTGGGCCCGAGGAACCCGGTCACGATGCCCGGTCTGACGGTGAATGTGAGGTTGTTGACCGCCACCTTCTCGCCGTACCGCTTCGTCAGCCCCTCGAGCTCGATCATGCGGTTCACGCTAGAACGCGACGAAGCCCTCTGCCACCGCAGTGGCAGAGGGCTTCGCAGTTGTTCACATGTCAGCCGCCGGAACGTTACCGGGACTGCTGCGCCGGGACCCCGCGGGAGATCGGCTCGTCGTCGGCCGGCGTGCCGGCGGCGGCCACCGCGGCGCCCGTGAGCGTGGCGAGCATTTCGCGCACGTTGGTGAGCTGGGCGTTGATGGAGTCGCGGCGGTTGGTCAGGGCGGCAAGCTCGCGCTCGGATTCCGAGCGGATGCGGTCGGCCTTGGCGTTCGCGTCCGCGACGATGTCCTCGGCCTGGCGCTGGGCGGTCTCCACCGTCTGGCGGGCGCGGCGCTCGGCGTCGGTGCGCAGCTTCTCCGCCTCCAGGCGCAGCTGCTCGGCGCGGTGCTCGATCTCCGCCAGGCGCTTCTCGGCCTTCTGCTGACGCGAGGCCAGGTCGCGCTCGGACTGCTCGCGGCGCTTGGCCAGGTTGGTCTCGAAGTCGGCGGCGGCCTGGGCGGCCTTGGCGCGGGTCTCCTCGAAGAGGGCGTCGGCCTCCTCACGCTTCGACTGCGCGTCCTTCTGCGCCTCGGAACGCAGCTGCGAGGCGTCGCTCTTGGCCTTCTCGACGATCCGGACGCCTTCGTCCTCCGCCTTGGCCTTGCGCTCCGCAGCGAACGATTCTGCGTCGTTGCGGACCTGCTGGGCCGCGGACTCGGCGAGTTCGCGGTGCTGCTCGGCGGCGCGACGGGCCTCCTCGCGCAGGTCCTTGGCCTCCTCCTCCGCGAGGCGCAGGATCTTCTCGACACGCGCGCCGAGACCGGCGTACGACGGCTCGGCGTCGCTCACCTGTGCCTGGGCGTTCTGCGTCTCGAGGTGGAGCTCCTCGATGCGCTTCTCGAGGGCGGTGATACGGGCCAGAGCGCTGTCACGGTCGGAGACGAGCTTCGAGATGCGGTCGTCCACCTGCGCGCGGTCGTATCCACGCCGCACAAGCTCGAAGCCGTAGGGGGAAGTGTCGCTCATGGGGTTCCTGTCGAATGAGACCGGTGAGGTGATAGGGGGAATCCTAGGGGCCGAAGCGGTGTGTCATCGAGCGGATACGGTTTCGATCTGGAGAATGACACCCCTTTTGAGTGGCTAACCCCGGGACGGCTTGCCAAAAACTTGGTCAAATGCCCCAGACAACACCGGAACCCGACCGCCCCGCTAGCTCTCCGAGGACTTGCCACCCGATCGAGGAGCGCCCACCGAGGCACCGGCCTTGACCGCTGCGTCCTTGGCCCCCGACGGGGCCTCGAAAGACTCCAACGCCTCCAGGACGTCCTGGACACGGGAGATCTCGGCGTTGATGTCCTCGCGGCGGCGCACCAGCACCTCCAGCTCCCGCTTGCCCTCCTCGACCGTGCGCCTGGCCTCGCGGATCGCCTCGGCCTTCAGCTCCTCGGCCTCCCGAACGAGCGCCGACTTCTTCTGCTCGGCCTCCTTCAGCAGCCCCTCGGCCTTCTTCACCGCGGCGATACGGACCTTGCCCGCCTCGGAGTTGGCGTCCGACACCAGCTCCTTCGCCTTGGCCTGCGCCTTGGCGAGCTGTTCCTCCGCCGCCCTGATCAGCGCGTCGCAGCGGTCTCCCGTCGACTTCATCGTCTCGGCGGCCTCGCGGCGGGCCCGCTCGTGCAGCTCCTCGATCTCCGCCGTGAGCCGCTCACGCAGCTCCTCCGCGCGCTCCCGGATCGCCGTGGCGTCCCGGCGCGCGCCGACGAGCAGTTCGTCCGCGTCCGTACGGGCCTTCTCCACCCGCCCGTTGCCCTCGCGCGTCGCCTCGGAGACGAGCCGGTCGGCCTCCGCGCGGGCGGCGCCGACCATCGTGTCCGCCTGCGACTCGGCGTCCGCGGTGGTCTTCAGCGCCTGCTGCTGCGCCTCGGTGAGCAGCTTGTCCGCCTCGGCCGTGGTCTCCGTGATGAGCTTGTCGACCTGCTCGGCCGCCTCGGAGCGCCGCTTGTTGGCGTCCTTGCGGGCCTCGTCCAGCGTCGAGTCGGCCTCCTCGCGCGCCACGGCCATCATGCGGTCGGCCTCCGCGGCCGCCTCCGCCCTGACACGCTCCGCCTCGGCGCGGGTCCGCTCAGCGTGCTGCTGCGCGGACGCCACCGTGTCGGCGGCCTCGGCACGCAGCCGCTCCGCCTCGCCGCTCGCGTCCGCGAGGACCTGCTCGGCCTGGGCGAGGGTCTCCGACCGCAGCCGCTCGGCCTCGTTCAGCGCCTCGGTCCGTACCCGCTCCGCCTCGGCGGCCGTCTCCGACTGGAGCCGCTCGGCCTCCGCGATGGTCTCCGTCTGCAGCCGCTCCGCCTCGGACCGCGCCTCGGTGATGAGGGTGTCCGCCTGCGTCGCCGCGTCCGACCGGATCCGGTTGGCGTCCTCGCGGGCGTCCGCCCGGGTGCGGGAGGCGTCCTGCTCGGCCTGCGCGATGGTGTCCGACGCCTCCGTGCGCACGCGCTGGGCGTGCGCCGCCGCGTCCGAACGCAGCCGCTCCGACTCCTCGATCGCCTCCGCGACCGTACGCTCGGCCAGCGCCTTGGCGGCCTCCGACTCCTCGTGCGTCTGGCGCCGCAGCCGGGCCGCGTCCTCGCCGGCCCGCTCCCGCTCGGCGTAGGCGTCGGAGCGGACCCGGTCCGCCTCCTCCTCGGCCTCCCGGCGCGTACGGTCCGCCGCGTGCTCGGCGGCACTGCGCAGCCCGGTGATCTCCTCCTGCGCCTGCTCGTGCAGCCCGGCGACGGAGTCCCGCACCTGCTGGGCGTGCTGCTCGGCCGCCGACACCATCTCGCCGGCGCGCCGGTCGGCCTCCTCGACCAGGCGAACGGCCTCGGCCTGGGCGTCCTCCACGCGCTTGCGCGCCGACGCCAGCAGCTCCTCGCTCTGCTCGCGGGCCCGCTCACGCTCCTGGTCGGCCTCCTGGCGGGCGGAGCCGAGGGTTTCCTCGGCCTCGCGGCGACGCCGGGCGGCCTCCTCCTGGGCGGCGGCCAGCGTCTCCGACGCCTCCGTGGCCAGCCGCTCCGCGGCGGCCTGCGCCTCCGCGCGCACCCGGTCGGCGGTGTCCTGGGCCTCCGACTTAAGCCGCTCCGCCTCGGCCGCGGCCTCCGACCGCAGACGTACGGCGACGGACTCGCCCTCGGCGCGGGACGCGGACGCGTCGGCCGCGGCCTCGTTGCGCAGCCGCTCGGCCTCGTCCTCGGCCTGCTGCTGGAGCGTACGGATCCGCTCGGCGGCCTCACCGCGCAGCCGCTCGGTCTCCTCGGCGGCCTCGCGGCGGATCCGCGCGGCCTCCTCCCGTGCGTCCGTCAGCGCCTGCTCGGCGGCGACGAGCCGCTGCTCGGCGTCCGACTGCAGCCGCCTCAGCTCCTCGGCGGCCTCCTCCTGCCGGGCCGCGACCGCGCGCTCGGTCTCCTCACGCAGCTCACGCGCCGCCTGCTCGGCGTTGGAGGTGATGGTCTCGGCCAGCTCCACCGCCTCGTCGCGCTGGCGCTCGGCCTCCGCGCGGGTGCGCTCCAGGGTCTCCTCGGCTTGCCGACGCAGTGTCGTCGCCCGCTCGATGGCCTCCGTGCGGACCTTCTCGCTGTCCGTGGTGGCCTTCTGGCGCAGCTCGTCGGCGTCGACCTTCGCCTTCGCCAGCAGTTCCTCGGCGGTCTTCGCCGCCTCCTCGATCTGCTGGACGGCCTCCTTGCGGGCCTCCGCGCGGATCTTGTCGCCCTCGGCGACCGCCTCGGAGCGCAGCTGCTCGGCCTCGCCGCGCAGCCTGCGGGCCTCCTCCTGCAGCTCGACCGTCTTGGCGCGGTACTCCTTGGTGTCGTCCTTCGCGGCGCCCTTGAGCTGCTCGGCGATGTCGTGCGCCTCGGCGCGCAGCCGGTCCGCCTCGGCCTCGGCCTCGCGGCGGATCCGCTCCGCCTCCTCGGACGCCGCCTTCGTGGTGCTGCGGGCGTCCTCCTGTGCCTTGTTGAGGACGTCCTCGGCGGTCTTGGCCGCCTTCGACAGCTGGGTCGCGCTCTCCTCGGCGGTGAGCGTACGGGCCTTCTCGGCGGCCTCCGCCAAGACCTTCTCGGCCTCGGCGCGGGCGTCGGCGACGAGCTGCTCGGCGTCCGCCCTGGCGGTCTCGGCCTCCTTGGTGGCCTCGGTGACCAGCCGGGCGACCTGCTCCTTCGCCGTACGGGTGCGCTGCTCGTTGGTCGTCTCGGCGCTGGCGAGGGCCTTCTCGGCGGCGGTCTTGGCCTCGGTGACCAGCTTCTCGGCCTCGGTGCGCGCCTCGCGCAGCGCGGTCTCCGCCTCGGCCATGCGCTGCTCGGCGGCACGGCTGAGTTCACCCGCCTGGCGGCGCGCGGCGTCAGACTCGGTCGCGGTGGAGGTGCGCAGCTGCTCGGCGTGGTCGGTGGCCTCCTGCGCCTGCGTGGAGGCCGCGTTCAGCAGCCGCTCGGCGTCCGCACGGGCACGGCGCAGCAACTGCTCGGCCTCCGCGCGGGCCGACTCGGCCTCGCTCTGGAGCCGCTGCCGGGCCTCGGAGGCGACCCGCTCGGCCTCGGCGCGGGCCGCGGCCAGCGCCTGCTCGGCCTCGGCACGCGACTCCTCGAGGAGACGGCGGGCCTGCTGCTCCGTACGGGCGCGCAGCTGCTCCGCCCAGGCGACGTTCTCGTTGACGTGCGACTCGACGGTCTGCCGGCGCTCCGCCAGCTCCTGGTCCAGCTGCTGGCGCCGGGAGACGGCCTCCTGGTGCAGCTCCGACTGGAGGCGCGCGGCCTGCTCGGCGTGCTCCTGGAGGATCCGCTGGGTCTGCGCCCGCGCCTGGCTCAGCTCGCGCTCGGCCTCCTGGCGCAGCTGGTCGGCCTGCATCTGGGCGTTGCGCAGCAACTGCTCGGCCTGATAGCCGATGTCCCCGCCGTCGAAGGCGGGCCGGGACATGATGGTGCGCCGCGCCTCGTGCAACTTGGCGCGCAGCACCTCGACCTGGTAGCCGAGGTCCTCGGCATGCTGGATCGCCTTTTCCCGCTCGGTCTTCAGCCGTTTCATCTCGGCTTCGAACCGAGTGAGGTGGTCGACGTCAGCCGCCGGCTCTCGCTCCTGGCTCTCGTAGCCCCGCACTGCGCGGTCCCATCCGTCCCCTGGTCGCAACCTTCTCCGTACGAGCTCCGTCCGTCCGCCGAACGGGGCCCCCGGGGAATGGTGTCAGATCAACGGCGGAGCATGAGCTGCTGCCCCGTCGCTCGTCCCCCGAAACACAGGACCCCGGACTGCGGTCACCCTGGTGGAGCGGCGACCGCACCCAACCCTACCGGCCCATATGTACGGGGGTCAGTGCTCAGGTGACTCAACAGGCGCAGAAGTGACCAGTTCTGTCAGAACGCCATGGCAATCCTTCGGGTGCAGGAACGTGATCCGCGACCCCATGGAGCCGCGCCGTGGCTCTTCGTACAGAACGCGTACGCCCTTCTCCTTGATGTCGGCCGCCTCGGTGTCGACATCTGCCGTACCGAAAGCGATGTGGTGGACGCCCTCGCCGTTCTTCGCGAGCCACTTGGCGACGGTGGAGTCCTCTCGGGTCGGCTCCAGGAGCTGGAGGTACGAGGCTCCCCCGTCCGACGTATCGTTGATCTTGAGCATGGCCTCGCGGACCCCCTGCTCCTCGTTGACCTCGGAGTGGAAGACCTCGAAGCCGTACGTCGCCCGGTAGAACTCGACGGTCTTGTCGAGGTCGAAACAGGCGATCCCGATGTGGTCGATTCGCGTCAGCATGGATTCAGTGCAGCGCTCCGAAGGTGGTTACGCAACGTGCGCGCGATCACACCGACGGCCCCGTGACGGTGCCGGATACTGCTCAGTACATTCGAAGTAAACCCTCGTTCACTCCTCGGCTGTGCAAGCCGGAAGGGGATCGCACCTCATGTCTGGAACGAACGGCACCACCTCGGTGATCGTCGCGGGCGCCCGTACGCCCATGGGACGGTTGCTGGGCTCGCTGAAGTCCTTCTCCGGAGCCGACCTCGGCGGCTTCGCGATCAAGGCCGCCCTCGACCGTGCGGGGATCGGTGGCGACCAGGTCCAGTACGTGATCATGGGGCAGGTGCTCCAGGCCGGTGCGGGGCAGATCCCGGCCCGCCAGGCCGCCGTCAAGGCCGGCATCCCGATGAACGTCCCGGCGCTCACCGTCAACAAGGTGTGTCTGTCGGGCCTCGACGCCATCGCGCTCGCCGACCAGCTGATCCGCGCGGGTGAGTTCGACGTCATCGTCGCGGGCGGTCAGGAGTCCATGACCAACGCCCCCCACCTGCTGCCGAAGTCCCGCGACGGCTTCAAGTACGGCGCGGTGGAGATGCTCGACGCGATGGCCTACGACGGCCTGACCGACGCCTTCGAGAACATCGCCATGGGCGAGTCGACGGAGAAGCACAACACCCGCCTCGGCATCGGCCGTCCGGAGCAGGACGAGATCGCCGCCCTGTCCCACCAGCGCGCCGCCGCCGCCCAGAAGAACGGTGTCTTCGAGGCCGAGATCACCCCGGTCGAGATCCCGCAGCGCAAGGGCGACGCGGTCGTCTTCAGCAAGGACGAGGGCATCCGCGGCGACACCACCGCGGAGTCCCTCGGCAAGCTGCGCCCCGCCTTCACCCGGGACGGCACGATCACCGCCGGCTCCTCCTCGCAGATCTCGGACGGTGCGGCGGCCGTGGTCGTGATGAGCAAGGCCAAGGCGCAGGAGCTCGGCCTGGACTGGATCGCCGAGATCGGCGCCCACGGCAACGTGGCCGGACCGGACAACTCCCTGCAGTCCCAGCCGTCCAACGCGATCCGGCACGCCCTCAAGAAGGAGGGCCTGGAGGTCTCCGACCTCGACCTGATCGAGATCAACGAGGCCTTCGCCGCCGTCGCGGTCCAGTCAATGAAGGACCTCGGAGTGTCCACGGAAAAGGTGAACGTCAATGGTGGCGCCATCGCCCTGGGCCACCCCATCGGCATGTCGGGCGCCCGCCTCGTCCTGCACCTCGCCCTGGAGCTCAAGCGGCGCGGCGGCGGCGTCGGCGCGGCCGCGCTGTGCGGCGGCGGCGGTCAGGGTGACGCGCTGATCGTGCGGGTACCGAAGGCGTAAGCGTTGTTGCCGGTCTGTTGTCGTGACCTTCGTGAACGGAGCTGTGATGCAGGACGTCTCCACACTGGTGGCCCAGGCCAGGGAAGGCCGGCCCCGGGCCGTGGCCCGGCTGATCTCCCTGGTGGAGGGGGCGTCCCCGCAGCTCAGGGAGGTCATGGCGGCCCTGGCCCCGCTGACCGGCAACGCGTACGTCGTGGGCCTCACCGGCTCCCCGGGCGTCGGCAAGTCCACGTCGACGTCGGCGCTGGTGACCGCCTACCGCAAGCAGGGCAAGCGGGTCGGCGTCCTCGCCGTCGACCCGTCCTCCCCGTTCTCCGGCGGCGCCCTCCTCGGTGACCGCGTCCGCATGTCGGAGCACGCCTCCGACCCGGGCGTCTACATCCGCTCGATGGCCACCCGCGGTCACCTGGGCGGCCTGGCCTGGTCCGCCCCGCAGGCGATCCGCGTGCTGGACGCGGCGGGCTGCGACGTGGTCCTGGTGGAGACGGTCGGCGTCGGCCAGTCGGAGGTGGAGATCGCCTCGCAGGCCGACACCTCCGTCGTTCTGCTGGCCCCCGGCATGGGCGACGGCATCCAGGCCGCCAAGGCCGGAATCCTGGAGATCGGCGACGTCTACGTCGTCAACAAGGCCGACCGCGACGGCGCGGACGCCACCGCCCGCGAGCTGAACCACATGCTGGGCCTCGGCGAGTCCCGCGGCCCCGGCGACTGGCGCCCGCCCATCGTCAAGACGGTCGCCGCCCGAGGCGAGGGCGTCGACGAGGTCGTCGAGGCCCTGGAGAAGCACCGCGCCTGGATGGAGGAGCACGGCGTCCTGGCCGAACGCCGCCTGTCCCGCGCCGCCCGCGAGGTCGAGACCATCGCCGTCACCGCCCTGCGCGAACGCATCGGCGACCTCCACGGCGACCGCCGCCTCAGCGCGCTCGCGGAGCGGATCACCTCCGGCGAACTCGACCCGTACCGGGCGGCGGACGAACTGGTGGCCGGTCTCACGGAGTCCTGAGGGGGCGTCGCCCCCCGTCGGCGCTGCTAGGTTGACCCGCATGTTCCTCTCCTTGGCGTAGAGCACACCGAGCCACGCACGCCGGCCGAGCACTCCGCTCGGCTGCCGTGGCACTCCGGTGTCCCCTCTCCGCCTCACGTCGAGGAACTCACGCATGTCCGCACCCCTTCCGCGGCCGTCGTACGCCGCCGTACTGCGCGTCCCCCGAGCCCGCACCACCTTCGCCGCCGCCCTCGCCGGCCGCCTGGCGTACGGGGTGGTCTCCCTCTCCCTGCTGCTGGCGACGGTCCGGGCGACCGGTTCGTACGCCGTGGCCGGGACCGTCATGGCCCTCTTCGGGACCTCCACGGTCGTCCTGATGCCGTTACGGGCCTCCCTGGTCGACCGCCACGGCCCGCGCCGCGCTCTGACCCCCATGGCGCTGCTCCACGCCGGCCTGCTCTGCCTGCTCGCCGGCCTCACCTGGAGCGCCGGAACCCCGGCGGTGGTGCTCGGCACGGTCGCCGCGCTAGCGGGCGCCTGCGCGCCCCCACTCGGCCCCACCATGCGCATGGTCTGGGGCGAACTGGTCCAGGACCGGCGACTGCTGCAACGGGCGTACAGCCTGGACGGCGTCGCCGAGGAACTGCTCTACGTGTCGGGCCCCGTCCTGGTCGGCGTACTGGTCCGGTACGCCACCCCGGCCGCCGGACTGCTGCTGACCGCGGCACTGATCGCGGCCGGGACGTGCGCGTTCGTGGCCTCACCGGTGGTGAGCGGGTTGCGGGAGTCCTCGGAACGGCGGCGGCAAGGAAAGGACTCAGTGGGAGGGCGTGGGCTCTTCCAGCCGGGCCTGGTGGCGGCCGGGGCGGGCCTCACGCTCAGCGCCGTCGGCCTGCTGGTGACGGCCTTCGCCGAACGACACGGCTACGGCGGGGACACGGCCGCCTGGATGCTGGCCGCACTCTCGGCGGGCAGTGCGGTGGGCGGCCTTGTGAACGGCATGATCGACTGGCGCACACCCGCCCGCGTACGGCTGCCGTGGCAGGCGGCCGGCCTGGGCCTGGCGGTGTGCGCGGCAGGACTCGCCCCCGGCCCGTGGACCCTCACGGTGGCCCTGGCCTGCGCCGGTGTCTTCGTCGCCCCGGCTCTGACGACGGCGTACCTCATCGCGGACGAGACGGCGGCGCCCGGCGTGCGGACACGGGCGGGTGCGTGGATCAACACCGCGGTGAACGCGGGCAGTGCCTGCGGCGCGGTCACGGCGGGGCTGCTGCTGAGCCACGCGTCGCTGGGGGTGTGCTTCGCGGCGGCGGGGGGTGCGGGGCTGGTTTCGGCGGCGGGTGCGGTTCTGGGGGCGCGCGGGACCGCGTTCGCTGCGGTGGAGACGGAGCCGGTGCCGGAGGCGGCGTCGAGGCCGGAGGCGGCGTTGGAGGTGGAGTCGGGGCGTTCCGGTGCCTGACGGCCGGGCGGGGCCGCGCGTCGGTTGCGCGGCCCCGCCCTTTCGGCCCGGTGTCGACCGGGGTGCCGTACCGCTCAGTCGTCGTCCCGGTCCGCCGTGACCTTCGCCGTCTTCAGGTCGACGTTCCAGTCGTGGCCCTTGCCGTGGGTGTCCGTGGTCTCCACGTCCCAGCGGGCGGCGCGGTCGTCGTCGAGGTCGACGGAGGTGACGGTGCCCTTCGCGGTGGCCGCCTCGGCGGCCTCCCTGGCGTCGACGGTGGCGACCTTCAGGGCACGGCGGGCGTCGGCCGCGTCGTCGTCCTGCTCGGTCTCGGTCGCGAGGATCCTGCCCGTCTCCTGGTCAACGTGGACGGTGTACGCGGTGGAACCCGAGCCGAGGATGTCGACCTCCCAGCCGCGGACGTCGTCCTCGTCCCCGGCGTCGAGGTCGGCGGAGACGGCCGTGCCCGGCTTCGCCTTCAGGGCCGCGTCGATCGCCTGAGCGGCGGTCAGCTTGCTGCCGCGCGCCTCGGCGGCGTCGCCGTCACGGTCATCGCGGTCGTCCTGAGCGTCGTCCCGGGCGTCGTCCTGCCCATCGGTGTCCCTGTCGTCCGCCGACACCGCGGCCGACGACTTGGCCGGCGCGTCGTCCTCGCCGCCCGCCCCGAAGGCGAGCGTGGCCCCGCCGCCGATCAGGGCGGCCGCGGTGACGGTGGCGACGACGATGTGGCGCTTCATGGATGTCCTCCCGAGGTGGGTTCGTTCCGTTCGCTTCGACGAGAACCAACCTGCCGGACCGGACCTGAAGCCACGCTGAAGCCACCTGAAGATCGCTTCAGGTCGGGTCTGGGACCCTGTTGCGATGCGCCTGTTGATCGTCGAGGACGAGAAGCGCCTCGCCCTGTCCCTGGCCAAGGGCCTGACCGCCGAGGGCTATGCCGTGGACGTCGTCCACGACGGCCTGGAGGGGCTGCACCAGGCGAGCGAGTCGCCGTACGACCTGCTCGTGCTCGACATCATGCTGCCCGGCATGAACGGCTACCGCGTCTGTTCCACCCTGCGCGCCGCCGGCAACGACGTACCGATCCTGATGCTCACGGCGAAGGACGGCGAGTACGACGAGGCCGAGGGCCTGGACACCGGCGCGGACGACTATCTGACCAAGCCGTTCTCGTACGTGGTGCTGGTCGCGCGGATCAAGGCGCTGCTGCGGCGCCGCGGGCAGGGGGCCGGGGCGTCGCCCGTGCACGTCCTCGGCGAGCTCCGGGTGGACACCGCGGCCCGCCGGGTCTTCCTGCGCGACGACGAGGTGGCGCTCACCGCGAAGGAGTTCGCCGTCCTGGAGCAGCTCGTGCTGCGGGCGGGCGAGGTGGTGTCCAAGGGCGAGATCCTCGACCACGTCTGGGACTTCGCCTACGAGGGCGACCCCAACATCGTCGAGGTGTACGTCAGCGCCCTGCGCCGCAAGCTGGGCGCGACGCTGATCCGGACGGTGCGCGGCGCCGGGTACCGGCTGGAAGCGGCCCGGTGAGGCGTCTGTTCGGTTCCGTCCGGGCCCGGGCCACCCTCGGCGCCACCCTCGTCGTCGCCGTCGCCCTGATCGCCGCCGGGGCGGCCGTCCTGCTGTCCCTGCGGTCCAACCTGAGCGGCCAGGCCGGCACCCACGCCGAACGCACCGCACGGGAGGTCGCCGCGGAACTCGCGACAGGGAGGACGTACGCGCGGCTGTCCCTGGACGGCGACGACCGGCCCGTCCAGGTCCTCACGGAGGACGGGAAGCTGGTCGCGGCCAGTGAGGACCTGGAGCGGATCAGCGGGACGGGCAGCGATGCCGTACGCCCGCGGGCAGCCGGCGGTGGTGTCGGACAGGGGCCCGAGGACGCCGAGGACGACGCGGACGACCGGGCGGACAACGGCACGCCCGACGCCGGTGAGATCGACGAGGACACCGACTTCGTCAACGGCTCCGCGACGGTCGACGGTGACACCGAGGACTACCGGTTCGCCGTCGTGCAGGTGGAGAGCGGGAACCGGGGCACCCTGACCGTGTACGCGGGCGCCCCCCTGTCCGCCGAGCACAGCGCCGTGCGCACCGCGCTCACCAGCATGCTGATCGGGTTCCCGCTGCTGCTGGGCGTGGTCGCGGGCGTGACCTGGCTGGTCACCCGGCGCGCCCTGCGCCCCGTGGAGGGCATCCGGCGTGAGATGGCCGCGATCACCGCCTCCGAGGACCTGGCGCGCCGCGTTCCGGAGCCGGACACCCACGACGAGGTCTCCCGGCTCGCCCGCACCACCAACGAGACGCTGGCAGCCCTGGAGACCTCCGTGGAACGCCAGCGCCGGTTCGTCGCCGACGCCTCCCACGAACTGCGCAGCCCGATCGCCAGTCTGCGCACCCAGCTCGAGGTGGGCGCCGCCCATCCCGAGCTGCTGGACGTCACGGGCGCGGTCGAGGACACCGTACGGCTCCAGCAACTGGCCGCCGACCTGCTGCTGCTGGCGCGGCTGGACGCGGGGGAGCGGCGGGGCGACGCGCGGGTGGACCTGGGGGCGCTGGCGCGGGAGGAGGCCGCGGGGCGGGCCGGGGTGACGGTCGAGGCGGCCGAGGGTGTGGAAGTGGCCGGATCCCGGGGGCAGCTGGAGCGGGTGCTGGCCAATCTGCTGGACAACGCGCGGCGGCACGCGCGTGAGGCGGTGTCGGTCACCGTCCGACGGGAGGGGGACCGGGCGGTGCTGGAGGTCGCCGACGACGGCGACGGGGTGCCCGAGGACGAACGGGAGCGCGTCTTCGAGCGGTTCGTACGGCTCGACGCCGCCCGCAGCCGCGACGACGGCGGCGCTGGACTGGGCCTGGCCATCGCCCGTGACGTGGCGGCCCGGCACGGCGGCACGCTCACGGTCCGTGGCGCGCCGACAGGCGGAGCCCTGTTCGAGCTCCGCCTGCCACTGGTCTAGAGGATCGTCAGGGGCGTCCCCGGTGCCCGCGGAGGTGTTCCGCGATGGGCTTGAGGGCCTTGTCGAGCTCGGTCAGGGCCTCGGGGGAGAGCAGGTCGATGAAGTGCCTCCGCACAGACGCCACATGATGGGGCGCGACCTTCTTCATCGTCTCCATGCCGTGCTCGGTGAGCACGGCATACAGTCCACGGCGGTCGGACTCGCAGTTCTCCCGGCGCACCAGGTCCGCGTTCTCCATGCGGGTGATCTGGTGCGAGAGGCGGCTCTTGGACTGGAGGGTGGCGGATGCGAGGTCGCTCATTCGCATTCGTACGCCCTCCGACTCGGAGAGGTTCACCAGGATCTCGTAGTCGTTCATTGTCAGGCCGAACGGCTGTAGGTCCTTTTCGAGCTGGTACGTCAACAGCCTGTTGACCTCCAGGTGGGTGCGCCAGGCGCACTGCTCCGCATCGGTCAGCCAGTGTGTGGCCGTCTCGGTCTCCATGAATGAAGTCTACCTAAGAAGTTGAAAGGCGAACTAATGAGGGTAGTGTGACGGTGCGCACGCGTTCGATGTCACACTCCGCAGACTACCGCTCACAGCCCGAAGCGACGCTGGAGGTCTCCCAGCTGTCCGGGAAGTCGCGGTGCGCCGGACTGGCCGTGACCGCCTGGCGCGCCGCCGCCACCGGGCACGCCCGGCTCGTGCGGAGTCGCTCCGGTGGCCTGCTCGGCCATCAGGGTCTCCGTCGACTGGAGCAGCACCGTTCCGGCCCCCACGAACTCGAACTGGTGCTCCTCTCCGGAGGCCCCGCCGAGGCCCGTCATCGCACGTAGACCGCCCATCACGCCGGTCATGTAGCCGTGGTCGTAGTGATGGCACGGAGAGGGGCAGTCGGCCCAGCCGACGAGCGCCTGCGGATCCACCCGGATGGGGGGTTCCATGAACACCACCGGGCCGTTGGATGCGGCCACGAACTTTCCGGTTCCGATGAGTGTGAGAAAACCTGGCACGATCGACTGCTTGAGGGACAGACTTGGCTGAAAAGCAAGCAGATTGCCCGAGCGAATGGTCAGATTGCCGTCGTCCAGGTCGTACGAGTTCACATCGAAGGCCCGGTCGGCGAGGAGCATCTTGCCCGAGCCCTCCGCCACGACCCAGTCGCTCGCGTGCAGAGGCGAATGAAAGGACGTGCGGACAAGTCGGTCGAGTCGGCCGTGTCCGATGCCGTTGAAGTCGATCGAGCCGTAGTAGGCGATCATCTTCCCCTTCTGCAGGAACCACTGGCTCCCCTTGAGCTCCACGCAGAAGGTGTAGGCGTTGACGTTGTCGTCGACGGGCAGCGTCATGGGGTCATGGACCACGGGACCTGCGCCCGGGTAGGTGGTCACAGCTTTTCCTCCGAGGCCTGGACGTACACCGTGCCGCTGCCGCTGAGCTCCAGCTGGAACGCCTCGCCGGAGCCGCGGCCCACCATGTCGCGCCAGCCCAGGGCGGTGGAGAGCTTGTTGCGGACGTCGCCGTGGTGGGCGACGTAGGCCTGGGGGTCGACGTGGACCGGGCGCTGGGGCGTGATCGGGATCTCGAAGACGCCGCCGTGGGCCATCACGGCGACCGCGCCATGGCCCTTGAGGGTGGTGGTGAACAGACCCTGGCCGCTGATCTGGCCCCGAACCATGCCCATGACACCGCCTTGCGAGCCCATGAACATCGTGCCCTGCTGGAGGGTGCCCTCGAAGGCGAGCAGGCGGTCCGCCTCGACGAAGAGCGTGTCGCCGGTGAGCTGGATGACCTGGACGTGGTGGCCGCCATGACCGAAGAGGACGGTGCCGCTGCCCTCGACCGTCATCAGCGGGGTGTCCTCGTTGGCCAGGCGGCGCCCGATCATCGACATCACACCGCCCTGGCCGCCCTGGAAGTTGGGCGTGAAGGAGACCTCGCCCCGGTAGGCGAGCATCGCGCCGCGCTGGCTGAACAGCCGCTGGCCGGGCATGACCGTCGCCTCGACGATCTTCGAGTTGAGCTCACGGAAGGGCATGTCACACATCCCCCGCGATCGTGTTCCGCTCGCTCGGCTGCACGTACACCAGGCCGTCGCCCTCGAAGCGGATCTGGAAGGCCTCGCCGCCGCCCTCCCCGAGGAAGGTGCGGAACGTCACACCGGACTGGAAGGACTGCCGTACGTTCCCCTGGTGGGCGATGTACGCCCCCGGGTCGACGGTCAGCGGGTACTGCGGGCTGACCCGCAGCACCACGGCGGGCCCGTCCGACGTGATCGCCGCCTGGCCGTGGCCCTCGACGGTCGTCGTGAACAGCCCGTTGCCCTGGGACGCGCCGCGCAGTCCGGTGAAGCTCGTGCCGGTCCTGAGGCCGGCGTCGATCGCGAGCAGGTTGCTCGACTCCACGTACAGCTTGTCCCCCTGGAGACTGACGAGGTTGATCTCCGAGGCGCGGTCCGCGAACCAGCAGGTCCCTTGCCCCTTCACCTCCATCACGGTCATCTGCTCGCCGGTGAGCCGCCGGGTCACCATCCCCCGCAGCCCCTCGCCGCCGCCACTCATCTTCTTGAAGGCCATCTGCCCGTCGTACGCGACCATCGAGCCGTTCTTCGCCTTCACGGCATCCCCGGTCATGTCGACGGCGAGCACCTTGCTTCCTTGCAGTCGGAACATCGCCACGGAGTGAAGGTAGCCGCAGGCCGGTCCGCCGGACAGAGCCCACGGGTGGAGACGCACCCCGAACGCGCCCTTAGGGGTGGGCCCGGGACCCCCTCCCGAGGACCGCCCGACTCGTTTGTCACAATGGGCGGGCGCTTGTGCGCGCGTTCACAAACCGCGCAGGCCGCCACACCGCCCGACCGTCGACACCTCTCCCACCGAAGGTGACCCGTGGACCTCAAGACCGCCACCGCCCTCCGCCGCCTCCGCCTCGTCTCCGCCCCCGAGGCCGTCTCCTTCCTGCTCCTCCTCGTCTGCTCGGTGCTGAAGCGGACCACGGAGTTCAACGCGGTCTTCCCGATGGGCCTGATCCACGGCGTCCTCTTCATCCTCTACGTGATCTTCTGGGCCGACGCCTGGAACCGCACCAAGTGGGACCTCAGGACCGCGGCGCTCTACTTCGTCCTCTCCGTCCTGCCGACCGGCGGCTTCTTCGCCGAGCGCAAGCTGCGCCGCGAGGCCGAGGACGCGGTCATCGCGTCCCGCGCGCGCCGCGAGGGCGTGGTGGAGGCGTCGTGATCGTCGCCTTCTCCGTGACGCCGCTGGGGGTCGGCGAGGAGGTGGGGGAGTACGTGGCCGAAGCCGTCCGTGTCGTCCGCGAGTCCGGGCTGCCCCACCGCACCGACGCGATGTTCACGTCCATCGAGGGCGAGTGGGACGAGGTCATGGACGTCGTCCGGCGTGCCGTCGCCGTGGTCGAGGAGCGGGCACCGCGCGTGTCCCTGGTCCTCAAGGCCGACATCCGCCCCGGTGTGGCGGACGGGCTCACGTCCAAGGTGGAGACGGTGGAGCGGTATCTGGCCCAGTAGCCCCGCAGAGCGAACCCCGGCCTCCGCGGCCGGGGTTTTTCTCGTCCCAGGTATTTGAGCGGTCGCTCAAAGAGGTGTACTTTCGGTTCCGTAAATTTGAGCAGTCGCTCAAACGGTGAGCTGACCAGGGGGATCGATGGGGCTCTACATAGAGGCGCACATCCGCGCCGACCTCGACGAGCTGTGGGCGCGCACCCAGGAACCCGCCCAGCACCAGCGCTGGGACGTGCGCTTCACGGAGATCACCTATCTCCCGCGCGCGGAGGGCGAACCACAGCGCTTCCGTTACGCCACGCGCGTGCTGCCCTTCCTGACCGTCGCCGGGACAGGGGTCTCCGCGGGCGAGAAGGAGCGCGCGGACGGCACCCGCACGTCCGCCCTGCGCTTCGCCTCCCCCCACCCCCTCTCCCTGCTCGCCGAGGGCAGCGGCTACTGGCGCTACGTCCCCGACGGCGACGGCGTCCGCTTCCTCACCGGCTACGACTACCGCCCCCGCTGGGGCCGCCTCGGAACCGTGGCCGACCGGCTGGTGTTCCGCCCGCTGATGGGCTGGGCCACCGCCTGGTCCTTCGACCGCCTGCGGCTGTGGCTGGAGCGCGGGATCACACCGGAGCGCGCGCTTCTCAACTGGCTCGCCGAACTGGTGGTCCGCGCCGGCGTCGTCACCCTCTGCTGCACCGGACTCGGCCTCGGTTCCCTCCTGCGCCTCCTCGGCCCGTTCGCGGCGAACACGGCCTACCTGTGCCCGCTGCTGCTGGCCGTCGCCATCTGCGTCGCCCTGTTCAAGTCGCCGCTGGCCTGCACCCCGGCCGCCCGCCGCTGTCTGCGGCAACCGCCCACGCGCGTGCGTGCGCCACGCCTGATGCGAGCCCTGGAGAACCCGCGATGACTTCTGCCGCGCGCGACGCGACCGCTCCCGCCTCGATCTTCCGCACGGTGATGGGCGCCGACTTCCACCGCCTGCACCCGCGGCTCCAGCGCCGCTTCTCGGTCGGCCTCGCGAGCGGGGAGGCGTGTACGGGGCGCGGGGTGATGGACCGCGTCTGGCACGGCCGTGCCTTCGTGAAGCCGTTCCTGGCGCTCGGTTCCACCCGCAACATCCTTGTCCCCAGGGCCGGCCGGAACGTTCCCTTCGTCATCGAGAACGTTCCGTACACCGACACCTTCGGCCGTGAGACGGTGACCTTCGTGCGTACCTTCGACCTGCCCGGCCGCTCACGCCGCTTCGACGCCCAGATGGTGCTGAGCCCCAAGGGCGACCGCGTCCTCGACTACCTGGGCACCCACCAGCACCTCGCCAGCGACCTCCACTTCCACGCCGAGCCCGACGGTTCGCTGCTGATCCGCTCCGGTGAACACCGGTTCAGGGAAGGGGTGGTGGACGTGCGGGTGCCGGAGCTGATCGGGGCGAGTGCGGAGGTGCGGGAGTCGTACGACGACGTCACCGACCGCTTCCGTATCCGGGTACGGGTGGTGAACCGGTACTTCGGGCCGCTGTTCGGCTACGAGGGCTCCTTCACCGCGACCTACACCGATGTCCGGCGGTGCGGTGTGCGGGCCGGGCTGCGGCCGGTGCGCGAGGAGGTCCGTGCGTGAGTCCGGAGACGGCGAAGTCGCAGGAGACGAAGACCAAACTCCTGGAGGGGGCGCTGCGGACGCTCACCGAGCAGGGGATCGCGAAGGTCTCGGCGCGTACGATCGCGGCGGCCGCCGGGGTCAACCAGGCGTTGGTCTTCTACCACTTCGGCTCCGTGGACGAACTGCTGGCGGCGGCCTGCCGGTACGGCGCTGAGCGGACGGTGGCGCGCTACCGGGCCCGGTTCGCCGCGGTCACGTCGCTGTCCGAGCTGCTGGCCGTGGGGCGGGAGATCCATGAGCAGGAGCGGGCCGGGGGCCATGTCGCGCTGCTGGGCCAGTTGCTTGCGGGCGCCCAGACCCACGAGAGCCTCGGCCCCGCGACCGCGGCGGGTCTCGAACTGTGGATCGTGGAGATCGAGCAGGTGCTCGTACGGGTGCTCGCCCAGACGCCGTTCGCAGAATTCGTGGATGCACCGGGACTGGCGCGGGCGGTGGCGGGGTCCTTCGTGGGGATCGAGCTGTACGAGGGCGTGGACGCGGTGGGTGCCACCGCGGCGCTGGACGCCCTGGAGCAACTCGGCATGCTGGTAGGGGCGTTGGAGGAACTGGGGCCGGTGGCGCAGCGGGCGGTCCGGCATCGGCTGCGGCGCTCCGGCCGGCGTGGACCGACGCCACCCTCGTAGTTGTTCGCTCAACTGCATTGCGTGGGCGGCCGACAGGCACGCCTACTCCTTCCGGCCTAGCCTGGAACGCGGGGGTGGCCTCGTTGGGCCGGATCCGAAGGAGATGTGTGATGGGCAAAGTCATGAGCGCCTTCAGGACGTACAGGTCGGTCGCCAGTTTCGAGCGGGCGAAGGAAGTCGCGGACACGACGTCACCGTTCACCATCGAGGTCCGCTTCCTCGGCGGACTCACCCAGAGCCAGGAGGACGCCTTCGCGGCGGCCGCCGACCGCTGGTGCAGGGTCATCGTGGGGGACCTGGACACCGCGGTCGTCAGGGACGACGTCATCGACGATCTGCTGATCGAGGCCGAGGGCGTCGAGATCGACGGACCCCAGGGCGTGCTGGGCATGGCGGGTCCCACCGACTTCCGTGACGACAAGGCGCAGTTCGGCGCGTCCCTGCCGGCCAAGGGCGTGATGAGGTTCGACTCCGCCGATCTCGCCGAGATGGAGGCGGAGGGCACGCTCGTCGACGTCATCACGCACGAGATGGGGCACGTGCTGGGCATCGGCACCCTGTGGATCACCTTCGACCTCCTGATGGGCGCCGGCGGCGACGACCCCACCTTCGAGGGCCCGGGCGCCAAGGCCGAGTTCGCCGCGCTCATCGGCGAGGCCCAGCCGGTGTCGGTACCGGTCGCCAACTTCGGTGAGCCCGGCACCCGGGACAGCCACTGGCGTGAGGCCGTGTTCCTCGACGAGCTCATGTCGCCGTTCATCTCCGGCCCCGGCAACCCGCTGAGCAGGCTGACCGCGGCGAGCCTCGGAGACATGGGCTACCAGGTCGACCTCGACGGCGCCGAACCGTACACGCTGCCGAACCTGCTCGAGGCGGCCAGGGAAGGACGCGTGGTACCGCACACCGCGCCGATCGGCCGCGGCGTCATGCTGCCCGTCGTACCCACCCGGCTCCCCGCCGCGACACCCTGACCGGCACCCTGGAACGCCGCGGTCCACCCGCACGGGCGTGGGCCGCGGCCCACCCGCGACTCGCATCCACCCGCTATGACGTCGTCAGCCCCCGCCCGACGCCAACGCCATCCCCAGCGGCGTCCGTTCGTACAGCACCTGATGGCCGTACCGGCGCGCGACCAGCAGACCCGCGTCGCGCAGGGTCGTCAGGTGGGCGGAGACCGAGGACGGGGCGAGGGCGAGGCGGTGGGCGAGGGCGGTCGTGGTGGCCGGGTCGGTGAGGGCCATGAGGACGGTGGCCCGCCCGCGTCCCAGGAGGCGTACGAGCGCGTCGGGAGTGTCGGCGGCCGGCTCCGACCACAGGGCGGCGATCCCGCGGGCCGGATAGACCAGGGTGGGCTGCCACGGCGGGTCGAAGGCGCTGACGACATCCGGCCAGGCGAACGCGCTCGGCATCAACACCAGGCCCCGGCCGCCCAGGTGGCGCTCGTGCTCGCCCTTGGAGTCCACCGTCAGGGTTCCGGCGTGCCAGCCGCAGCGGCGGTTGATCTCCGGGAGCAGACCGCCCAGGCCCACCTCGGCGAGCCGCCGGGAGTGGAACGCCACGTCCGCCTCCAGCAGCGCGCGCAGTCTCGGCCAGTCGGGCTCGACGAGAGTGAGCCAGACCCGCTCCAGCGTGTCGGCCAGTTCCTCCACCATCCGCGCCGGGTCGGCGAGCCACGCCCGGCCGTGCGGCGAGTCGAGCGCGCCCGGCGTGTCCGCGAGGGAACGGGCCGTGTCCTCGCGGGCCGCCCCGGGATCGGCGGCCCGCACCGCGGCGATCTCCTCCTCGAAGGAGGCCGCCGGCCCCGCCGGCGGCGGGCACAGCCAGTCGGGCGAGTGGCCGCGGCGCGGCATCAGCAGCCACAGCCCGGTCAGGTCGAGCGCGTCGGCCGCCGTACGGACCCGGCGCAGCCAGGGCACGTGGTAGCCGTGCCGGTCGGGCCGCTTGAGCGTGCGCGCCACCTCCTGCGTCTCCCACAGCGGGGACACGGCGAAGCGGCAGCGGAGAAAGTCGTCCTCCCTGAAGTGCAGGCGTGAGGGCACGGTCACCTCCGGAGAAGATTCGGCTGCCGCCGAAACTCTACGCAGCGCCGCACGAACTCAGCACGCTGCTGCCCATGCCACCAGAACAGACGACGGACCACCCGACAGCATCCATTCCGACACCGCCCACCCCCACCGGCCACGGCCGCTACCCCGACGTCTTCGCCGTCCGTGAGTTCCGAGCCGTCTTCGCCGCCCATCTGCTGTCCATGCTGGGCCTGATCGTCAGCGAGATCGCGCTCTCCGTCCTCGTCTACGACCTGACCGGATCCCCGCTGATGAGCGCGCTGACGTTCGCGCTCGGCTTCCTGCCGTACGTCGTCGGCGGCACCCTGCTCGCGGGCGTCGCCGACCGCTTCCCGGCCCGGCGGGTGCTGGTGGCGTGCGATCTGGTGTGCGCCGGGTGCGTCGCACTCATGGTGACGCCGGGCGCCTCCATCGCCGTACTGCTGGCCCTGCGCTGCTGCCTCGCCGTCGTCTCGCCGGTGTTCGCGGGGACCCGGATGGCGACGCTGGCCGATGTGCTCGGCGACGGCGACCTCTTCGTGCTCGGCCGCTCCCTGCTGCGGATCACCGCCCAGAGCTCGCTGCTCGTCGGCTACGGCCTCGGCGGGCTGCTGCTCACCGTGGTCACCCCGCGCCACGCCCTCCTCATCACCGTCGGGACCTTCCTCGCCTCCGCCACGCTGCTGCGCTGCGGCACCCGGCATCGGCCCGCCCGGGCCGGGGACGGCGGGGCGGCGCTGGTGACGGACTCCCTCAAGGGCGCCCGCAAGGTCCTCGCCGACCGGCGGACGCGGGTCCTGCTGCTGCTCTTCTGGGTGCCGCCGATGTTCTCCGTCGCGCCGGAGGCGTTGGCCGCCCCGTACGCCGACGACCTCGGGGTCGGATCGACCGGCCTGGGCCTGCTGATGTGCGCGCTGCCCGTCGGTACGGTCGCCGGCGAGCTGTACGCGGGGGCCCGGCTGCGGCCCGACGCCCGGGAGCGGGTCGTGCTGCCGCTGGTCTGCCTCACTCTGCTGCCGTACCTCGGCTACGCCCTGTGCCCCGGCCTCGCCGTCTCGCTGCTCCTGCTGCTGGTCTCCGGGGCGGGGTCCGCGTACACGCTGGGCCTGGACCAGTGGTTCGTGCGGGCCGTGCCGGAGGAGCTGCGGGGCCGGGCGATGACGCTGCTCACGGCGGGACTGATGACCGTGCAGGGGGTGGGTATGGCGCTGGCGGGGTTGGCGGCGGAGCTCGTGGGGGTGACGGCGACCGTGACCGGGGCGGGTGTGCTGGGGACGGTGTGCTGTGCGCTGCTCGCCGTTCAGGTCCGCGGACCGAAGGGCGAGACGGGGCTGACCACCATGTGACCGGCCGGTAAGGTCTGGAGACGTGCCGAAGCCGCTCAGTCTCCCGTTCGACCCCATCGCCCGCGCCGACGAGCTCTGGAAGCAGCGGTGGGGAAACGTGCCGTCCATGGCCGCGATCACCTCGATCATGCGCGCGCACCAGATCCTGCTCGCCGAGGTCGACGCCGTGGTCAAGCCGTACGGGCTGACGTTCGCGCGGTACGAGGCGCTGGTGCTGCTGAACTTCTCGAAGGCCGGTGAGCTGACGATGTCGAAGATCGGCGAGCGGCTCATGGTGCATCCCACGTCGGTCACCAACACCGTCGACCGCCTGGTCAGATCGGGTCTGGTGGACAAGCGCCCCAACCCCAACGACGGCCGCGGCACCCTCGCCTCCATCACCGACAAGGGCCGCGAGGTGGTCGAGGCGGCCACCCGCGACCTGATGGCGATGGACTTCGGCCTCGGTGTCTACGACGCCGAGGAGTGCGCGGAGATCTTCGCGATGCTGCGGCCGCTGAGGATCGCGGCACACGACTTCGACGAGGACTGACCCGGGACAAGATCTCCCGGAACGCGTGGTTACGCTCGGTCCCATGAAAAAGAGCGTGCTGACCCGCTACCGCGTCATGGCCTACGTCACCGGCGTGCTGCTGGTCCTGCTGACCCTGGGCGTCATCGCCAAGTACCTGCTGAAGATCGACGGCGCCGACGGCTTCACGAGCGTGGTGGGCATCGCGCACGGCTGGCTCTACGTCCTCTACTTGATCGTCGCCTTCGACCTGGGCTCCAAGGCGAAGTGGCCGGTGCGCAAGCAGCTGTGGGTGCTGCTGGCCGGGACGGTTCCGACGGCCGCGTTCTTCGTGGAGCGCAACGTCACCCGCGAGCTGGAGACGAAGGTCGCGGACGAGTCGCCCGCGGTGGCCAAGGCGTAACCGGCACCGCCGTACGGATGAGCGTGCGGCGGTCTGCCATCGACAATTACTAGGACGTCCTAGTAAATTTGAGAGCATGGACGCTGACGCCATCGAGGAGGGCCGCCGTCGCTGGCAGGCCCGGTACGACGCCGCGCGCACGCGCGACGCTGATTTCACCACGCTCTCCGGCGATGCCGTGGAGCCGGTGTACGGGCCCCGGCCGGGAGACAGGTACGAGGGCTTCGAGCGGATCGGGTGGCCGGGGGAGTACCCCTTCACGCGTGGGCTGTATCCGACCGGGTACCGGGGGCGTACCTGGACCATCCGGCAGTTCGCCGGGTTCGGCAACGCCGAGCAGACCAACGAGCGGTACAAGATGATCCTCGCCAACGGCGGGGGCGGTCTGTCCGTCGCCTTCGACATGCCGACCCTCATGGGGCGCGACTCCGACGACCCGCGCTCGCTCGGCGAGGTCGGGCACTGCGGTGTGGCGATCGACTCGGCCGCCGACATGGAGGTCCTGTTCAAGGGCATCCCGCTCGGTGACGTCACGACGTCCATGACCATCAGCGGGCCGGCCGTGCCCGTCTTCTGCATGTACCTCGTCGCCGCCGAGCGACAGGGTGTGGATCCGGGGGTGCTCAACGGGACCCTCCAGACCGACATCTTCAAGGAGTACATCGCACAGAAGGAGTGGCTCTTCCAGCCCGAGCCCCACCTGCGCCTGATCGGCGACCTCATGGAGTACTGCGCGGCCGGCATCCCCGCCTACAAGCCGCTGTCCGTCTCCGGCTACCACATCCGCGAGGCCGGGGCGACGGCCGCGCAGGAGCTGGCGTACACGCTCGCCGACGGGTTCGGGTACGTGGAGCTGGGGCTCAGCCGCGGACTCGACGTGGACCTCTTCGCGCCCGGCCTGTCCTTCTTCTTCGACGCGCACGTCGACTTCTTCGAGGAGATCGCCAAGTTCCGCGCGGCCCGCAGGATCTGGGCGCGCTGGATGCGGGACGTGTACGGGGCGAAGAGCGAGAAGGCGCAGTGGCTGCGCTTCCACACCCAGACCGCCGGCGTCTCGCTGACCGCCCAGCAGCCGTACAACAACGTGGTGCGTACGGCGGTGGAGGCGCTCGCGGCGGTCCTCGGCGGGACCAACTCGCTGCACACCAACGCCCTCGACGAGACCCTCGCGCTGCCGAGCGAGCAGGCCGCGGAGATCGCGCTGCGCACCCAGCAGGTGCTGATGGAGGAGACGGGCGTCGGCAACGTCGCGGACCCGCTGGGCGGTTCGTGGTACATCGAACAGCTGACGGACCGGATCGAGGCCGACGCCGAGAAGATCTTCGAGCAGATCAAGGAGCGGGGGCTGCGGGCCCACCCCGACGGACAGCACCCGATCGGGCCGATCACCTCCGGGATCCTGCGGGGCATCGAGGACGGCTGGTTCACCGGCGAGATCGCCGAGTCCGCCTTCCGCTACCAGCAGTCCCTGGAGAAGGGCGACAAGAAGGTGGTGGGCGTCAACGTCCACACCGGGTCCGTCACCGGCGACCTGGAGATCCTGCGGGTGAGCCACGAGGTGGAGCGGGAGCAGGTCCGGGCGCTCGCGGGCCGCAAGGGCGCGCGGGACGACGCGGCCGTACGCGCCGCGCTGGACGCGATGCTCGCGGCCGCGCGCGACGGCTCCAACATGATCGCGCCGATGCTGGACGCCGTACGGGCCGAGGCGACCCTGGGCGAGATTTGCGGGGTGCTGCGGGACGAGTGGGGGGTCTACACGGAACCCGCCGGGTTCTGACGCCCCTGAGACGCCTGGGTCGTATCCGCAAAGCAGCGCCGTCTGCCCGCAGGGCAGGGCTCGCGGCGTCTGGTGCGGTGACTCGCAAGGCGGAGGGTCGCCTGCGTACTGGGCGTACGCGGGCGATCCCGACAACGCGGCGAGGGGCCGTGCCAGACGCCGCGAGCCAGACGGGACTTTGCGGACACGGCCCAGCGAGTGGGTGCGTGCCCGGCCTACGCGGACGACATCAGCCCCAGCAGCAGCACCCGCGTGAAGCTGCGCACCCACTCCTCGTCCGCCGGTTCCGCGCTCACCAGCGTGCGGTGGACGACCGCTCCCGCCACCATGTCGAAGATGAGGTCGACCGTGCGGGCGGTCTCCTCGGGGCTGGCCTCCGGGGGGAGTTCGCCGCGCGCCTGGGCCCGGGTGCGGCCCTGGAGGACCAGACGCTTCTGGCGTTCGACGATGGAGGCGCGGATCCGCTCGCGCAGCGCGTCGTCGCGGGTGGACTCGGCCACCACCGCCATCAGCCCGCTCTTGGCCTCGGGACGGGCCAGGATGGCCGCGAACTGCAGGACGACGCCCTCGGTGTCGGCGGCGAGGCTGCCCCGGTCGGGGAGTTCCAGTTCGTCGAAGAGTTCCGCCACCGCGTCGACGACGAGTTCGTGCTTGCCGGCCCAGCGTCGGTAGAGCGTCGTCTTCGCAACCCCGGCGCGCGTGGCCACGTCTCCGAGGGTGAGCTTCGACCAGCCCAGCTCGACCAGTGCCTGACGCGTGGCGGCCAGGATCGCGGTGTCCGCGGCCGCGCTGCGCGGGCGGCCGGGGCGGCCCGAGGGGGTGCTGGTCTGCATGCCTCGACCATAACCGGCCAGTGTGGTGGTGCCGTGAGGGAGATCACCGAGGCGTGGTGTTGCTCGACCCCCTCCTGCCATTACGCTACGACTCGTAGCGAAAGCTTGTGACGAGGCTCTCGTGGCTCTCGGGACGACGCCCGTGACGGACGTACACGGGCGACGATCACTCGGCGTGGGGTGGGGACCCGGCGCCGGACGGCACGGACCAGGCCTGCTTTTCATATCGCTTTTCGCGCACGCGCGAGTACGGGGGAGGATAGACGCATGCAGCCACGGAACATGTCCATGAGCGGGGTCGTCGACCTCGCCGCGGTGAAGGCGGCCCAGGAGGCCAAGGCGAAGGCGGAGCAGGCGCGCGCCCAAGCGGCCCAGCAGGGCGGCACGGGAGCCGTCTCCCCGGCCGATCTCGTCATCGACGTCGATGAGGCGGGGTTCGAGAGCGATGTCCTGCAGCGCTCCGCCGAGGTGCCCGTCGTCCTCGACTTCTGGGCCGAGTGGTGCCAGCCCTGCAAGCAGCTGAGCCCCGTCCTGGAGCGGCTCGCGGTCGAGTACAACGGGCGGTTCCTGCTCGCCAAGATCGACGTCGACGCCAATCAGATGCTGATGCAGCAGTTCGGGATCCAGGGGATCCCCGCGGTGTTCGCGGTCGTCGCCGGGCAGGCGCTGCCGCTCTTCCAGGGCGCCGCCGGCGAGGACCAGATCCGGCAGACCCTCGACCAGTTGGTCCAGGTCGCCGAGCAGCGCTTCGGGCTGACCGGCCTGGTCGTCGACCCCGAGGCCGACCCCGGTGGCCGTCCGGCCCCCGCCGAGGTGCCGGCCGGTCCGCACGACGCCCTGCTCGAGGCGGCCGTGCGCGCCCTGGACGCGGGCGACTTGGGCGGTGCCGTCCAGGCGTACAAGAACGTACTGATCGACGACCCGGGCAACATGGAGGCGAAACTCGGACTGGCGCAGGCCGAGTTGCTCCAGCGAGTGCAGGACGCGGACCCGCAGCAGGTGCGCAAGGAGGCGGCCGAGAAACCGGCGGACGCACAGGCGCAGATCGCCGCCGCGGACCTGGATCTGGTGGGCGGTCATGTCGAGGATGCTTTCGGCCGACTTATCGACACCGTGCGGCGCACGGCGGGCGACGACCGGGACGCCGTACGGCTGCGGCTGCTCGAACTCTTCGAAGTGGTGGGGGCCGAGGACCCGCGGGTGACGGCGGCGCGCAGGGCGCTCGCGCGCGCCCTGTTCTGAGCCGGTCGGAAGCCGTGTCCTGACCAGTCGCTAAACACTCGGGCATGTGATGCCGGAGTGAAAAATTGGCCGAGGATCATCGTACGCGGCCGCGCTTTACCAAATCTTGGTAATCGCGGCCGCTGTTACTGCCAGTAAGACATCGGCGTTGATCTGTCGGATTCTGTCCGCCCATTCATGGCTTTGTCCCACACCCCGGGACCACCCTGCGTCGCCGGTCGAGACCTGCGGGTCGTTGTTCGGTTATCCGGCCGTTACTAGCGAGTAACGAACCCCCTTGTGCCTGGCGCGAGAATGCACCACGATCGGCGACGCTCGGTCCATTCCCGTACCCCGACAGCCAATCGGGCCCGCGGGATCCTCTGGGTCCCCACCGAGCAGAGTCGACGGCCGATGCCGTCGGCTCTTGGACAGGGGGGTCTTCGCCCTTCGGGTGAAGCCTGTCCGGCAGGGTTGTGCGTGATGCGTGTCAGGCGCGACCAGTGGTTGTCGCTCGGGGGTGATCGCCGGTGATTCGGGCGCGGTTCGCGCCACCGAGCGCAGGCGCTCTCCCTTCCGAGGACGTAGCACTTCTCCCATCCCTGCCCGGCCGAGCCGCCGTCCGGAGGCGCGCCCGGGCCAGGAGATGTACGTCCGAGAAGGAGGAAATATGGAGTCCCAGGTGCGTGGCGGGACCAGATGGAAGCGGTTCGCTGTGGTCATGGTGCCCAGCGTCGCCGCCACGGCGTGTATAGGTATCGCCCTCGCGCAGGGCGCGCTCGCAGCGTCGTTCAGCGTGTCGGGCCAGTCGTTCAAGGTCACGGCAGACAAGCTCGTCGGTACGGGCTTCTCGCAGTACGGGGCCATTGACTCGGGTTACACGATGGACGGCAAGAAGACGGCTCACCCCGTCGCCGTCTCCGCGTTCAAGTCCGCGTCGATCACGAACATGTGCCAGTCCGTGGTCACCCCGAACATCCCGCTGCTCGGCTCGGTCAGCCTGACGCTGAAGGCGGGCGGCGGCGACAAGCCGGTCCAGGCCGAGAACCTGTACATCGACGTCGAGGACCTGAGCGCGGACGCCACGTTCAAGGGCATCGACATCGGTGTGGCCGGCAAGGACCTCAGCAAGGGTCCCGGCATCAAGAGCGGTGACTCGGCCAACCCGTTCGGCTTCGCCCAGCAGGCGGAGTCCGCGGAACTGACCGACGTGAAGCAGACGGCGTGGGCGACCACCGCCGGAACCTTCAAGCTCAGCGGCCTGAAGATGTCGCTGTCGACGGGTGTCAAGGAGTGCTACTAAGCACTCGCTGACGGGCGGGGGAGCCGGTGGCCCCCCGCCCGTCCACTCTGAAGCCCGGATCTTCACACGCAAGACAACTCACCACCACAGCAACGCCGCACCAGGGAGCTGTTTTCCATGAGCGCCGAGACTCCTGCCGCCCCCGGCCGCGATGAGCACTACATTTCGGTCATCAAGCGGAACTTCCGCGCTTGGCGGGGCGGTCGGCCGTTCTGGGCCGGCCTGTTCATCCTCCTCGGTGGTATCCCCATCGCCTACTTCCCGTACGCACACCTGCAGATCGGGCACCTGACGCTGGCGATGGCCACCACGGCGGGCGCAGGATCCCTGATCATCGGCGTACTGCTCGTGGTCCTCGGCATCAGCCTGTGGTTCCAGAAGCACGTACGGGTCTTCGCCGGTGTCGCGGCGATCCTGCTGGCCCTGGTGTCCATCCCGGTGTCCAACCTCGGTGGCTTCCTCGTCGGCTTCCTCCTCGCGCTCGTCGGCGGAGCGATGGCCGTTGCCTGGGCGCCGGGCGCGCCGGAGCACGCGCACGCGTCCACGGGATTCGGTGATGTCCCGCAGGGCGCGGTCGTCGACCCGGGCCCCGCGGGTCCGGTCGTACAGACCACCAAGAGCGCGGACGGGGTCGGCGAGCCGAACGATCTGTCAGGAACGAACCCGGCCAACGGGGCGAACGGGAGGCACAGTGCCGGCTGACGAGGTGACCCACGGGGCGGATGTGGACGCGTCCCGTGTGAGAACCGGGCCGCGCCATGCGGCACCCAAGAAGCCGCTGTTCACCAGGATCCACATGCCGGCCGGGAAGGCGATGGCCCTCGCGGCGATGCCGACCGCCGTCCTCATGGGGATGGGCTTCACGGCTAGCCTGGCGATCGCCGACAACAACAACTCGCCATCGCCGTCGAAGAGCCTGTCGGCCGACGAGTACAAGGACTGCGTCGCGGCGCTGGAGGACGGAGCCTCCCCGTCGGCGTCACCGTCGGCCTCGCCTTCGCCCTCCACCTCGGCGGGCGACTCCTCCGACGACACGACGGACGGCAAGGACGGCACCGGCGACACCGGCGGCAAGACCGACGACACGGGGTCGACGCCGGAGCCCACGGCCACGGGCGGCTCCGGCGGCGGGGACTCCTCGTCGGATTCGGGTTCCGACGACAAGACCGAGCCCACGCCGTCCCCCTCCGCCTCGGCGAGCAAGGAGGCCGAGTCCTCCGGCTCGGGCGCCGGCACGCCGAGCCCGTCGGCGTCGGAGACCGGTGGCGGCCTCCTCGACACCATCGGTGACACCCTCGAGGACGTCTTCACCGGCGGCAGCAAGGCCTCCTCGGACGCGAGCCCGACGCCGTCCCCCTCCGCCTCGTCCCCGGCGCCCGCCGCGGGCAGCGACAGCGGCGACGACGGCGACAGCAAGACCTCCGACTCGTCCGACCCCGTCAAGGAGACCACCGACAAGGTCACCGACACGGTGAAGGACACCGTCGAGGGCACCACCGACAAGGCGTCCGAGGCGGCCAAGAAGGCCGAGGAAGCGGCGAAGGACGCGGCCGACGCGGCCACCGCCACGCCGAGCCCGTCGGCGAGCCCCTCGCCGGACGCGGACGACTGCCCGGTCGCCACGGACGCCGAGGGCGGCATCGACAACAAGGTGCGGCTGCCCGACGAGCCCTGGACGCTGAACGCCACTTCGCTGCTGCTGAAGGGCGCCGACTACAAGGGCATCGTCAAGGTGAAGACCGCCAACGGCACGACCAAGGAAGTGCTGAAGTTCGTCGTATCCGACGGCACCGACATCGGTGACCTGCACCAGTCGGTCAAGGACCCCAACTCCGGGAAGACCTACCACGTGCAGGCGGGGAAGGGCACCACGTCCACGATCCGCGACGGCGACACCGTGATGTACACGGAGAAGATATCCGGCAACCTGTTCGGTCTGATCCCGGTGACCTTCGACCCGAAGAACCCGCCGCCGCTGAACATCCCGCTCATCTACTTCACCAACGTGACCGTGCAGCAGGCCGGTCAGTTCGGCGGCACCCTGCACGTGCCCGGACTGCATCAGTACGCGACCGGCTGAGCGGCCTTCACAAGCCCCTTCGGGAGCCGCACACGCCTGAGGGCGCCCCCTGACTCCAGGGGGCGCCCTCAGCGCCGTACAAGGGCCTTGTGGGCCCCGGGGAGATCAGTGCTGCGCGTTGCCGCCGAGGTGGTGGACGCGGAGCATGTTGGTGGTGCCGGGGACGCCGGGAGGCGAGCCGGCCGTGATGATGACGATCTCGCCCGGGTCGAAACGGTTGATCTTGGCGATCTCCTGGTCCACCATGTCGACCATCTCGTCGGTCGTGTTCACGAACGGCACGATGTGCGACTCGACGCCCCAGCTGAGCGTCAGCTGGTTGCGGGTGCCCTCGTCGGTGGTGAACGCGATGATCGGCTGCTGCGCGCGGTAGCGGGACAGGCGGCGGGCGGTGTCGCCGGACTGCGTGAAGGCCACCAGGCCGCGGCCGCCGAGGAAGTCGGCGATCTCGCACGCGGCGCGCGCGATCGAACCACCCTGTGTGCGCGGCTTCTTGCCCGGGACGAGCGGCTGCAGGCCCTTGGACAGCAGCTCCTGCTCGGCCGCGGTGACGATCTTCGACATCGTCCGCACGGTCTCGATCGGGTACGCGCCCACGCTCGACTCGGCGGACAGCATGACCGCGTCGGCGCCGTCCAGGATCGCGTTGGCCACGTCGGAGGCCTCGGCGCGGGTCGGACGGGAGTTGGTGATCATCGACTCCATCATCTGGGTCGCCACGATCACCGGCTTGGCGTTGCGCCGGCACAGCTCGATCAGGCGCTTCTGCACCATGGGGACCTTCTCGAGCGGATACTCGACGGCCAGGTCGCCACGGGCCACCATGACGGCGTCGAACGCCATCACGACGTCCTCCATGTTGTCCACCGCCTGCGGCTTCTCCACCTTGGCGATGACGGGGACCCGACGGCCCTCCTCGTCCATCACACGGTGGACGTCGGCCACGTCCTTGGCGTCCCGGACGAAGGACAGGGCGACCATGTCGCAGCCCATGCGCAGCGCGAAGCGGAGGTCCTCGACGTCCTTCTCGCTCAGCGCCGGGACGTTCACGGCCGCGCCGGGCAGGTTGATGCCCTTGTGGTCGGAGACCACACCGCCCTCGATGACGATCGTCCTGACCCGCGGGCCCTCGACGTCCAGGACCTTCAGCTCGACGTTGCCGTCGTTGATCAGGACCTGGTCGCCGCGCGAGACGTCCCCGGGCAGGCCCTTGTAGGTCGTACCGCAGATCTGCTTGTCGCCCGGCACGTCCTCGGTGGTGATGGTGAACTCGTCACCCCGCTCCAGCTCGACCGGGCCCTCGGCGAAGGTCTCCAGGCGGATCTTCGGGCCCTGGAGGTCGGCGAGGACGCCGATGGGGCGGCCGGTCTCCTTGGAGGCGGCACGGACACGGTCGTACCGGCCCTGGTGCTCGGCGTGGGTGCCGTGGCTGAAGTTGAAGCGGGCCACGTTCATCCCGGCCTCGATCAGCGACACGAGCATCTCGTGGGAGTCGACCGCGGGGCCGAGAGTACAGACGATTTTCGAACGGCGCATGGGACGATCCTATCGGTTTGTTTCGCTACGGAATATTCCGTCTGGCGGAAAATACAAATGGGCGGATGTGCGCTCAGGCGTGTTACTGGCGTGTCGTGTTATTGCCGGTTACTGCCGTGCATTGCTCAGCTGCCACGCGGCGGAGCCGCATATTGTTACTGTCCGACCAGTGCGTAGGTCTGTGTGGCGATCTCCAGTTCCTCGTCCGTCGGCACCACCGCGACCGCCACCCGGGCGTGCGCGGGCGAGATCAACCGCGCCTCGTCGGCCCGTACGGCGTTCAGCTCGTCGTCCACCGCGAGCCCCAGCTCCTCCAGGCCGGCCACGGCGGCCGCCCGCACCGGCGCCGCGTTCTCCCCCACCCCGGCGGTGAAGGCGACCGCGTCCACCCGGCCGAGTACCGCGTAATAGGCGCCGATGTACTTCTTCAACCGGTGAATGTAGATGTCGAAGGCCAATTGGGCCTGTTCGTCACCCTCGTCGGTCCGGCGCCGGATCTCCCGCATGTCGTTGTCCCCGCACAGGCCGATCAGCCCGCTCCTCTTGTTGAGGAGAGTGTCGATCTCGTCGATGGACATTCCTCCAACGCGCGCCAAATGGAAGATGACGGCCGGATCCATGTCTCCGGAGCGCGTACCCATCACGAGCCCCTCCAAAGGCGTCAGCCCCATGGAGGTGTCCACGCACTTCCCGCCCCGGACCGCGGAGGCGGACGCCCCGTTGCCGAGGTGCAGCACGATCACGTTGACGTCCTCGGGCGCCTTCCCCAGCAGCTTCGCCGTGGCCCGGGAGACGTACGCGTGCGAGGTGCCGTGGAAGCCGTAGCGGCGCACCCGGTGCTCGTCGGCGGTCCGTACGTCGATCGCGTAGCGCGCCGCAGACTCCGGCATCGTCGTGTGGAAGGCGGTGTCGAAGACGGCGACCTGGGGCAGGTCGGGGCGCAGTGCCTGTGCGGTGCGGATGCCGGTGAGGTTGGCGGGGTTGTGCAGCGGGGCCACCGGGATCAGCCGCTCGATCTCGGCGAGCACGGACTCGTCGATCACCGTCGGCTCGGTGAAGGACTTCCCGCCGTGCACCACCCGGTGCCCGATCGCCGCCAACTCCGGCGAGTCCAGGCCCAGCCCGTCCTTGGCCAGCTCTTCCGCGACGGCTTTCAGGGCGGCCTCGTGGTCGGCGATGGCGCCGCTCCACTCGCGGGTCTCGCCCGTGCCGAGCGGTGTGTGCTTCAGGCGGGCGCTCGATTCCTCACCGATGCGCTCGACCAGGCCCAGCGCCAGCCGGCTGCCGTCGCTCATGTCGAGCAGCTGGTACTTCACCGACGAGGAGCCGGAGTTGAGGACGAGGACGCGGGTCGCGGTCACTGGGCGGTTGCCTTCTCGCTCGGGGACAGGGCGGAGGTCTGGGCCTGGATCGCCGTGATGGCGACGGTGGTGACGATGTCCTGGACGAGGGCGCCCCGGGACAGGTCGTTGACGGGCTTGCGCAGACCCTGCAGGACCGGGCCGACGGCGATCGCGCCGGCCGAGCGCTGCACGGCCTTGTAGGTGTTGTTGCCGGTGTTCAGGTCGGGGAAGATCAGCACGCTGGCCTGCCCGGCCACCTCCGAACCCGGCAGCTTGGTCGCCGCCACCGTCGGCTCGACGGCCGCGTCGTACTGGATCGGCCCCTCGATCTTCAGGTCGGGGCGCCGCGTGCGGACGATCTCCGTGGCCTGGCGCACCTTGTCGACGTCGGCGCCCGAACCGGACGTACCCGTCGAGTACGACAGCATCGCGATCCGCGGCTCCACGCCGAACTGCTCGGCGGTCGCGGCCGACTGGATGGCGATGTCGGCGAGCTGCTCGGCGTTCGGGTCGGGGTTGACCGCGCAGTCGCCGTAGACGAGGACCTTGTCGGCCAGGCACATGAAGAACACGGACGACACGATCGAGGCGTCCGGCTTGGTCTTGATGATCTCGAAGCCGGGCCGGATGGTCGCGGCCGTGGAGTGCACGGACCCGGACACCATCCCGTCGGCCAGCCCCTCCTGCACCATCAGCGTGCCGAAGTAGTTCACGTCCGAGACGACGTCGTAGGCCAGCTCCACCGTGACGCCCCGGTGGGCGCGCAGCAGGGCGTACTGCTCGGCGAAGGAGTCGCGCAGCTCGCTGGTGGCCGGGTCGATCAGCTGGGAGTCGCCCAGGTCGATGCCGAGGTCGGCGGCCTTCTTGCGGATCTGGTCGGCCGGACCGAGCAGGGTCAGGTCGCACACCCCGCGCCGCAGCAGCACCTCGGCCGCGTGCAGCACGCGCTCCTCGGTGCCCTCCGGCAGGACGACCCGGCGCCGCTCGGAGCGGGCCCGTTCGATCAGCTTGTGCTCGAACATCATCGGCGTGAGGCGGTCGTTGCTGGGGGCGGAGACGCGCTGGTTGAGGCCGGCGGTGTCCGCGTAGCGCTCGAAGAGGCCGAGCGCCCGTTCCGCCTTGCGCGGGGTGGCCGCGTTCAACTTCCCCTCCAGGGAGAAGAGTTCAGCGGCGGTGGGGAAGCTGGTGCCGGGCACCGAGATCACCGGGGTGCCCGGGGCGAGGCGGGCGGCCAGGGTGAGGACGTCGTCGCCGGGCACCTCGTCCAGGGTGAGCAGCACGCCGGCGATCGGCGGGGTGCCGGCGCTGTGCGCGGCGAGCGAGCCCACGACCAGGTCGGCGCGGTCGCCCGGGGTGACGACCAGGCAGCCCGGGGTCAGGGCGCCCAGGAAGTTCGGCAGCATGGCCCCGCCGAAGACGAAGTCCAGCGCGTCCCGGGCCAGCCCCGAGTCGTCGCCGAGCAGGACCTTCGCGCCGAGCGCGTGGGTGATCTGGGCGACGGTGGGGGCGGAGAGGACCGCGTCGTCGGGGAGGACGTAGCACGGCACCGGAAGCCGGGCGTCGAGCCCGTCGGCTATCGCGTCCCGGTCGGCGGGGGAGACCCGGTTGGCGACCATGGCCAGCACGTCACAGCCGAGACCCTCGTACGCGCGGTAGGCGTTGCGGGTCTCGGCGAGCACGGACTCGGGGGTCTGCTTACGGCCGCCCACGACCGGGATGACGGAGGCGCCGAACTCGTTGGCGAGCCGGGCGTTGAGGGACAGCTCGTCCGGGACCTGGGTGTCGGCGAAGTCGGTGCCGAGGACGAGGACGACGTCGTAGTCCCGGGCGACGGAGTGGAACCGGTCGACGAGCGCCGAGACCAGCTCGTCCGTGCCCTGTTCGGCCTGGAGGGCGGACGCCTGCGCGTAGTCCATGCCGTAGACGGTCGTCGGGTCCTGGGACAGCCGGTAGCGGGCCCGGAGCAGCTCGAACAGGCGGTCGGGCCCGTCGTGGACGAGGGGGCGGAAGACCCCGACCCGGTCGACCTGCCGGGTCAGGAGCTCCATGACTCCCAGCTCGACGACCTGGCGGCCGTCGCCGCGGTCGATACCGGTCACGTACACGCTGCGCGTCACGCGGGATCTCCGTTTCGTCTGAGCGTACAGATGTGCGTACAAAAATCGCCCACCGAGGTGAGCAGAACCCTCTTGACAATACCTCCGGCGATGGTTAAGGCGCGCGGAGCAAGGGTGGAGTGGAAGGGGAGTGGTGGTGGAGCTGGACGGAAACGACACGGGTCCGGACGGCATGAAACAATCGGGACTGGCTCACCGGTATCCACACGGAGCAGGAGACACAGCACGATGCGTATCGGAGTTCTCACCGCAGGCGGCGACTGCCCCGGCCTGAACGCCGTGATCCGGTCGGTCGTGCACCGCGCGGTCGACAACTACGGCGACGAGGTCATCGGCTTCGAGGACGGATACGCCGGTCTGCTCGACGGCCGCTACCGGGGCCTCGACCTGGACTCGGTCAGCGGCATCCTGGCCCGCGGCGGCACCATCCTCGGCTCCTCCCGCCTGGAGCGCGACCGGTTGCGCGAGGCTTGCGAAAGCGCCTCCGACATCGTCCACGACTTCGGCATCGACGCCCTGATCCCCATCGGGGGCGAGGGCACGCTGACCGCCGCGCGCATGCTGAGCGACGCGGGTCTGCCGGTGGTCGGCGTCCCCAAGACGATCGACAACGACATCTCCTCCACGGACCGCACCTTCGGTTTCGACACCGCGGTCGGAGTCGCCACGGAGGCGATGGACCGCCTGAAGACGACTGCCGAGTCACACCAACGAGTGATGGTCGTCGAGGTCATGGGCCGGCACGCGGGCTGGATCGCCCTGGAGTCCGGCATGGCGGCCGGCGCCCACGGCATCTGCCTCCCCGAGCGCCCCTTCGACCCGGCGGACCTGGTCAAGATGGTCGAGGAGCGCTTCTCCCGCGGCAAGAAGTTCGCGGTGGTCTGTGTCGCCGAGGGCGCCCACCCCGCCGAGGGCACCATGGACTACGCCAAGGGCGACATCGACCAGTTCGGCCACGAGCGCTTCCAGGGCATCGGTACGGCCCTCGCCTACGAGCTGGAGCGGCGCCTCGGCAAGGAGGCCAAGCCGGTCATCCTCGGCCACATCCAGCGCGGCGGCGTGCCGACCGCGTACGACCGGGTCCTCGCGACCCGCTTCGGCTGGCACGCGGTGGAGGCCGCGCACCGGGGCGAGTTCGGGCGGATGACCGCGCTGCGCGGGACGGACGTCGTGATGGTGCCGCTCGCGGAGGCGGTGACCGAGCTGAAGACGGTCCCCAAGGACCGGATGGACGAGGCGGAGTCGGTCTTCTAGGGCGTGTTGCCGCCTTCGAGCCCGGCCCAGAACCGCTCGACGATCCCGTCGAGGAAGTCCCGGCCGGCCTCACCCCGGTCGCCGGCCCCGTCCCAGCTCAGGGTGGCGGCCATCTGCCCCTGGTAGACGCCGTGCAACTCCTGGAGGACCCCCTCCAGGAGACGCCGCTCCAGGGGCACGACCTTGCCCACCGGCCGTACATACCCCTGCCAGCGCGTGGTGACCGCGCCGCGCAGCAGGTCGGCCAGCTCGGCGTCGCGCCCCGCGACGGTCACGAAGTCCGACACCGACAGGCCGAGCAGCTCGGCGAGCACGGCGGACTGCCGCTCGCTGCCCCGCCATCGCTCGCTCTCCTCCATCCGCAGATACGCCCCGAGTTCGTACCCGACGGCCCGGGCGACGTCCGCCGGCGGGAGTCCACGGGCGATCCGGTGCTCGCGCAGGGTCCGCGGACGGCCGATGAGTTCACCGGGGGAACACCACAACACACCCGCGAGAGCTGTGAGTTCGGGGCTGCTCGGGGTGGTGGCCCCGCGTTCCCAGGCGAGGACGAGGTCCGGGGTGACGTAGGGGAGCCCGTACGAGGAACGCAGGCCGTGGGCGACGTGCTCGGGTCCCATGCCGAGGGCGGCGCGAAGGCGACGGGCGGCGGGGGCGTCGAAGGGGGGACCGGGCTGGTTCGGCAGAGCTGGGGGGCGGCGCATTGGCCACACCGTAGGGGCGGGACGAGGTGCTGACTACGTTCTGTTCGGCCAGTATCACTCATCGTAGGAACATACGGTTTCGGGCGTTGGGTAGGGGTGGCCGAAGATCGTCTGTCAACGGGGCAGCACCGGTCGCGAGGATGGCGTCGGGCCGCCGGAGGGGACCCGGGGAGGAGCGTGACTTTCGTGTACGAGGTGAACGGCAAGGTCGAGGGGCATGTGCGCGAGCGGCTGCTGGCGCCGAACTTCTGGCATCTCGCGACGGTCGGCCCCGACGGGACGCCGCAGATCTCGCCCATGTGGGCGGACATCGAAGACGAGTTCGTCATGGTCAACACGGCGATCGGCCGGGTGAAGGAGGCGAACCTGCGGCGCAATCCGAACGTTTCCCTCTCCCACCACGACCCGGACAACCCCTACGACCGCGTGGAGATCCGGGGCCGGGTCGTCCGTTTCGTCGAGGGCGAGGAGGCGGAACGCGCCATGGACCGCCTCACCCGCAAGTACATCGGCGAGGACCGCTACCCATGGCTCCTCCCCGGCGAACGCCGCGTGATGCTGCTGATCGAGCCGGTACGGGTGCGCAGGGTGGTCGGCGTGGAGCCGTTCCGGCCGGGGGTGCTGCCTGAGGGTGACTAGAAGCCACCCGGGCAAGTCACGTCAGGTCAATGCGTCTGCCGAGGATTGGGCCGCGGCCGCTTCGGCGGTGGCGTCGGCCCTTGTGTAGGCGTCGGTCGCCTCGAGGTAGGTGGTACGGGCCTTGACACGGTCGCCGAGATGTTCGTGGGTGAGCGCCAGGTTGCACAGGACGCGGCCGATTCGGTGCCAGTCCTCGAACTTCCGATGGATGGCCAAGGAGGCGCCGTACGGCTCGATGGCCTCCTGGAAGCGGCCCGCCCTGCACAGGGCCACGGCGATGTTGTGCAACGCCAGGCCCTCGCGGTTGAGGTCGCCGACCACACGGAAGAGGTCACGGGCGCGGATGTGGGCATCCAGCGCCTCCGGAAAGCGGCCCATGTCCTGCAGGGCCACGCCGAGATGGTTCCACTCGTTGCCCTCATTGCGGCGGTCCCCCGCTTCCTCGTGGAGCTCGCGGGCACGGATGTAGGCCTCGACCGCTTCTTCCGCCCGGCCGGCTTCGGAGAGGGCGATGCCGAGTTCGCCCCAGGCGATGGCCTCGCCCTCGCGGTTCTCGACGGCCTGGTAGTAGTCGCGGGCGCGGACACAGGCGTCCACCGCTTCCTCCGCTCGACCTACCCCCCGCAGGACCATGGAGAGACGCGTCAGCGCCATGGCTTCGGCCAGCGGGTCTCCGCAGCGTCGGGCGGCCTCGACGGCCGTACGGCCGACGGTGAGCCCGTCGTCCAGGTGCCGCCACCACTCCAGGTATCGCATCAGCCGGCGGGCCAACCGCACCGCCATGCGCGCGTACCGTTCCTCGTGGGCCCACTGCACCGCCGCGACCAGACCGGCGCGTTCCCGGTCCAGCCACGCCAACGCCTGTGCCCAGTCCGCGAACCGCTCGGGCTCCGGATGCCCCGGCACCCAGTTGAGCCGATCGTCTGCCGCCCTCGCCCACCGGTGGAAGAAGACCAGAACACGTTCCCGTGCCGCTTCGGCCTCCTCCCGCAGGCTCGCCTCCGAGGCCACGACGCCCTGCCCGAACACGCGCACAAGGTCGTGCACCCGCCACAGCAAGGCGGAGGCGGAGCCGTCGGCGCTCGGGACGGGAGTGACGAGGTGCCTGGCGGCGAGGTCCTCCAGAAGGGACAGCACGGTGTCCTCGTCGGAGCCCGTCAGCGCGGTGACGGCCTCGGTGCTCGACTCCGCGCCGGGGGCGACGGCCAGCAGGCGCAGCAGCCGGGCCTGGGCGGGCGGCAGTCGGCGGTAGGAGGTCTCCAGGACGGGGCGCAGGACCAGTGAGCGGCCGTACAGGTCGGTGCCCGGGCTGCCGCGGTCCAGGACGCTGGTCGGGTCCCCCGCCGACTTGATCTCGCTCACCAGCGAGGCGATGCCACGGTGGCGGCGCCGGCGCAGCAGCGCGGCGGCGATCTGCAGCGCGAGCGGCAGGTGGCCGCAGAGCGACGCCAGCTCGCGCAGGGCGTCCGGCTCGCGCGCCGCCCTGTCGTCGTTTTCGTCGGCGTCCCGCAGGGCCCGGGTCAGGAGGGCGGCGGAGTCGTCCGGATCGAGTGTTGTCAGGTCGAACTTGCGTACGGGCAGGGCGTCCGGGCGGTCTCGGGAGGTGATCAGCACCTGGTGGCGGTCGGTACCGGGCAGCAGGTCGAGGAACTGGGCGGGGGCGGAGGCGTTGTCCAGGATGAGCAGCGTCCGGTCCCGCCGCTCGGTCAGCAGGGTCCGGTAGGTGTCGTACTGGCCGGTCGGTGTCGTCGGCAGGTCGGGGCCCCGAACCTCCAGCGCGTCGAGCAGCGCCACCACCGCCTGGTCCGCGGTCACGGGGTTCTCGTCGTAGCCCCGCAGGTCCACGAAGAGCGTCCCGCCGGGGAACCAGCCCTTCGCGCGCGCCCGGTGTGCCGCCTCCGCCGCCAGGGCCGTCTTGCCGATGCCGCCCATGCCGGTGACCGCGAAGATCAGGACGGGGCGGGCGTCGTCGGAGGTGGGGGCGAGTTGGGTGAGCAGGCGGTCCATCTCCGCCTCGCGGCCCGTGAAGCCCAGCGGGCGGGGCGGCAGGGCCGCGCTCGCTCTCGGGACCGGGCCGTGGACCGTGCCGGTGGGTCTACCCCCGTCCCCCGTTGATCTGCTTGCCGATGACGGTCCCGTGGAACGTCCCGCCCCGGAAGTCGAAGTGGTCCCCGGAGTTGGACACAGGTCCGACGGGGCCGCGATGGGGACCCTCCTCGGAGCCGGCGGAGTCGGAGGTGGCTCTCGGCCGGTGCTTGCGCAGCACGCCCATGGCGACCGCCGCCGCCTGCTCGGCCGCCCGCTGCTGGGAGCCCGAGGCGTCGGCGTGGTGTTTCGCCACGTCGGCGAGGTCGCTGATGCCCCGGATCACGAGCGCGCCCACCTGGCCGTCGAGATGGGCCGCGTGGGCCGCCCCCGAACCCTCCATCTCGATGGCCGCCGCGTCGTTGTAGTGCGCGCGCAGGTGCCGGGCGATCTCGGAGCGGGTGTCCGCCAGCACCACGTCCCCCGTCGCGATCGGCTTGAGGTGCGCCCGTACGCCGTCCATGTCCCGAACCGCGGAACGCGCCGCCTGGACCAGCGCGTGGGAGGCCGGCCAGGCCTCGGGGCGGACGAGGAAGCCCTCGGGGGTCTGCTTGCCGCCGTGGATGCCGTAGACCTTCGTGCCGACGACGACGTCCCCGATCCCGATGTCGTCCTTCAGGCTGCCCGCCACCCCCACGAACAGCACCGCCTGCGGCCGCAGCCACGACACGAGCCGTGTCGTGAGCACGGCGGCGTGCGCAGCGCCCTCGCCGAGCTCCGCGAGGGCGACCGTCCACGGCGTGCCGTCGAGCCGGCCGCGTTCGACGACGGTCCCGTCCTCGGAGACGAGTTCCGAGCGGTCGGTGATGTGGGCGCGCACGGCGGTGTACTCGACCGCGAGGGCGGTGAGGATCACGACGGTGGGAGGTGTCTCGGGCACCCCTTTAAGGTACTGGTAAGTCGCCGACGCCGGAGTGTCGTTGGCAGCGGGGGAGGGGCACACGTGGCGGAGCGGGAGGATCTCGGGGTCGGGCAGTTGCTGCTCGCCGAGTACCAGAGCGTCAAGGACGAGCAGAAGGCCCGGATCGGATTCAGGGACAACCTGCTGTACGTGACCCTCGCGGTCGTCGCCGCCGTGATCGCCGCCGCGGCCCAGGCCAAGCAGACGTCCATGCTGCTCGCGCTGCCCCCGGTGTGTGTCGTGCTCGGGTGGACCTATCTGGTCAACGACGAGAAGATCTCGGCGATCGGCGCCTATGTGCGGGGGGACCTCGGGCCCCGGCTCGCCGAACTCGCGGGGGAGGGGCGCACGAACGCCTTCCGGTGGGAGACCTTCCATCGCGATGACGCCCGTCGGGTGTCGCGGAAGGTCGTGCAGTGCGTCGTCGACCTCCTCGCGTTCTGCCTCGTGCCGTTGAGCGCGCTGGTCGTGTACTGGATCGGTGGGCAGGTCACCCCGGGTCTGCTCGTGCTCTCGGTGGTGGAGGCGCTCGCGGTCGTGGGGTTGGGGGTGTACATCGTGGTCTACGCGGTGCCGTTCGGGGCGGTGAGCGGCGGCACCGGGTGACCCGTCGTCACCGGACGCGGCCGTCCCGTACCCACCGGTACACCAGCTCGGGCCTGCCCACCTGCCCGTACAACGGCTTCCGTTCGGCTCTTCCACCCTCCACGAGGTGCTCCAGGTACCGGCGCGCCGTGATGCGTGAGATGCCCACGACCTCGGCCACCTTGGCCGCCGTGATGCCCTCGTCCACCTCCCGCAGCGCCTCCGTGACCCGTTCCAGCGTCGGTCCGCTCAGACCTTTCGGCAGGGCCGCCGGGCTCGGCGCGCGCAGCGCCGCCAACGCGCGGTCCACCTCGTCCTGACCGCTGGCCTCTCCGGCGGCTCCCCGGAACTCCGCGTACCGCACCAGGCGGTCGCGCAGGGTGGCGAAGGTGAACGGCTTCAGGACGTACTGGACGACACCGAGGGACACGCCCTCGCGTACGACCGTCAGGTCCCGCGCGGACGTCACCGCGATGACGTCCGCGTGATAGCCGGCCGCCCGCAGGGTCCGCGCCAGTTGCAGGCCGTGCACGTCGGGCAGGTGCAGGTCGAGCAGGAGCAGGTCGACCGCCGTACGGTCGAGCATCCGCCGGGCCTCGGCGCCCGAGTGGGCCTTGCCGACGGCGACGAAGCCGGGGACCCGGCTGACGTACAGGACGTGCGCGTCCGCGGCGACGGGGTCGTCCTCCACGACCAGGACACGGATGGGCTGCTCGGCCGTCGTCACACCGCACCTCCGGAGGCGGTGGCGGGGGCGGAGGCCCGCAGGGGCAGGCGTACCTCGAACTCCGCACCACCCCCCTCCGCCTCCGCGACCGCCAGCGTGCCCTCGTGCCGGTGCGCGGCCTGCCGGACCAGGGCCAGGCCCAGGCCTCGGCCGCCCGGTCCGGACGGTTTCGTCGAGAAGCCGCGCTCGAAGACGAGGGAGGCGTGCGCGGGGTCGACGCCCGCCCCCGTGTCCGACACCCGCAGCAGCAGTTCGGCGCCCTCGGTGCGCGCGGTCACCGTCACGCGGGCCCGCAGGCTGCCCTGGGCCGCGTCCACGGCGTTGTCGATCAGGTTGCCGAGGATCGTCACCAGATCGCGGGCCGGGAGTGACTCCGGCAGCAGCCCGTCGTCCAGGCCGCTGTCCTCCGACACCACCAGTTCCACGCCCCGTTCGTTGGCCTGGGCCGTCTTGCCGAGCAGCAGGGCCGCGAGCACCGGCTCGCTCACCGCCGCCACCACCTGGTCGGTGAGGGCCTGGGCCAGTTCCAGTTCGGCCGTCGCGAACTCGACGGCCTCCTCCGCCCGGTCCAGCTCGATCAGGGACACGACGGTGTGGAGGCGGTTGGCGGCCTCGTGCGCCTGTGAGCGCAGCGCTTGGGTGAAGCCCCGCTCGGAGTCCAACTCTCCCATCAACGACTGCAGTTCGGTGACATCGCGCAGTGTCACGACCGTTCCCCGCCGCTCACCGCCCGACACCGGGGAGGTGTTCACCACCAGGACCCGCGAGGACGTCAGGTGCACCTCGTCCACCCGCGGCTCCGACGCCAGCAGCGCTCCCGTCAGCGGCGCCGGGAGGCCCAGGTCCGCCACCGACGTGCCCACGACGTCACCGGGCACGCCCAGCAGCTCCCGGCCGCCGTCGTTGATCAGCGCCACCCGGTACTGACCGTCGAGCATGAGCAGCCCCTCGCGTACGGCGTGCAGCGCGGCCTCGTGGTAGTCGTGCATGCGGCTGAGCTCGGCCGAGTTCATGCCGTGGGTGTGACGGCGCAGGCGGGCGTTGACGACGTACGTGCCGATGGCGCCGAGCGCGAGCGCGCCGGCCGCGACGCCGAACAGGGCCGTCACCTGGTCCCGCACCCGCGCGCTGATCGCCTCGACCTTGATGCCGGCGCTGACCAGACCGATGAGCCGCCGGTCGCCGTCCTCGATGGGGACGACCGCGCGGACCGAGGGGCCGAGAGTGCCGGTGTAGGTCTCGCTGAAGGCCTCGCCCTTCAGGGCAGGGGCGGTGTGGCCGCGGAAGCGCTGCCCTATCTGGTCCTCGTCGGGGTGGGTCCAGCGGATGCCCTGCGGGTTCATGATCGTGATGAAGTCGACCTCGGTGTCGTGCATGACCCGCAGCGAGTACGGCTGGAGCGCGGCCGACGGGTCGGGGCTGCGGATCGCCGACTGGACGGAGGGCGCGTCGGCGACCGAGTGGGCCACCGCCATGGCCTGGCTGCGCGCCGCGTCCTCGGCCTGGCGGGCGTCACTGACATACGTGAAGAGCGCATATCCAGCCACGACGACGGCGATCAGCACCGCCTGCATGGCGAAGAGCTGACCGGCCAGGCTCCGGGGTCTCGGGACGGGGATCCGCATGTCGTCAGTCTGCCTCTTGGCCGATTGTGAACTAAATGAACGGAAGGGTGACCGCGCTCACAGAGAGGTGAATAGTCACGGACAACCCCCACACCCATCCGGACGTGAGCCGCACGCCGGTGATGCCGACGAAGACGTCAAGGAGGGCAACCGTGGCCGCCGCCAGCAACTCCCCAACGGCACCTGCCGCACCCGCAGCCAAGCGGGACCGCACGCACTATCTCTACATCGCGGTGATCGTCGCGGTGGCCATCGGTATCGCGGTGGGTCTCATCGCGCCCGACTTCGCCGTCGAGCTGAAGCCCATCGGCACCGGTTTCGTGAACCTGATCAAGATGATGATCTCGCCGATCATCTTCTGCACCATCGTGCTCGGTATCGGTTCGGTACGGAAGGCCGCGAAGGTCGGTGCCGTCGGCGGTATCGCCCTGGGCTACTTCATGGTCATGTCGCTGGTGGCGCTGGGCATCGGCCTCGTCGTCGGCAACATCCTGGAGCCGGGCACCGGCCTCGCGATCACCGACGCGGTCAAGGAGACCGGCCACGCGCAGGTGTCGGCGGAGGCCAAGGACACCACCGAGTTCCTGCTCGGCATCATTCCGACCACGATGGTCTCCGCCTTCACCGACGAGTCGGTCCTGCAGACCCTGCTGATCGCCCTGCTCGCCGGCTTCGCCCTCCAGGCGATGGGCCCGGCCGGCCAGCCGGTCCTGCGCGGCATCGAGCACATCCAGCGGCTCGTCTTCCGCATCCTGGGGATGGTCATGTGGGCCGCCCCGATCGGCGCCTTCGGCGCCATGGCCGCGGTCGTCGGCTCGGCCGGTGTGGACGCGCTGAAGAGCCTCGCCGTGCTGATGCTCGGCTTCTACGTCACCTGCTTCCTCTTCGTGTTCATCGTGCTCGGCGTGCTGCTGCGGGTCGTCGCGGGCCTGAACATCCTCACGCTCTTCAAGTACCTGGGCCGTGAGTTCCTGCTGATCCTTTCCACCTCCTCCTCCGAGTCGGCGCTGCCGCGCCTCATCGCGAAGATGGAGCACCTGGGTGTCAGCAAGCCCGTCGTCGGCATCACCATCCCGACCGGCTACTCCTTCAACCTCGACGGCACCATGATCTACATGACCATGGCGTCCCTGTTCATCGCCGACGCCATGGGTACGCCGATGGCCCTCGGCGAGCAGATCCCGCTGCTGCTGTTCCTGTTCGTCGCCTCCAAGGGCGCGGCCGGTGTCACCGGCGCCGGCATGGCGACCCTGGCCGGCGGTCTCCAGTCGCACAAGCCCGCCCTGGTGGACGGCATGGGCCTCATCGTCGGTATCGACCGCTTCATGAGCGAGGCCCGCGCCCTCACCAACTTCGCGGGCAACGCGGTCGCCACCGTCCTGATCGGCACCTGGACCAAGGAGATCGACAAGGACCGCGTCCAGCAGGTCCTCGCCGGCGAGGTGCCCTTCGACGAGAAGACCCTGCTCGACGACGGCCACGGCGGTGCCGACGACGCCGACCTGCCCGAGCCGCGTGAGGACGGCGAGAAGGAGCTGGCGAAGGCCTGAACTCCCGCCCACCCGCTCCGGGTGTCCGGCCCGGCCTGAACCCGGGCCGGGCACCCGGCACACACTCCGGGCGGCTGAGTACTCCCCCGTATGCTCAGCCGCCCGGTCCCGTGACCGACAGGACCTAGGACCTGTCGTTCGGATCACGCCGCAGACGGAACGACAGGACCTAATCGCTCAGCTCGGCCACCAGCGAGGTGGCCCTGGAGGCGGGTACGCCCGCCGTGGTCAGCAGTGTGACCGCGGCGGAGCGGCCCGCCTCCTGTGCTGCCAGCAGTCCGTCGTTCACCGCCTCCATGAGCGCGAACAGCATCTGCTCGTGCACGTACGCCAGTGCTTCCGGCGGTAGCGGTGAGCTGAAGACCCCCTGCTCCAGGCCGCGCCGGAGCAGTTCGGCGACGGCGGCGCGGGCCGGCGCGAGCCGCTCGCGGATGCCCTGCACGGTGACGCTGCGCTGGGCCAGCGCCACCAGGATGCGATAGCGGTCGGCGACCTCCCAGACCGCGAGCGTGGAGCGCGCCACCGCCTCCGCCGGGTCCCGGGCGCCCTCGCAGCCCGCGGCGTGCGCCGCCTCCACCGCCTCGACCGCACCGTCGAGCAGTGTGCTGATCAGTGCCTCACGGCTGGGGAAGTGCCCGTACACCGTCCGGCGGACGACGCCCGCGGCGCGCGCGATCTGGTCCATGGACGCGTCGGGGTCGCGCAGCAGCTCGGCGAGGGCGACATCGAGGATGCGGAGCCGGTTTGCGTCGGCGCGGCTGGTGCTACCCGTGGTCATGCCCGCCATTCTGCCTCGCCGGTGAGCGCGGCCCTTCGGCGATCAAGGGCGTCACCTCCTCTATTTGCACAGTGCTGTGCAACAGGCGTACATTGCACAGAGTTGTGCAATTGCACGTCCATGTGCAATTCCCTCGGGAATCCAGAGGAAGGCGAACCCAGGCCATGCACCTCGTCATGAACGAACCTGTCGAGCGGATGGAGAGCCCCTACCGACGGCGTTGGTGGGCGCTCCTCGTGCTCTGCCTCAGCCTGCTGATCATCGTGATGGCGAACACCGCCCTCACGGTCGCGGCGCCGGACATGACCCAGGACCTGGGCCTGTCCAGCGCCGACCTCCAGTGGGTCATCGACGGCTACACCGTCCCGTACGCGGCGCTGATGCTGCTGCTCGGCGCGATCGGCGACAAGTACAGCCGCCGCGGCGCCCTGATCCTGGGGCTCGTCGTCTTCGGCGGTGGGGCGGTCTCCGGCTACTTCGCCGACAGCTCCACGGCGGTCATCGCGGCCCGCGCCGTGATGGGTGTCGGTGCGGCACTCATCATGCCCGCGACGCTCTCGCTGCTCGCGGCGACCTTCCCGCGCGCCGAGCGCGCCAAGGCGATCACCCTGTGGACCGCCACCGCCGGTCTCGCCATCGCGGCCGGGCCGCTGGTCGCGGGCGCGCTCCTGGAGGACCACGGCTGGTCGTCGACGTTCCTGATCAACGTGCCCGTCGCCGCCGTCGCGCTCGTCGGCGCCCTCGTCCTCGTACCGCCGTCCAGGTCCGGTCACCGTGAGCGGATCGACTACGTCGGCGGCCTGCTGTCGGTGGTCTGGATCGGCACGCTCGTCTACATGATCATCGAGGGGCCGCACTTCGGCTGGGGCGTGAAGGCGGTCACCGCCGCGGTCGTCGCGGGCGCGGGTCTCGTCACCTTCGTCCTCTGGGAGCTGCGCCATCCGCGCCCGGTCCTGGACGTCCGCCGCTTCGGCAACCGCCGGTTCGCGGGCTCCAACCTCGCCGTGGCCCTGTTCTTCCTGGCCGTCTTCGGCGCGTTCTACTACCTCACCCAGCACCTCCAGTTCGTCCTCGGCTACGACGCCCTGGACACCGGCCTGCGCATGCTGCCGCTGGCCGGCGCGGTCTTCGTCGGCTCGGCGCTGACGGGCTACCTCACTCCGCGCGTCGGCATGAAGTGGACGGTCAGCGCCGGCATGGTCGGCGGCACCACCGCCCTCGCGCTCCTCGGCTCGGTGGACGCCACCTCGTCCTACGGCGACTTCGTGGCGCCCCTGGTCATCCTCGGCCTCTCCATCGGGCTGGCCCTCTCGCCCTGCACCGACGCGATCATGGGGGCGTTCCCCGAGTCGCAGCTGGGCGTCGGCGGCGCGGTGAACGACACCTCGCTGGAGCTCGGCGGCTCGCTCGGCATCGCGCTCCTGGGCTCGCTGCTGGCGACGTCCTACGGCGACCACCTCACCGACGCCACGGCGGGCAGCAAGCTGCCGGCCTCCTCCCTGGCCACGGCGCAGGACTCGGTCGGCGCGGGCTACGCGGTCGCGCGGGGCCTCGGCGACCGGGCCCATGAGCTGGCGGGACAGGCCTCCCACGCGGCCGATCCACAGCAGGCCGCGCACCTCAAGGCGCAGGCGGACCAACTCGCCCAGGGCGCCCACAGCATGTCGGACGCGGTCGCCTCCTCCTTCTCCGACGCGGTCGCCCACACCAGCCTGGTCGGCGCGGTGATCCTGGGCGCGGGCACGATCCTGGTGGCACTGCTGCTGCCGCGCCACGACAAGGCGGCCGAGCCGGCCGAGCCGTCCGAGCCGTCCGACCCGGCCGAGCCGTCCGACCCGGCCGAGCCGTCCGAGCCGTCCGACCCGGCCGAGTCCTCCGAGTCGAGCGGGTCCCCCGACCCCGACAGGGAGCCGACGACCAGCGGGGCGCGCTGAACCGTGCCGTGCTGATGTGCCTCAGAACTAAGCGCACGATCGATCGTGCATATCGCTCATCTGTGGCAGGATGACGGAGTGAATGAGCCGGTACAGCGTGCGGGGACGGGGACACGGGTGCGGGACGGGCGGCTGCTGCGCGGCGTCCGGAGCCGGCAGGTGGTCGCCCGGCGGGCCGCCGACGTGGCCTCCGTGGAAGGGCTCAACGGGCTCAGCATCGGACGGCTGGCCGCCGATCTGGGCCTGAGCAAGAGCGGGGTCCAGACGCTGTTCGGGACGAAGGAGCGGCTCCAGGTGGCCGCCGTGGAGTTCGCCCAGCGGGCGTTCGTCGAGGCGGTCGTACGGCCCGCGTCCGCCGCCCCGCGCGGAGCGGCCCGGCTGCGCTCGCTGGTCGAGCACTGGATCGCCTACGCCGAGGCCCCGTTGTTCCCCGGCGGCTGCTTCTGGGCCGCCAACCTCGCCGACTTCGACAGTCGCCCCGGCGTGGTCCGAGACGCCCTCGCCGCCCAGCACCGCGACTGGCTCGACCTTCTCGCCGGGGAGTTCCGGGAAGCCGTACGCACGCGTGACGCCGCGCCCCTGGACGCCGACCTCACCGCCTTCCAACTGGACGCGGTCCTCACCGCCGCGAACATCGCCCTGCGCCTCGGGGACTGCGACGCGGTGGACAAGCCGCGGCGCGTCCTGGCGGAGCTCCTCACCCCGCCCGCCTGACCTCCTCGTCGAGGCGCGACAACTCCTCCGCCCCCAGCACCAGTTCAGCCGCGGCCGCCGAGTCCCGGATCGTCTCCGGGCGGCTCGCTCCCGGGATCGGGATCACGGTCGGGGACTGCGCCGACAGCCAGGCCAGGCAGACCTGTTGTGGACTCACGCCGCGATCGCGGGCGATCTCGTGGAAGGCCCCGTACCTCCGCTCGCCCACCAGGTGGGACGGGCCGTCCAGGGAGCTGCGGGAGATACCGCCGAGCGGGCTCCACGGGAGGAACGCCAGCCCGAGCTCGGCGCACAGGCGCAGTTCGGGGTCGCTGTCGCGCACCGCGGGCGAGTAGCGGTTCTGTACGGAGACCAGTTCGTCGCCGAGGATCTCGTGGGCGGCGCGGATCTGCCGCACGTCCGCGTTGGAGATGCCGGCCAGCCGGATCTTGCCCTCGTCCAGCAGATCGCGCAGGGCGCCGACCGACTCCTCGAAGGGGATTCCCGGGTCGGGCTTGTGGAGTTGGTAGAGGCCGATGGCCTCGACGCCGAGCCGCTTGAGGGAGGCCTCGGCGGCGGCCCTGAGGTGGCGCGGGGAGCCGTTCACCGTCCAGTCGGCGCCGGCCGGTCTGCCTCGGCCGCCTTTGGTGGCGACCAGCACGTCGGTCGTGTCACCGCCGTAGGCGGCGAGGGCGCGGGCCAGCAGGTGCTCGTTGTGGCCGGGTGCCGCGCCCGGCAGATGGTAGGAGTCCGCCGTGTCCAGCAGCGTCACGCCCGCGTCCAGCGCCGCGTGGACGGTGGCCAGGGCGCGGGCCTCGTCAGGGCGGCCCTCGATCGACAGCGGCATCGCGCCGAGCCCGATCGCGCTCACCCGCAGGCCGCCCAGGGCGCGGTGGCGCATCTCAGGCCCCCTTCCCGGCGGCCTCGACGGTCTCCGCCACCGCCCGCGGCAGCCACCGCCGTACATGGTCGAAGGTGAAGCCGAGCCGAGTGGCCCGGGAGTTGTCCATGCCGTAGGAGCGGGTGAAGGCGTACGGGGAGAGTTCGCCCACCTCGACCTCGTGGAAGAGGGTCTTGCCGTCGGGGAGTCGGTCGGCCACCGCCGCGCACAGGTCCTCCGTCGTCAGCACACCGTGCGACGCCGCGTTGACCGGGCCCGTGAAGTCCTCGCCGACCGCCCAGAACAGGAAGTCGGCGATCTCCTCGACATGGATGTACGTCGCCGGCTGGTTCGCCGGGGGTACGGCGATCGGCTCGCCGGCGCCGATCCGGTCCACGTAGTGCCGCAGGCGCCCGGTGAAGTCGTCGTCGCCGCCCAGCACATGGGCGACCCGTATCGAGGTGTGGGGGAAGGAGGGGTCCGCCGCGAGCACCGCCTCCGCCTGCCGCTTGCCCTCGCCGTAGTGGGAGTCGAGGAACTCCGGGTCGCTCCAGGGGAGTTCGAGGTCGACCGTGACGGTCGTCGGGTCGACGTCCGCCTCGCGCACGAGGGTGATGGAGTCCTCGTACTCGTACACCTCGGCTGTCGAGGTCATCACATAGCGGCGGGTGCGGCCGGTGAGGACGCGGCGGGCGATCGCCGCGTGGAGCGGGGTGTAGCAGACCTGGTCGACCACGACGTCGAACCTGCGGGAGGCGAGCGCCTCATTCAGCGACTTCTCGTCCCCGCGGTCGGCGACCAGATGGATCACTCCGGGAGGGGGAGCGGAAGAACCGCGATTGAGGACCGTCACCCGGTCTCCGGCGGCCAGCAGACGTTGTATCAGGCGCTTGCCGAAATAGCGGTTTCCGCCGATGACCAGGATCTCTCGGGCCTTTGCCCCGTGCTTGCTTTCCATGACCATAATTCTCCCGGCGTACACGCTCGTCCTGAAGGGGGAACCATGGGAGTTCCGGCCGCCGCACCGAAAGAACCACGGCATCTGCGCTCCGCCGCCAACGAAACGCCGGTGGCCTTCGACGCGTTGGACCGACAGATCCTCCAGCTGCTCCAGACCGACGGCCGGATCAAGCTGAGCGAGCTGGGCCGCAGGGTCCGGCTCAGCCCTGCCGCGGTCACCGAGCGGGTACGGCGGCTGGAGTCCGCCGGAGTGATCGGCGGCTACGGCGCCCGGGTCGATCCGGCCCGCCTCGGGTACGGCATCCAGGCGTTCATCCGGGTCAATCCGCACGGCGGATACAACCTGCGGCACCCGAGGACCCTGGAGCTGATCGAACGTCCCGAGATCATGGAGGTGCACCACGTGGTCGGCGAGGACTGCTGGATCCTGAAGGTCGCCGTGCGGGACACCGTCCACCTGGAGGAGATCCTGGAGGCGATCTCGGCCCTGGGGCGCACGACGACGTCGATCGTGCTCACCTCGCCGGTCGAGCGAAAACCGCTGTTGCCTTGACGTCGGCGTCAAGCCGTACGTTCGTTGGCATGCGAATCGGCGAGCTGGCCGCTCGGGCCGGGACCACGACCCGCACGCTGCGGTACTACGAGTCACGGGGGCTGCTGCCCGCGCGTCGCGACGACCAGGGCTACCGGTCCTACGACGAGCGCGATCTGCGGCTGCTGCAACAGATCAGGACGCTGCAGGACTTCGGGTTCGACCTGGAGGAGACGCGGCCCTTCGTGGAGTGTCTGCGGGCCGGGCACCCGGAGGGCGACTCCTGCCCCGCGTCCCTCGTGGTCTACCGGCGCAAGCTGGACGAACTGGACACGCTGATCGGTGATCTGCGGGCGGTGCGGGAGAAGGTCGCCCAGCAGCTCGCACGGGCCGAGCGGGCGCGCGACGAGCTGGGCGCCGAGTCGCTGGTTCCGGGGAGCCCGGAACCGAGGTGCGAACTGGGAGGGCAGGAGCTGTGATCAAGGCAGCGGGTGTGGCCGAGGTGACGGACGCGGACTTCGAGACGGAGGTGATCGGGGCCCGGCTTCCGGTGCTGGTGGAGTTCACCGCCGACTGGTGTCCGCCGTGTCGGCAGATGGGGCCGGTGCTCACCGCCCTCGCCGAGGAGGAAAGCGAGCGATTCAGGGTCGTCCAGCTGGACGTGGACACCAACCCGGAGACCACGAACGCCTACAAGGTGCTGTCCATGCCGACGTTCATGCTGTTCCGCGACGGCGAGCCCGTGAAGGCGATGGTGGGGGCGCGGCCCAAGCGCAGGCTCCTGGAGGAGCTCGCCGACGTGCTGTAGATGTGTGCGGTAAGCGTCCCGGACACGAAGAAATCCCCCGAGCAATTGCGCTCGGGGGATTTCCTTGCGTATATTGAATAGTTCGCGACTTCAAGGAGATTGAGTCGCAAAGAAGTTCAGTGAGCACAGTATATCCGGGCGGGAGCAGAATTGTCAAACACGTCGAACTCCGAATTGCCAGACGGTGAAATCCGCAGCGAACAGGAATTCATCGACGGGCTGTACGCGCGCGTGGACGCGCTGCGCGGTGACACCGAGACCTCCGTCACGGACGCCCTCGCCCAGGGCCACACCCCCAGGCAGGCCAGGCTGGAGCGGGACATCCTCGTCGCCGAACGCTCCGGGCTGCTCGCCGCGCTGAACGCGGTGGAAGGCTCGCTCTGCTTCGGCCGGATCGACCTGACCTCCGGCGACGGCCACCACATCGGCCGGATCGGCCTGCGCACCGACGACGCCGACCGCACCCCGATCCTCATCGACTGGCGGGCCGACGTCGCCCGCCCCTTCTACCTGGCCACCGGCCACACCTCGATGGGACTGCGCAGGCGCCGGCACATCACCACCGAAGGCCGCCGGGTCACCGCCCTGCACGACGAGATCCTCGACCTCGGCGACGCCACCCGCACCGGCCACGAGGACCCCACCGGCGACGCCGTGCTGCTCGCCGCGCTGGACGCCGCCCGCACCGGCCGTATGCACGACATCGTGCAGACCATCCAGGCCGAACAGGACGAGATCATCCGTGCCCCCCACCGCGGGGTGCTGGTGGTCGAGGGCGGCCCGGGCACCGGCAAGACCGCGGTCGCCCTGCACCGCGCCGCCTACCTCCTCTACGAACACCGGGAGCTGCTCGCCAAGCGCGCCGTCCTGATCGTCGGCCCCAACCCCGCCTTCCTCGGCTACATCGGCGAGGTGCTGCCCTCCCTCGGTGAGACGGGCGTCCTGCTCGCCACGGTCGGCGAGCTGTTCCCCGGCGTGCGGGCGACGGCCGCGGACACACCCGAGGCGGCCGCCGTGAAGGGCCGCGCCGAGATGGCCGACGTGCTCGCCGACGTCGTACGGGACCGGCAGGCGCTGCCCGATCCGGTGATCGCGATCGAACACGACCGCGAGATCCTGATGCTCGACGACGGCCTGGTGGGTGTCGCCCGCGAGCGCGCGCGGGAGGCGAAGCTGCCGCACAACGCGGCCCGCGAGTACTTCGAGGGCCACATCCTCAACACCCTCACCGAGCTGTACGCCGAACGCGTCGGCACCGACCCCTACGACGGGTCCAGCCTCCTGGACCCCAGCGACATCACCCAGATCCGCGACGAAGTCGCCGAGAACCCCGAGGTCTGGGCCGCGATCGACCAGCTGTGGCCGCGCCTGACCCCGCAGCGCCTGGTCGCCGACTTCCTCGCCGACCCCGAGGGCTATGTGAGCGACGAGGACGCGGCCGCGATCCGCCGCCCGGTGACCCGGGCGTGGACCGTGGCGGACGTACCACTGCTCGACGAGGCGGCCGAACTGCTCGGGGAGGACGACCGCTTGGCGCGTGCGCGCGCCGAGCGCGAACGGGAGACCCAGATCGCCTACGCGCAGGGCGTCCTCGACGTCTCCTACGCCTCCCGGACCTACGAGTTCGACGACAAGGAGGACAGCGATCCCGATGCCTCCGAGGTGCTGTCCGCGCACCACATCATCGACGCCGAGCGGTTCGCCGAACGCCAGGAGGAGGACGACCACCGCAGCGCCGCCGAGCGCGCGGCGGCCGACCGCACCTGGGCGTTCGGCCACATCATCGTCGACGAGGCGCAGGAACTGTCGCCGATGGCGTGGCGGCTGCTCATGCGGCGCAGCCCGACCCGCTCGATGACCCTGGTCGGCGACCCCGCGCAGACCGCGGAGGCGGCCGGCGTCGGCGCGTGGGCCGACATCCTCCAGCCGTATGTGGAGGACCGCTGGGAGCACACCCGCCTCGGCGTCAACTACCGCACCCCCGCCGAGATCATGGAGATCGCGGCGGCCGTGGTCCGCGCCGAGCACCCCGGCTTCGAGCCGCCGAGTTCGGTGCGCTCCACCGGTGTACGGCCCTGGCTGCGCGCCACCGACGACCTGCCCGGCGCCGTCGCCAAGGCGGTCGAGGAGCTCACCCCCGCCGAGGGGCGGCTCGCGGTGATCGCCCCGCGCGACCTGCACCGCGGGCTCGCCGCGCGGCTCGACGGGGTGACCGCGGGCGCGGAACCCGACCTGACCCGCACCGTCGTCCTGCTGGACCCCCGCCAGTCCAAGGGCCTCGAGTTCGACTCGGTGCTCGTGGTCGAACCGGGGCGGTACGGCACGAGCGACCTGTACGTGGCGCTGACCCGGGCCACGCAGCGGCTGGGGGTGCTGCACACGGGTTCCGTGCCGCATGCGCTGGCCAAGGCGTTCGCGTAAGGATCCGGAATCGTGTAGGAGCCGTAACAGTTCGTGACACGATCACTGCGTGTGCACGGCCGGTGCGGTATGCGTTGCGGTATGGATGTCCATCCCTACGCCACCGCACCGGCCGACAGCCCCACGCTGGCGTCACTGCCGGTGGAACCGCTGCTCACCGCGGAGTTCGACACCGACCCCGGCGCGGTGTACGCGCGGCTGCGGCACACCTACGGTCCGATCGCACCCGTCTGTCTGTCGGGCGTACCGGTGTGGCTGGTCCTCGGCTACCGCGAGGTCCTGGAAGTGCTCAGGAACGAGAGCCAGTGGCGGCGCGACATCCGCTACTGGCGGGCGCGGGCGCAGGGCCACCTGCCCGCCGACTGGCCGCTGCTCGCCGGGTACGAGGTGCGGCAGACGATGTTCATGGACGCGGAGGAGCACCAGGCGGCGCGGCGCACGCTGCACTCGGCGCTCGGCCCCTTCCGCGCCACGGCGGGCCCCGAGGGCTGGGCGCTGCGAGCGGCCGTCGAACGCCACGCCGACGACCTCGTGGCCCTGCTCGCCGCGGACTCGGGCACCTCCGGCTTCGCCGACCTCGGCGCGCAGTACACCCGGCCGCTGCTGCTGATGGTCACCACCCAGCTGTTCGGCTGCCCGGTCGAGCTCGGCGACGAACTGGTGATGGACCTGTGGCGGATGCTGGACGGCGGCCCCGACGCCGGGCCCGCCACGGCACGCGCGCTGGCCGCGATGACACGGCTCGCCGCTCACCGCAGGGCCCGCCCCGGCGACGACCTCACGTCGTACATGCTGCTCGCCGACCCGGAGCTGAGTGACGAACAGCTCGGCCGGGAGCTGTTCATGAACGCCGTCTACCTCAACGACATCACTGGCAACATGGTCCTCAACACCCTCCTGGAGGTGCTGCGCGGCAACGTCACCGTGCGGCGCAGCCTGTCCGCCGGGCAGCTCGGCGAGACGGTGAACCGGGCCGCACTCGCCAACCCGCCCGTCGCCAACATGTGCTTCCGCTTCGCCGCGCGGGACGTCCGGCTCGGCGAGTTCTGGGTGCGGGCCGGGGACATCGTCTCGCCGTCCGCGGCGGCCGCGCACCAGGACCTGCTGGCCATCGGCTCCTCGCACATGGTGGGCACCACCGTCAGCACCCGCGCCCACCTGGGCTGGGGCGCCGGACCCCATCAGTGCCCGACCGCCGCCCGCGAGTTGGGCGCGCTGATCGTGAACACCGCCGTCGGCCGTGTCTTCGACCACTTGACCAAGGTCGAACTGACTCTCCCACACGACCAGTTGCCCTGGCGTTCGGGCCCGGTGGTCCGCGGCCTGCGCCTGCTTCCGGTGCGCTACGAAATGGCGGCCACCGCCCCGTCCGCCCGTCGACCGGAGCCCCGTCCCGCCACCACCGGCGCACACGCCGGCGACGGCCACGCCAGGGGACTGCTGGCAGCCCTGCGCCGACTGATGCACGGCGGTAAGAGGGAGGGCTGACGCGCCTTCAGACCCGGTGAGAGTGGCTTGATGCTTGTGCAAAGAGCCTCAAATTCCGGTAATGGGCTGCGGTGTTCGGGTTGTCGTGGTACGGAGGCCGACGGTCGCGCACCGTCGGCCCGCCGATGCTGTATGTCCTGATCCGTCCCTGGGTGCAAAGGGGGCAAGAGGGGATCAGGCCGTCCTGGACGGGCGCGACGCGCGCACGGCCGGCAGGGCGCGCTTTACCTAAAAGGTCGGCCAGGAGAGGCGGAAGCGCTCTCTTGACGTGCGCAAGTAAGGGCCAGTTAAGGTCCGTCCGCTTTTGAACTTCCTATGGCCCCCGGGTGGGGACTCTGTGTGGTCGCGAAGGGGGCGGTGGGGATGAGTGCGTCTCGAAGACGGCGGCAGGCCGGCAGAACACTGATCGGAGTGATCACGGCAGCGGTCGTGGCGGGCGCCGTGCCGGCGTTGGGCACCGGAACCCCCGCGCAGGCCGCGCCCCGCTCGACCCCCGCCGTTGCCGGTCCGAAGGCGCCGAAGACCGCGACGACGCTGTCCGCCGCCGAGCACGCGGCCACCGCGGGCGACGCCGACGTCGAGGTCACCTCGCTGCGCACCGAGTCGAGCGAGGTGTACGCCACCCCCGACGGCCAGTTGGAGGCGGTGCAGCACCTCAAGCCGGTCCGCACCCGCGTCGCCGGGCAGTGGAAGGCGATCGACAACACCCTCGCCAAGCAGCCCGACGGTTCGGTGGCCCCGCACGCGGCCGCCGTCGGGATGACCTTCTCCGGCGGTGGCAAGACCCCGCTGGTCACCTTGGAGCGGAGCGGTCGCAAGCTGGCGTACTCCTGGCCGACCCCGCTGCCCGCCCCGGTGCTCGACGGGGACACGGCCACCTACGCCGACGTGCTGCCGGGCGTGGACCTGAAAATGCGGGCCACCACCGACGGCTTCTCCGAAGTGCTCGTGGTCAACACCCCCCAGGCGGCCAGGAATCCGGCGCTCACCCAGATCGAGCTGGGCGTCGACTCCCCGGGGCTCGACCTGCGCGCCACGTCATCCGGCGGCCTGGAAGCCGTCGACGACACGGTGGGCGGTGTGGTCTTCCAGGCACCCACGCCCCTGATGTGGGACTCCGGGACGCGACGAGCCACGGCGGCCGCGGGCGCGCAGAGCCGCACGGCGGCGCAGAGCGACACCACCGCCTCCGCCACTCCGTCGAAGGCTCCCGCCACTGTCCCCGCCACCGTTCCCGCCGCCGAGCAGGACGGTCCGCAGGGCCCCGGTGACGCGGCGAAGGTGGCGCCCCTCGGCGTCCAGGTCGCCGCCGACCACAAGGAGCTGCGACTCACCCCCGACCACGGGCTGTTGACGGCCACGGACACCACGTTCCCGGTGTACATCGACCCGCAGACCTCCACCCCGAAGGCCGGGGAGTGGACCATGGTCTCGCACTACTGGTCGTCCTCCCCGCAGTGGCGGTTCAACGGCGACTCGGACGCCGGCGTCGGCTACTGCGGCTGGGACTACTGCGCCCCGCACGACATCAAGCGGCTCTTCTTCAAGTTCCCCACCTCGAAGTTCTCCGGGAAGTCGATCCTGAGCGCGACGTTCGTGGGGCACGAGACGTGGTCCGGCTCCTGCGACACCCGCACGGTCCAGCTGTGGCGCACGAAGTCCTTCGACTCGGGCACCACCTGGGACAGCTCCTCCGACAACTGGCTGGACCACCTCGACTCCCGGGACGTCGCCAAGGGAGGCAGCTCCTCCTGCCCCAGCGGTGACGTGGAGTTCGACGCGACCTCCGGGGTGAAGTACGCGGCCTCGCACGACTCGGCGTACACCTCGTTCGGTCTGAGGGCGGCCGACGAGGGCGACGCCTACGGCTGGAAGCGGTTCTCCGACGACGCCTATCTGCGGGTGAAGTACAACCAGTCGCCCAAGCAGCTCACCATGAGCCAGCTGACGATGTCGCCGGGCAGCAGCTGCCACAAGCCCGACAGCAAGGTCGCGATCCGCTCCCTGCCCCAGATCATGGCGAACGATGTCACCGACCCGGACGGCGACCAGGTCAGCGTGCAGTTCCAGGTGTGGTGGGACTCCGGGAGCGGCTTCCAGGCCCAGTGGACCTCCGCCAAGCTGACCCCGCGCGCCTCCGGCAAGGACTTCAGCCTCACACTGACGGAGACCCTCTCCAACGGCAAGAAGATCCCGCAGAACAAGACCGTCGCCTGGTACGCCCGGGCCGTCGACTACGACGAGGGCAACTACTACAGCTACTCGCCCTGGTCGGGGGCCGGTTCGGCGACGGGCTGCTACTTCGTGTGGGACACCTCCGTGCCCGTCGGCCCCGCCGTCACCTCCGGCGACTACCCGGCCAAGGACGACAGCGACCCGGGCGACCCCGTCTACGACGGAGTGGGCCGCTACGGCACCTTCACCGTCGACTCGCCCGACACGGACGTCGTGAAGTACTGGTACGGCATCAACGAGGACGCCTCCTCCGCCAACGAGGTCACCACCTCCGGCGGCGCGGCCCGCACCGTGAGCTTCCGTCCGACCCGCTCGGGCACCAACTTCCTCAACGTGCAGGCCGTCGACTCGGCCGGCCGGGTCAGCGAACCCACCACCTACGGCTTCCGCGTCAAGGCCGGCCAGCCGACCCGCGCCGAGTGGAAACTGGACGAGGCGTCCGGCGCCACCCAGGCCGAGGGCAGCGCGGAGAGCCGCACCGTGGACCTGAAGGGCAACCCGACCCTGGGCGCGCCGGGCAAGAAGGGCACCGCGGTCTCCTTCGACGGCGTCGACGACTACCTGGTGTCGGACATCCCGACGGTGGACACCTCCTTCAGCTTCTCCGTCGCGGCCTGGGTCAAGCTCGACAAGATGCCCGGCACCGCGGCCGTCGTCGCCGCGCAGCCGGGCAACAACGCCCCGGGCTTCGAGCTGTACTACTCCAAGACCTACGACCGATGGGCCTTCAACCAGTACAGCGCCGACACCGCCTCCGCCACCCCGGTGCGCGCCATGCAGGCGGCCGCCGGCGGTGTCACCGCGGGCCAGTGGGTGCACCTCGTCGGCACCTACAGCACCGCCAACAACCTGCTCTCCCTCTACGTCAACGGCGCGCTGGCCGGGACCACCTCGTACTCCACCCCGTGGGACGCGCGGCGCGGCCTGCAGATCGGCGCCGGCTCCTACAGCGGAGCACCCGGCTCCTTCTTCCCCGGCACCATCGACGACGTCCGCATCTTCGAGAAGCCCCTGTCGGCGAACGAGGTCAGCGGCCTCTACAGCAGCGGCTCCATCGGCAGCGGCCGCCCGGCCCGCGCGGTCTTCCCGCTGGACGAGCCGGCCACCGACTCCGACGGCGCCCCGACCACGCAGATCACCGGCCGCGCCGACGTCAACCCGCAGGTGCTCCAGAACGGGGCCAACCTGGGCCGGCCGGGCCGTGAGGGCACCGCGCTGACCCTGGACGGCGTGGACGACTACGCCACCACCTCCGGACCGCACCTCAACAACCAGCGCAGCTTCTCCGTGGGCGCCTGGGCGAAGCTCCCCACCACCAAGCCCACCCACGCCGGTGTCATCGCCGGCCAGGAGGGCAGCGTGATGCCGGGCTTCGAGCTGTACTACTCGCCCACCTACGGCTGGACCTTCGACCAGTACTCGCAGGACTCCACCAGCGGCACACCCATACGCGCCAACCAGGGCGACGCCACCCTCGCCCCCGGCGGCGAGTGGACGTACGTCGTGGGCTCCTACGACGCCGTCAGCGACGACCTGCGGCTGTACGTGCAGGGCAAGTGGGTGTCGACCGCCAAGGTCACGGCCCCCTTCTACGCGGGCGGTCCCGTGATGATCGGGGCCAGCAGGTTCAGCGGCAGCCCCGGCAGCTTCTTCACCGGCCAGATCTCGGACGTGCAGTTGTACGACCGGGCCCTGTCCGCCCCGGAGATCGCCGCGATGTTCGACAGCCAGGCCACGGTCGAGGGCCGCTGGAAGCTGGACGGGTCCTCGGGCAGCCCGGCCACCTCCCCGGACGACCTGGTGCGCGACGACCACACCGCGCACCCGTTGACCCTGGGCAGCGGAGCCGCCGTCGACACCACCAGCTTCACCAACATGATCGGCACCGGTGACCTGACCCTCAACGGCACCAGCACCGGTTACGCCTCCACCAGCGTCTCGCCCGTCGACACCAGCAAGAGCTTCACGGTGTCCGCCTGGGTGACCGCACCGAGCCGGCCGACCAAGGCGGTGACGGTGCTGAGCATGGCCGGCGCCAGTACCAACGGCTTGGCGGTGCGCTACGTGCCGGACACCGCCGACCCGGCGAACGCCGGCCGCTGGCAACTGGTCATGGCCAACGCCGACAGCGCGACCGCGACCACGGCCACCGCCGAACACACCAACTTCCAGAACAACACCTCCTGGAACCACATCGCCGTCGTCTACGACGCCTTCGCAGGCCGGATGACGCTCTACGTCGACGGCCAGCCGCAGGTCAGGTCCTGCCTGGACAGCGACGACAACGGGCTGCCGGACGACCCCGACTGCACCGAGCAGGTCTCCTGGAACACCTCGGTGCTGCCCTTCGCCGCCACCAAGGGCCTGCAACTCGGGCGGCTCAAGACGGGCGCGAGCACCTGGGGCGAGTACTGGAGCGGCGCCATCGACGACGTCTGGGTCCTCCAGGGCGCGGCGAACGACAGCCAGATCGCCGCACTCGCGGGCGGCGCCGACCTGGACACCACGGCAGGACCCTGACCGGGCCCACACTTCACCCCCCTTCACCCCCCTCACCCCACACACACCAGGGCCGTACCACGGCTCACCTACCGCAGTCACCAGCGTGAGCGTGCGGCGACGCACCGCGCGCTCAGGCACAACCCCCGGGAACCACGAGGAATGAGGACGGAGCGATCGTGAAGCGAGCACGGATGGGGGGCACGCGCCTGTGGCGCCGCGTCGCCCTCCTGGTCCCGGCCTTCCTGGTGGGCTCGATCCTCCAGGCCTCGGCCGTACCCCTGGCCGACGCCGGTGTCGGCGACCGGCCCCATGTGCCCACGGCAGAGAAGCCGCTGACCGGACACGGCCTGGCCCCACGCCACCGCACGAGCGACGGCGAACCACGCGTGCCGAAGACCGCCCCCCACCACGCCTGGGCCGAGGCGGGCTCGGCGACGGTCACCCTGAAGCCCCAGGCCAACGCGGCCACGGTGCACGCGGGCAGCCTGCCGGTCTCCCTGATCACCCTGAAGACCACGAAGGCCAAGGCCAAGTTCCGACAGCGCACCCCCCTGTCCGGCCCCGCAACCGTCCGCGTCCTCGACCAGAAGACCACCCGCCGCGCCGGCGTCGACGGCCTGCTGTTCTCCCTCGCGCCCCAGCGCGGAGCCAAGGGGAGCACGGTCGGCGTCCGCGTGGACTACGCCAAGTTCGCGCAGGCCTACGGCGGTTCCTACGGCGCCCGGCTCAAGCTCGTCCGGCTGCCCGCCTGCGCCGCGACCCGCCCGACCGACCCGATGTGCACCACGGCGACCCCGGTCGCCTCCGACAACGACACCGCCACCCAAACCCTCACCGCCTCCGCGGTGGCCATGTCCACGTCCACGTCCACGCAGAGCACCGCGGCACCCATGCTGATGGCGGCCACCACCGGCTCCTCCAGCGATCACGGCGACTACTCGGCGAGCCAGCTCTCCCCCTCCGCCGCCTGGCAGACCAACCTCAACACCGGTGATTTCTCCTGGTCCTACGACATGCCGGTGCCGGGCGTCCCCGGCGCGTTCGCCCCGAAGGTGGGCCTCTCGTACTCCTCGGGCGCCATCGACGGCCGTACCGCGAACACCAACAACCAGTCCTCCTGGGCGGGCGACGGCTTCAGCCTGTGGCCCGGTTCCATCGAGCGCAGCTACAAGTCCTGCGCCGACGACGGTGTGCAGAACGCCGACGGCAGCAAGCCCGGTGACGTGTGCTGGGCCTACGACAACGCGACCCTGTCGTTCAACGGACACTCCGGTGAGCTGATCGCGACCGGTACCGACAGCTTCCGTATCAAGGGCGACGACGGCACCAAGGTCGACCGGCTCTACGGCTCCTCCACCAACGTCCGGGCCAACGGCGCGCACAACGACGAGTACTGGCGGGTCACCACCACCGACGGCACCCGCTACTACTTCGGCTACAACCGGCTCACCGGCTGGGCCTCCGGCAACCCGGAGACCAACTCGACGTGGACGGTGCCGGCGTTCGGCGACGACGCCGGCGAACCCTGCCACGCCGCCGCGTTCGCCGACTCGTGGTGCCAGCAGGCCTGGCGGTGGAACCTCGACTACGCCGTCGACACCCATGGCAACACGATCGCCTACTACTACAACAAGGAGACCAACTACTACGCCCGCGACCTCAAGCCGGCCGACGAGACGGTCTACGACCGGGGCGGCTACCTGGACCGCATCGAGTACGGGCTGCGCAGCTCCTCCAACTATTCCGCCAAGGCGTTGGCGAGGGTCCGCTTCACCTCGGCCGAACGCTGCCTGCCGGAGACCGGGGTCACCTGCGACCCGTCCACGATCGACACCGACTCCTTCCACTGGTACGACACCCCCTGGGACCTGAACTGCAAGTCCGGCGAGGACTGCACCAAGTCGTACTCACCGAGCTTCTGGACCCGTAAGCGCCTGACCGGTGTCACCACCGAGACGCTCCAGTCAGGCGGCACGTACGCCGCCGTCGACAACTGGACGCTCGCCCACCGCTGGGGCACCTCGGACATCGACTACCAGCTGCTGCTCGACTCCCTCCAGCACACCGGCAAGTCGGCGAGCCCCGAGATCCAGCTGCCGAAGGTCACCTTCGACTACGACCAGCGCGCCAACCGCCTCGACATCAACGGCGACGACACCTCCCCGTTCATCAAGGAACGCCTGTCCGGCGTCTCCGACGAGTCCGGCGGAGAACTCGCCGTCCAGTACTCCACCGCGGCCTGCGACGCCTCGAACCTGCCGACCCCGCAGACGAACACGACCCGCTGCTTCCCGGTGTACTTCACCAAGGAAGGGGACGTGGACCCGAGCCTGCAGTGGTTCAACAAGTACGTCGTCGACTCCGTCACCCAGATCGACCGCACCCAGTCCTCTCCGGAGATGGTCACCCGCTACAGCTACCTCGACGGGGCGGCCTGGCACTACGACGACGATGACGGGCTGACCAAGGAGAAGTACAAGACCTGGTCCACCTGGCGCGGCTACTCCCACGTCCGGGTGCAGACCGGCGGCCAGGACCCGGTCGGCATGAAGTCGCAGACCGACCACTACTTCCTGCGCGGCATGGACGGCGACCGCGCCGGACCGTCCGGCGGCACGAAGACGGTGACCGTCTCCGACGACCACGGCGGCACCATCACCGACGACGACGCCGTCTCGGGCTTCGAGTACAAGACGGAGAACTACAGCGGCCCCGGCGGCAACGTCCTGGAGAAGACCGTCAGCACGCCCTGGCACCACCAGACGGCCACCCGCGTACGCACCTGGGGCACCACCACCGCCGACCTGACCGGTGTCGCCTCCACCCGCAACTGGACCTCCCTCGACGACGGCGCGGGCGCGAGCTGGCGCACCACGTACAAGACCAACACCTTCGAGAACACCGCCGGGCGCATCGTCCAGACCGACGACTTCGGCGACGAGACCACCTCGGCCGACAACCAGTGCACGCGTACCACCTACGTCGACAACACCAGCGCCTGGATCCTCACCAAGCCGTCCCGCTCGGAGACCGTCGCCGTCAAGTGCGCCGACACCCCCGACCGCTCCAAGGACGTCGTCTCCGACACCCGCTCCGCCTACGACGGCCAGGACTACGGCGCGGCCCCCACCAAGGGTGACGCCACCCGGACCGCCTCCCTGCAGAGCGACGACGGGACCACCGCCACCTACCTGGAGGCGGGGGCGACGTTCGACACGTACGGGCGCCAGCTCACCTCCACCGACATCACCGCCACCGTCAAGGCGACCGAGACCACCGCCCCGGTACGCACGGCCCGCACCGACGGCCACACCACCACCACGGCCTACACCCCGACGACCGGCTTCCCGACGAGCTCCACCGTCACCACACCACCGGCCACCGCGAGCGACTCCACCACGGCCCAGACCACCACCACGACCTACGACGCCGTCCGCGGTGCTCCGGTCACCGTCGTGGACGCCAACAGCAAGCGCACCGACACCACCTACGACGCCCTGGGCCGTTCGCTGAAGGTGTGGCTGCCCAACCGTGTGAAGGCCAACGGCGACACCCCGAACTACGAGTTCTCCTACACCCTCACCGACGGCAAACCCCCCGCCATCGGCACCACCACCCTGTACGGCACCGGCCGCAGAACCTCGTACACGCTCTACGACGGCTTCCTGCGAGCGCGCCAGACCCAGGCGCCGGGCCCGGACGGTGGCCGGCTCACCAGCGACACCTTCTACGACGAGCGCGGCCTGACCAGCAAGACCTTCGCCCCCTACTACAACACCAGCGCACCGTCGTCGGACCTGCTCGTCCCGGACAACGCGCTGTCCGTGGAGACGCAGACCTGGAACTCGTACGACGGGATGGGCCGAGTCACGCAGTCGCAGCAGGTCGCGGGCAACGGCGACCACGGCACGGTGCTGGCCACGACGACCACCGCCTACGGCGGCGACCGCACCACCGTCACCCCGCCCAACGGCACGACCCCCACCACCCGGGTGACAGACGCCCGCGGCAACACCACCGAGCTGTGGCAGTACCACGGAGCCACGCCCACCGGCACCCCGGACAAGACGTTCTACCAGTACAACGCGAGGGCCAAGCTCACCAAGCTCACCGATCCCGCGGGCAACGCCTGGACGTACCAGTACGACCAGCGCGGCAACGAGATCCAGGCGACCGACCCGGACAAGGGCACCACGACCACGAAGTACGACGACTTCGGGCAGCTGACCTACACCCTCGACGCCAACCAGAAGAAGATCACCCACGTCTACGACAACCTCGGTCGGGAGCTCGAGACCCACGACGGTGACGCCTCCGGGCCCCTGCTGACCAAGCACGTCTGGGACCCGACCGGCTTCAAGGGCCAGCCGGCCTCCACCACCCGCTACGTCGGCGGTGCGACCGGCAGCGCCTACACCACCACCTACAGCCTCTACGACACCCTCTACCGGGCGCACCGCACCACCGTCACGATCCCGTCCTCCGAAGGGGCGCTGGCGGGCTCCTACCAGACGAACACCCAGTACAACGTGGACGGCACGGTCCAGTCGACGAGCTACCCCGCAGCCGGCGGCCTCACCGCCGAGACGATCACCCCGACGTACGACGACGCGCTGCGGGTGAAGACCCTCAACGCCGGTACCAGCGCCACCTACCTCACCAACACCGTCTACAGCTTCACCGGCAAGCCGCTGCAGTACACGTACCAGGGGGTCGGCGGGAGCAAGACGGATCTGACCAACACCTACGAGTGGGGCACACAGCGGCTGCACAACTCCAGCGTCAACCGCGACGGTGTCCCCGGCACCGACAAGTCGGCCACCTACTCGTACGACGAGGCCGGTGACATCACCGCCGTCGCGGACGTCTCCCGGGACGGCACCGACAACCAGTGCTACTCCTACGACTACCTGGACCGGCTCACCGAGGCCTGGGCGCAGAACACCACCACCTGCGCGGCCACTCCGTCGTCCTCGGTCCTCGGCGGACCCGCACCGTACTGGCAGTCGTACACCTACGACCTCAGCGGCAACCGTCGCACGCAGACCGAGCACGACATCACCGGTGACACCACCAAGGACGTCAAGCGCACCTACAGCTACCCGGCCCCGGGCGGCACGCGCCCGCACGCCCTGACCCAGGTCGACACCACCGGGCCGAACGGCGTCTCCCAGGACACCTACAGCTACGACAACGCCGGCAACACCCACATCCGCACCGTCGGTGGTGACCAGCAGACCCTCACCTGGGACGGCGAGGGCCACCTGACCCAGGTCACCAAGCCCAACGGCAGTGGCGGCACCGCCACCACGTCCTACGTCTACGACGCCGACGGCAACCGGCTGATCACCCGCACCGATGCCGACACGACGCTCTTCCTCGGCGGTACCGAGCTGACCCTCGCCAAGGGTGCCTCCGCGGCGAAGGCCACCCGCTACTACGACCTCGGCGGCGGCAACCAGGCCGTCCGTACCAGCGACAACAAGCTGTCCTTCCTGATCGGCGACCAGAACGGCACGTCCCAGCTCGCCATCGACGCGGCGGCCGGCACGCTCAAGCAACGCCGCTCCACGCCGTTCGGCACGGCGCGGGGCACCGCACCGACCAGCTGGCCGGGCGACAAGAGCTACGTCGGCGGCACCCAGGACGCGACCACGGGTCTGGTCCACCTGGGCGCCCGGGACTACGACCCGACCACCGGCCACTTCCTGTCGGTCGACCCCGTGCTGGACCCCACGGACCCTCAGCAGCTCAACGCCTACGCCTACGCCAACAGCAGCCCCGTCACCTTCAGCGATCCGAGCGGGCTCTACTACTGCCGCAACGGCCGCTCCGACAACTGCGACGTGCACGGCAACCCCCGCGGTGACGGCGCGTGGTGCCCCAGCTACGACGACCCCTACTGCGGCGACCGGCCCATCGACCACGGCGGCAGCGGCGGGGGTGGCGGCGGCGGTGGCGGCGGTCATCACACGAGCGCCGGACCGGGCGTCAGCAAGGACCAGAAGAAGAAGATCAAGAAAATCTACGACTACTTCTTCAACCCCAACCAGTGCTTCGGCAACGCCATCAACCCGGACCCGAGATTCGACGTCTGCTACACCCAGGCGGAGATCGACGCGGACAAGCGACTCGGGAAGGAAATGCTCTCCGCACTGGGCGACATGACCGTCGTGGTGCCCTGGGTGCAATGCGTCCGAGGAAACCAGGACGAGTGTGACGTCCTCGGGGAGGCCATCTCCACCTGGGACGTGGGGGCGGTCGAGGCGGGATCCGCGCGGTTCATCAGAACCGTCGCCCGGGACGTGAAGCGGTTCTGCAGCTTCACGCCGACGACCGAGATCCTGATGGCGGACGGGAAGAAGAAACGCATCGCGGCCATCCGGCCGGGCGACAAGGTGGAGGCCGCCGATCCCCGCAGCGGCAGACACGTCGGCCCACGCCGGGTGACGGCCCGGATCGACCATGCCGACACCGACCTCGTGGATCTGCTGGTCCGCGAAGGAAAGGGCCGTTCCTCGGTCGTCCACACCACAGCCAACCACCCCTTCTGGAGCGACTCGGCCCAGGCATGGCAGCGCGCCGACGAACTCCGGTCGGGCAGTGTCCTGGTGACCGACACCGGTCGGCACGTGCGGGTCGAGCGCACCGAGGAGCGCCTGGACACCGCCCGGATGTACAACCTCACGGTGGAGGACCTCCACAGCTACTACGTCCTGGCCGGTGACGCCCCCGTCCTGGTGCACAACTGCGACGGCGTGGTCGACTGGGTCACCGAAGGCAGACGCATGGGAGCGGCACAGGACTTCGAGGACGGTGCCTACGGCGCCCGGTCGCGGGTCTCCACCCAGAAGCGAGAGGTACCCGCCCTCGACTTCATCACCCTCGACGGCGACACGAAGCAGGTCAAGTTCGACGGATTCGACGAGGAGAACGGAGTCCTGATCGACCGCAAGTACGGCAGCGTGGTGACCACGACCAAGGTGCAGAACGCCGTGATAAACCAGTCTCTCGCACTTGAACAGAACGGCTTCCGAGGGTTGTGGGAAGTGACGAACCAGCGCTCCTACAACAAGGCGGTCCGTATGTTCTCCCGGCTTGGTGTCGACAACATCGACGTGAGGATCGTGACGCCATGAGTTATCGCGCAGTCGTCAAAGCCCTGGTGGATCTGACCGTCTCCATCGATCTGACCGATGAGGACACCGTGGATTCAGGTTTCGCCGCGGCGGTCTTCGGCGACGTGGCCGTCACCCTCCGCACCATGCCGGTGGAGACCAGGGAAGAATTCCTCCGCATCGTGGGGGAGTTGGCCGAGGAGGAGGAAATCCCGGAAAGGCGCGAGCTGCTTCAGGAATTCGCCGAGAACTTCGACCTCCTGGACGAGGAGGACGAGGGGAACGAGTAGGGCACATGGCCTTCGAATACGGCGTTCTGGGCCGCTCCGGCGGCCGGACCGCGCCCGCCGCACTGGAGCAGCTGCTGGACTTCCTCGAGGCGCAGGACCCGGACGTCTCCCGCGGTGGGATCACCCTGGGGGACGGCTGGGCCGCCACCGATGTCCGGATCCACCGTCCGGGCGAGACGGAACTGGAGCAGTACGTGCAGGTGAGTGCGGGCGGCGAGATCCCCCAGCTCTACGCCGAGCTCGCCGCCGCCTCCAGCGAGATCGACCTCACGGGCGTGGACCTGATGCTGACCACCACCCTCAGCGGAGTCACGGACCCCGTCCTGAACGACCTCATCCAGACCTACGCCCTGCCGGAGTGGAACGGAGTCCTGTGGGACGAGACATCGGGGTTCCATCTGCGGTGACGTTCATGGCCTGAAACAGGCGTCCGGGTCCCCTTCCATGAGGGAACCCGGACGCCCAGTGCTTTCGCGGCTCAGGCCGGGCGCAGCCAGACCGTAGCCAGCGGGGGCAGCGTCAGACGGATGCTCGCCGGGTGTCCGTGCCAACCCGTGGCCTCCGGCTTGACCGCGTCGGGGTTGGTGACGTCGCTGCCGCCGTAGCGGGCGGCGTCGGTGTTGAGGACCTCCAGCCAGGCGGGGACGTCGTCGGGGACGCCGATGCGGTAGTCGTGGCGGACCACGGCGGAGAAGTTGCTGACGGCGAGGAGCGGGGTGCCGTCGGCGTCGTGGCGCAGGAAGGCGAACACGTTGTCGTCGGCGGCGTCACCGACGATCCAGCCGAAGCCGGCGGGGTCGGTGTCGCGCTCCCACAGGGCCGGGGTGTGGCGGTAGACGGCGTTGAGGTCGCGGACGAGATCCCTGACCCCGCGGTGGTCGGCCTCCGCGCCGTACGCGGGATCCAGCAGCCACCAGTCGGGGCCGTGGGCCTCCGACCACTCGGCGCCCTGCGCGAACTCCTGCCCCATGAAGAGCAGCTGCTTGCCGGGATGGGCCCACATGAAGCCCAGATACGCCCGGTGGTTCGCGCGCTGCTGCCACCAGTCGCCCGGCATCTTCGACACCAGTGCGCGCTTGCCGTGGACGACCTCGTCGTGGGAGATCGGCAGGACGTAGTTCTCGCTGTAGGCGTACACCATCGAGAAGGTCATCTCGTGGTGGTGGTACTTGCGGTGCACCGGCTCGTGGCTCAGGTACTGGAGCGAGTCGTGCATCCAGCCCATGTTCCACTTCAGACCGAACCCGAGCCCCCCGAAGCCGCTCGGCCCCTGGTGGTGCGTGGCCCGGGTGACGCCGTCCCAGGCGGTCGACTCCTCCGCGATCGTCACCACACCCGGCACCCGCCGGTACACCGTGGCGTTCATCTCCTGCAGGAAGGCGACCGCGTCCAGGTTCTCCCGGCCGCCGTGCTCGTTCGGCGTCCACTGGCCCGCCTCGCGCGAGTAGTCGAGGTACAGCATCGAGGCGACCGCGTCCACGCGCAGGCCGTCGATGTGGAACTCCTCGCACCAGTACACCGCGTTGGCGACCAGGAAGTTGCGCACCTCACGGCGGCCGAAGTCGAACTCCAGCGTGCCCCAGTCGGGGTGCGCGGCCCGCAGCGGGTCCTCGTGCTCGTACAGGGGACGCCCGTCGAACTCCGCGAGGGCCCAGTCGTCGCGGGGGAAGTGTGCCGGCACCCAGTCCATCAGGACGCCGATGCCGGCCTGGTGCAGCGCGTCCACCAGGTACTTGAAGTCGTCGGGGGTGCCCAGCCGGGCGGTCGGCGCGTAGAAGCCGGTGACCTGGTAGCCCCAGGAACCGCCGAAGGGATGCTCGGCGACCGGCATCAGCTCCACGTGCGTGAAGCCCAGTTCCTTGACGTACGCGGGGAGCTGCTCGGCGAGTTGGCGGTACGTCAGTCCAGGTCGCCAGGACGGGAGATGGACCTCGTACACCGAGAACGGACCCTCGTGCGCGGGGCGCTCGGCGCGCTGCGCGAGCCACTGGGCGTCGCCCCACTCGTGCTGCGAGGCATGCACGATCGACGCGGTCTCCGGCGGAGCCTGGGTACGGCGGGCCAGCGGGTCGGCGCGCAGGGTCTTCGTGCCGTCGGGCCGGGTGATCTCGAACTTGTACTGCTCGCCCTCGCCGATGCCCGGCACGAACAGCTCCCAGATGCCGGAACCGCCCAGCGAGCGCATCGGGAACCCGGTGCCGTCCCAGTAGTTGAAGGTGCCGGTCACCCGCACACCCCGGGCGTTCGGCGCCCACACCGTGAACCGCGTGCCGGTCACGCCCTGGTGCGTCATCGGCTCCGCGCCCAGCGCCCGCCACAGCTCCTCGTGCCGGCCCTCGCCGATCAGGTGCAGGTCGAGCTCGCCCAGCGCGGGCAGGAAGCCGTACGCGTCCTCGGTGTCCTGGACCGTCCCCTCGTAGGTGACGAGGAGACGGTAGGGCGGGACCTCGGACAGCGGGAGCAGGCCCGAGAAGAAACCGTCCCCGTCGTCGTGCAGCTCGGCGCGCAGATCACCGGCGACGACGGTGACGGCCAGCGCGTACGGCCGCAGGGCCCGGAACACCACTCCGTCGGCGACCGGGTGTGCGCCGAGCACGGAGTGGGGGGCGTGGTGTGTGCCGTCGAGCAGCCGGTCGCGGTCGCCGCCGTCGAGCGCGGGGGAGAAGGCCACGCGCTGGGGGCGGACCGGCTCGTCCTGCGGTGACGCCTGCTGGGGGATGAGCTTCCTGGCGGGTGCCTTCCTGGCCGGTGCCTTCTTGGCCACGGCCTTCTTCGTCACGGCCTTCTCGGCCACCACCTTCTTCGCGACAGCCTTCTTCGCGACCGCCTTCTTGGCCACGGTCTGCTTCGTCACGGTCTTCTTGGCCACGGTCTGCTTCGTCGCGGTCTTCTTGGTCGTGGCCTTCTTCGCCGGCGCTGTCTTCGCGGCCGTCTCCTTGGCCGCGGCCTTCTTGGCGACTGTTTTCTTCGCGGTGGCCGTCTTCTTCGCCGCGACCGTCTTCTTCGCGGTGGCCGCCTTTTTCGCCGGGGCCGTCTTCTTCGCCGCCGTCTTCTCGCCCGTCGCGGCCTTCTTCGCCGTCGTCTTCTTCGCGGCCGCCGCTTTCTTCGTCGTGCTCTTCTTCTGTTTCGGTACAGCCGCCGGCTGCTCGGTGCTCTTCTCCTCGGCCGTCTTCTTCGGGTGCGGACCGCTGGACGGGGGACTGGGGGTCACGGACGGTGCCTCCTGGGCGAAGGAAGGTGCGGGTGGGTCAGGACAGGTCGGGTGAGGCGAGGCGGCGTATCGCGGAGAGGGGGACCGCGAGCCAGTCGGGGCGGTGACGGGCCTCGTAGACCACCTCGTAGACCGCCTTGTCGGTCTCGTAGGCCCGCAGCAGCACCGGGTCGGTGCGCGGGTCGACGCCGCTGACGTCGGCGTACCCGGAGCAGTACGCCGCCCGGCACGCCTCGGCCCAGCCGGGCGTCGGCGGGGTGGCCGAGTGGGCGGCGTAGTCGAAGGAGCGCAGCATGCCGGCGACGTCCCGCACCGCCGGCTGCGGCATCCGCCGTTCGGCCAGCGGCCTGGCCGGCTCCCCCTCGAAGTCGATCAGCGACCACTGACCGGAGGGCGCCCGCAGACACTGCCCGAGATGCAGGTCGCCGTGGATGCGCTGGGCCGTCCAGGCGTGGCCCTCGGCGGCCAGGTCGGCCAGCGCCTCGAAGGCGGAGTGCAGCCCCGGCACGTACGGGCGCAGGGCGGGCACCGCCTGTGCCGCCGCGTCGAGGCGTTCGACCATGCCGTCGACCAGCGGCTGGAGCTGGGCCTGCCCCAGGGTGACCGTGGGCAGCGCGCGGGCGAGGGCCGTGTGCACCTCGGCGGTGGCCCGCCCGAGCGCCCTGGCCTCCCCGGCGAAGTCCTCGCCCTTGGCCAGCTCCCGCAGCGCCAGCTCCCAGCCGTCCGCCGCGCCCTGCACGAACGGCTGCAGCACGCCCAGGACGTACGAGTCGCCGGCGAGCTCCGCGTGCATCCACGCCGTCGGCTCGGGCACCCGGGGGCAGCCCTCGCGCGCCAGCGCCAGCGGCAGCTCCAGGTCGGGATTGACGCCGGGCACGACCCGACGCAACAGCTTTAGGATGAACGTATCTCCGTACACGACCGAGGAGTTGGACTGCTCGGAGGTCACCATGCGGGGCACCAGGCCCGACCGGATCTCCCGGTCGGGGGCCCGGTCGAAACGCAGACCGCCGATACGGGCCCGGGCGCGCAACGCCTCCAGGAGCACCTCGGCGGGCCGCAGGTCGTACAACGCGTCGTACACCGTTCCTCCGGCGAGCGGTCCGTCCTCGACATGACCGATCAGCGCGGGCGCCAGCCGGGGCGGCAGCGCCTCGCGCACGCCTATGAGGAGTTGGTAGCAGTCACCGGGCTGGGCGGGGGCGCCCAGCGTGGGGGGCTGATGGGCGCGCACGAGCAGGTGGTACAGGCTGAGCCGGGTGCCGGTCGGCAGCAGCTCGGTGGCCGCCGCCAGTGTGAACCCGGTGACCGGACGTCCCTTGCCCGCGAACCAGCGCTGGCGCGGGAGCCACTCCCGCAACAGCGGATCCAGTGACGCGAGGAGACCGGGAGTCGTCGTGCTGGATCGTGTGACAGTGTCCGCCATGGCGTCACGTCCTTTCCCCGGGGGCGGTCGGGGTGCTACTGATGCGTGCCCCGGGTGGGACGGTGGAAACCGCCCCACCCGGCCGTTCTACGCGGCGTCCTTGCGGAGCCGCAGCCAGTAGAAACCGTGGCCCGCCATGGTCAGCAGGTACGGCAGTTCGCCGATCGCCGGGAAGCGCACCCCGCCGAACAGCTCGACCGGATGCCGTCCGCTGAACCTGCTCAGGTCCAGCTCGGTGGGCTGGGCGAACCGGGAGAAGTTGTTCACGCACAGCACCAGGTCGTCTTCGTACTCGCGCAGGAACGCGAGAACCGCCGGGTTCGACGACTGCAGCTCGGTGTAGGAGCCGAGCCCGAAGGCGGGGTTCTGCTTGCGGATCTCGATCATGCGGCGGGTCCAGTGCAGCAGCGACGAGGGCGACGACATCGACGCCTCGACGTTGGTGACCTGGAAGCCGTAGACGGGGTCCATGATGGTCGGCAGGAACAGCCGGCCGGGGTCACAGGACGAAAAACCCGCGTTACGGTCAGGTGTCCACTGCATCGGCGTGCGCACCGCGTCGCGGTCGCCGAGCCAGATGTTGTCGCCCATGCCGATCTCGTCGCCGTAGTAGAGGATCGGCGAGCCGGGCAGGGAGAGCAGCAGGGCGGTGAACAGCTCGATCTGGTTGCGGTCGTTGTCGAGGAGGGGCGCGAGGCGGCGGCGGATGCCGATGTTGGCGCGCATGCGCGGGTCCTTGGCGTACTCCGCGTACATGTAGTCGCGCTCTTCGTCGGTGACCATTTCGAGCGTGAGCTCGTCGTGGTTGCGCAGGAAGATGCCCCACTGGCAGCTGGAGGGGATCGCCGGGGTCTTGGCGAGGATTTCCGAGACCGGGTAGCGCGACTCGCGGCGCACCGCCATGAAGATGCGGGGCATGACGGGGAAGTGGAACGCCATGTGGCACTCGTCGCCGCCGGAGGCGTAGTCGCCGAAGTAGTCGACGACGTCCTCGGGCCACTGGTTGGCCTCCGCCAGCAGCACCGTGTCCGGGTAGGAGGCGTCGATCTCCTTGCGCACCCGCTTGAGGAAGTCGTGCGTGGCCGGGAGGTTCTCGCAGTTGGTGCCCTCCTGCTGGTACAGGTACGGCACCGCGTCCAGCCGGAAGCCGTCGATGCCGAGGTCCAGCCAGAACCGCAGCGCGGAGATCATCTCCTCCTGCACGGCCGGGTTCTCGTAGTTGAGGTCCGGCTGATGGGAGAAGAACCGGTGCCAGAAGTACTGCTTGCGGACCGGGTCGAAGGTCCAGTTGGAGGCCTCGGTGTCGACGAAGATGATCCGCGCGTCCTGGAACTGCTTGTCGTCGTCGGCCCAGACGTAGTAGTCGCCGTACGGGCCGTCGGGGTCCTTTCTCGACTCCTGGAACCACGGGTGCTGGTCGCTGGTGTGGTTCATGACGAAGTCGATGATGACGCGCATGCCGCGCTGGTGGGCGGCGTCGACGAACTCGACGAAGTCGGCGAGGTCACCGAACTCGGGCAGGACCGCGGTGTAGTCGGAGACGTCGTAGCCGCCGTCCCGCAGGGGTGACTTGAAGAAGGGCGGCAGCCAGAGGCAGTCGACGCCGAGCCACTGGAGGTAGTCCAGTTTCGCGGTGATGCCCTTGAGGTCGCCGACTCCGTCGCCGTTGCTGTCCTGGAAGGAGCGGACGAGGACTTCGTAGAAGACGGCGCGCTTGAACCAGTCCGGGTCCCGGTCCTTGGCCGGTGTGTCCTCGAAGGTGTCCGGGACGGGCTCGTTGACGATCATGTGGGTGACCCTCCGATCTGCGGGGTGGACGGTCGCAGAACCGTCAGGACGTGCGCCGGCCGGTCGCCCGGTTCGAGACGCACGTAGTTGGCCCTGCCCCAGTGATAGGTCTCGCCGGTGAGCTCGTCGCGCACCGGCACCGACTCGTGCCATTCCAGGCCGAGGTGCGGCATGTCCAACGAGACCGTCGCCTCCTGGGTGTGGTGGGGGTCGAGGTTGGCGACCACCAGAACCGTGTTCGAACCCTGTCGTTTCGAATACGCGATCACCGCTTCCTTGTCCGTCTGGTGGAAGTGGAGATCACGCAGCTGCCGCAGGGCCGGGCTGTTTCGTCGGATGGTGTTGAGTTTGGTGATGAGGGGGGCGATGGTGCGGCCCTCGCGGGCGGCGGCCTCCCAGTCGCGGGGGCGTAGCTGGTACTTCTC